>QCSF01000003.1 GCA_003209195.1 Pelagibacteraceae bacterium AG-470-E16 | reverse complement strand
AAAGTGGGCTTTGGATTAATCCTAACGGAGTACCTGAGTTTTTATCCCACCTTAAATAAACATGACTTCGTATAAAGAAGCTCTAAATACAGTTCTAAAAGTATCAAAAAACAATAAAAAGGTGGAAATTATACAAAATCTAAAAAATGAAATCCTTTCTGAAAACATTTATGCTAAAAAGGATAATCCATCTTTTAACAACAGTTTATTAGATGGTTTTGTGTTTAAATCATCTGACACTAGAAAAAATAGTCATTTTAAAATAAACGGTGAATTAGCAGTCGGTCAAAATAAAAAAATTAAATATATTAAGAATACTTGTTACCGCGTAAGCACAGGTGGAAAAATTATTCCCCCATATGATTGTATGTTACCTTATGAGCGGATTGAGTTAATTGATGGGCTAGTTGAAATACCGAAAAAAATTAAAAAATTTGAAAATGTGAGATTAAAAGGCTCAGATTTTAAAAAAGGGTGCCTATTAATTAAAAAAAATCAAAAAATAACACCTGCCAAAAAATTATTGATTAAATCCTCGGGGAACCAAAATATTTCAATCTACGAAACTCCTAATATAATTTTGTTTTGTTCGGGAGATGAAATTTCAGATAAAATCAAATTTAATGACAAAGTAATTAATTCAATTCCTGAATATATAAAAAGTTACAAAGAAGTTTATAATTTTAATTTTAAGTATTTGGGTATCGTAAAAGATAATAATAATTCAATAAATAAAATTTTTGCTAAAATTAAAAAATTAAATAATTCAATTATTGTCTCGACGGGTGGTGTATCTGCTGGTCATAAAGACTATTTTCCAGGCTTTTTAAAGCAAAAGAAATATAAAATTTTATTTCACAAAATTGGTATGCAGCCTGGGAGGCCTACTTTATTTGCAATTAAAAACAGAAACTATTATTTTGGACTTCCTGGGAATCCTGTTTCTTCTATCGTTAGTTTCCATTTTCTTATTGCTCCAATGATTTTTTCAATGCAAAACTTAAAAATGAAATTTAAAAGTTGGAAAATTTCACATAATTATAAAAAGAACCCAAATTTAACAGAATTAAGAAGAGGATTAATTACAAAATCTGGAATCCAGATTATCCCAGATCAAGAATCTTATAAATTAAATAGTTTAGTTAAAGCAAATTGCTGGCTTATACTTGATCAAAAATCTAATTTCATTAAAAAGGGTGAAAAAGTAAAGTATATTGATTATGAAAATTAAACTAGAATTATTTGGTGTATGTAGAGAATTTTCAGATCAGGATTATTTAAATTTTAACTTTGACTCAGAAATCAAAATTAAAGATTTAAGAAAAAAAGTTGAAAGTTTAGTTAATAAAAAGTTTCCTGAAAATAAAAATTTTTTAGAAATGGTAAAAAAATCAGCATTCAGTTCTCAAAATAATGAAATCGTAAATGACGATTTTAAATTAGATAAAAATCAAACAATTTCAATTATCCCACCAATTGGAGGTGGTTAATGTTTCATTGTGAAGTCATAGATAATAGTAAAGAAAAAATTACAATTCAAAAAGCGAAAAAATTTATTGAGTCACAAAAATGTGGTGCATCATTATATTTTTTAGGTACTGTTAGGGATCATAATAACGATAAAACTGTTACAGGAATTACCTACGACTCACACGACGTTATGGTTAAAAAAAGTTTTAAAGAAATATACGAAGACGCAATTAATAAATTAAAATTAGAACATCCCACAGCTTTTGTGGAGCACGCAAAAGGGTATGTACCTCTTGGAGGTATTTCTGTAATCATAGCAGTCGCTTGCAAACATAGAGCTCAAGTTTATGAGTTTTCAAGGTTCATTATTGAGGAGATTAAGAAGAAAACACCTATATGGAAAAAAGAACATTACCTAGGAGAAGAAACAACTTGGCTTGAAGGTAAGCCAATCGATATCAATAAAGCTTAATCAATATAATTTTGATAATTTTATTTTTAATAAATGGACTCAACTTTTAATTTTATTTTATGTACTGCACCAGCAATTATACTATTTGGAATAGCTAAGGGAGCAGCAATAGGTTCTTTAGCGTTAATTGCAATTCCATTGATGCTGCTCGTTATGCCTTTGCCTCAGGTCCTTGCAGTTTGTTTGCCTCTGCTAATAATAATGGACTGGATAGCATTTTATAAGTACCGAAAAAATTTTAGTAAAAAAAATCTTAAATTCATGATCCCCGCTGGCTT
Organism: Pelagibacteraceae bacterium AG-470-E16; assembly: GCA_003209195.1. Classification (GTDB taxonomy): domain Bacteria; phylum Pseudomonadota; class Alphaproteobacteria; order Pelagibacterales; family Pelagibacteraceae; genus HIMB114. Next base: position 98,858 of record QCSF01000003.1, on the reverse strand, counting down.
GCTCGGAACGATTATTGGATATTATACATTTTCATTTTTTGAGGAAAAACATTTAAAATTAATAATTGGTTTTATTGGTCTTTTTTTTACACTAAATTATTATGTTAAAATTAATAAAAACATTATTAAAAAAGATCCATCTACGATCAAAGGAAGTTTTTGGTCGGTTGCATCCGGATTTGCAGGTTTTTGCGCTCACTCAGGAGGAACGCCAATAAGTGTATACTTAGTTCCTTTAAGACTTGAAAAAACAAAATATGTAGGAACTAGAATTACATATTTTTTTTTTTTAAATATATTTAAATTAATTTTTTATATTCCTTTAAATTTTATAAATTTTGAAAATTTAAAATTATCCTTAATGCTCTCCCCCTTTATTCCAATTGGAATATTTTCTGGATTTTGGATTGTAAAAAATATATCTCAAAAAACATTTTATAATATCGTATATATTGTTATTTTTTTATCTAGTTTAAAATTAATTTATGAAAATTTTTTTAAAGTCTTTTAAAAAGTGAATGCCCTATAAATCATTACAGAACCACCCAGAACAACGCATACCTCTATAATAACTGTGTGTAGTTTGACTCCTAATTTATCTGCTATTTTCCTTGCAACATAAGATCCAAAGATAGCAACAGATCCAATTAAGGATCCAAAAAAAATTGTTTCATTGTTTAGCAATCCAAGTTGTCGAAAAGATATTAATCTTGCTGCACAGTTAATGAGGGTAATAAAAGAGTCTGTAGCTACAATTTGTGGCCCCATTAAACCATTGGCGGCTAGAGCAGTTAATAAAACACTACCAGGACCTAGTATTACTCCACTGATCGTTCCATAAAATATAGCCATAACACTAAGACCAAACCAGCCAATTGTTAAATTGATTTTTGCAAATGCTCTTCTTAAAATCACAATAAATCCTAAACCAAAACCTAGACAAAAATATAAAATCTGTGGAGAAACAGAAGCATAAAAATTAGTCCCCAAAATAACGAATGGCAGACCTAATAATGCAAAATACATTCCTTTTTTCCAAAAAACATGATCTCGGTAAAAATACATTCTGGATAAATTAGAAAAAAATACAAATATAGACATTAATGGAACTAATAATTTTATTGGAATAAATGGAGAAACTAATAAACCTAAAGTCATACCCCCACCGTATCCAGAAATACCTGAGATTACAGATGCAAAAAAAGCTACCGTAATTAAAATTAATATTTTTGCAAACGATAAGTTTGTTGCAAGTTCAGTTAAATTAAATTCTTCCATGGATTATTCAAAATCTATATCCTGAAAAGCTGGTTTTTTAAAAAAATTATTAATAAACTTTGTTAATTTATCTTGTTCTTTATCTTGTAGTTTTGAGAATTTAAGATTCGCTTTATATTTCTTATCAATATCTTCTTTAGTTAATGGTTGTTTTTTACCACCTCTAAAACAATTTTGATGCTCTGTAATTATTCCTTCATCTGTGTCACAAATTAATGTTCCTGTATAATTACTTGGATATTCATCATTAGGATCGATTTCATAATTAATCTTATTTGCTAAATCTAAAATTTCTTTTTCTTTTATACTTTCTTCATTAAATTCATTTAATCCTGCGTCCCCTCTTAAAAAGCCAACTGCAACACAGTATGGCACTGAAAATTTAGCTGAATAGGGCGTTGAAGGTTTCTTTTTTTCTTTGTTTGGCTCCCATAATCGATGAACGGTTCCTTCTCCAACTTTTGCAATGATAGATTTAATTTTAGATGCACTTTTGATTTTTTTTTTTAGTTTAACAGCACAATCCACAAAAGGTTGGGCCATTGTACCACAGGCATATGGTTTAAATGCTAGATTTTCTATTTCCCATCTAGAGCCAAGTTCATCTGTTAAATGAGAAAAATCTCTTTTTATTTCTTTCAAAGCAAATGCTTTAAAAAAACCATGTTCTCCCTCAAATATTGTTCTTGGCCCATAAAAACCTGATTTTGCCATTAAAGTTGCATTGGTTCCTGAATTAGCCGACCAACCTGGGTGAACTCGTTTAGTCCAAGAACCTTCTGCAAGATATTCAATTATACCTGAGGTAAAACTTCCAGATATTCCTAATGCGGAAACCATTTGTTTTTCATTTAAACCTAATACAGAAGATAAACCTGCACTAACACCAAATGTGCTGCATATTGCTGTTGGATGAAAACCTTGTTTATGCATGGCAGTTGGTGCAACAAGTGCTAATCTGCACATTAATTCCGCACCAACAGTTAAAGCTTTTAAGATTTGATCACCAGTTAAATTATATTTTTGGCCAGCAGATAGCAAAGCTGGTATCATACTGGCTCCAACGTGCATTGGATTACCCTCAAAAGTATCGTCAAAATCTTCACCATGCGCTGAAGTTCCCGCAATAATTGCGGATGAAAATTGGTCGAATTTCTTGCCGTGACCTAAGGAAATTATATCTCCAGATCCTGAATAAGTTTTCACTAAACTTTTTACATATTTTTCATTTCTAGCTGAAACAATTATTCCACAAATATCTTTAACTAAAAATTTTAAGACCTCTTTGGACTTATCTGTAATTTTGCTTGTTTTTAATGATAAAGCCCATTTAGAAAATTCTTCTGCAATAATCATGGAGTAAAGCTACCACCATTAACATGTAATATCTGACCATTAATATAATTGGCTTCCTTCTTACAAAGATTTGCAATTACTTCTGCAACCTCATCTGGATTGCCAAAACGTTTTAGTACTAAATTTGGTGTTTGCGGGTGTCTTAACCAATGACCTGATAAAGCCTTTTCTTTACTATCAAAATCTTCAATAAATCCAGGAACAACACAATTGCAAGTCACTCCCTTATCTAAAAACTCCATGCTAATTGCTTTGGTTAAACCAACGAGTGCAGCTTTTGAGGTCACTACATGAGCCCTTTCTTTTGCTCCAATGTGTGCTGATAATCCCCCGATATTAACAACTCTTCCCCACCCTTGCTTAACCATAAAGCCTATTAGTGCTTGGGCGCATAAAAATGATGCATCGACATTTACCGTCATTACTTTTTTCCAGTCTTCGTATTTAATATTTTCAAACTCATCGAAAATTCTTAAACCAGCATTATTAATTAATATTGAAGGAACCCCTAATTTTTGAGCTGCTTCTTTTATTTTCGTAATAGTTTTCAAATCATATAGATCTCCATAAACCATATCAGACTTCACAGACAATTTCTTTACTATTTTTACTGTTTCTTTTGCTTCATGAATGCTTTTTCCACCTGTATGAATTAAAATATTAAAGCCTTGATGAGCCAACTTTTTTGCTGTTGCACGACCAATTTTTTTTGCGCCACCTGTAATTACAGCAACTTTATTTTTATTAAAATCTATAGTCAACTTTGTGGTTTTGCAGGAAAAAATTTATTTCTTATCTTTCCCCAAAAAGGAGTTGATAAGCTTACAAAAGTTAAAATAAAAAAGAAAATAAATACACCGCTTTCAAAAAAATTTAAGAAATTATTTTCATAAATAACCATTGATTGTGTAAATGTTTCTTCAACCATTTTTCCCAAAATCAAGCCCATAACGAAAGGGGCCGGTGAAAAACCATTTCTTAATGCAAAGTAACCAATTATTCCCGATAATAACATTACCCAAACATCGAATATAGCGGAACTGTAAGCATAGGAACCAATTAAGGAAAAAACAAATACCGAAGGCCATAAAAATCTTTTAGGTATAAACGTTACGTATGAAAAAAATTTTGCGCCCACTAATCCAATTCCTAAAAATCCAAAATTTGCAAATAACATAGCCCCAAAAATTGCATAAACCAAGTGTGGTGTTTCTGTTATTAAATATGGACCAGGTCTAAAGCCATGCATAACTAAAGCAGCTAATATTAGTGCCGTTGTTCCGCTGCCTGGTATTCCTAAAGCTAACGTAGGAACCATTGCTCCACCCGCGGCAGCATTGTTCGCTGCCTCAGGACCTGCAATACCCTCTGGTGAACCAGTTCCAAATTTCTCTGGCTCCTTTGACCATCTTTTTGCTTCATTATAACCCATCATAGCAGCTACTGTAGAACCCTCTGCTGGCAAAATGCCAATAAATGTTCCTAAACCTGAAGATCTTAAAATTGTCCCTTTTAAAGCTTTTAACTCTGAGAAAGTTGGTAATTTCAAAGCTCTAGCTGACATTCTCTCTACGGCATCATTTAGTGTTTTTGACTGGTTAAGTAATTCCGACATTGCAAATAAGCCAATTAGTACTGGTACAAACTTTATTCCCTCTGTTAATTCTTGAACTCCAAAATCAAATCTTTCGACACCTGTTGCTAAATGTACACCTATTGTTGATATAAGTACTCCCAAAGTACCAGCTATTAAATTTCTAATAGAAGATTTTCCACTCATTGCGGCTAACATTGATAAAGCGAATAAAGTTAAGCCAAAATACTCTACAGGACCAAATTTTAAGGCAATTTCAGCTAGCAATGGAGTTGCTAAAAGAAATACAAATATTGCAAATATACCTCCCAATACACTTGAAATTGCAGCTAAACCCAATGCTCTACCAGGCTCACCTTTTTTTGCCATTTGATAACCATCAAGTGCAGTCGCTACTGCAGGTGGTGCTCCTGGTGCATTAATTAATATTGCTGTTATAGAACCACCAAACGTACCTGCACAATAAAGAGCAGCCATCATGGATATGGAAGCGACTGGATCTAAACTGATTGTGAATGGCATTAATAATGCAATTGCCATTGGAGAACTTAATCCAGGTAAAGCTCCAACTAAAACTCCAACTAAAACTCCACCAAAGATTAGCAAGATATTTTTAAATTCTAAAATTAAACCAAAACCTTTTATAACATCTTCCATAATTATTTTTTAAATATTTCTAATAAGCCAGGTTCAAAATACAAACCAAGCAACTGGTTGAATAATAAATAAACACACGCTGGAAATACAATTGCATATATAGCTACAGCAACATAATTTTTTTCTCCCCAGACTAACGGAAAAATCAAACAAGTAGTGAACATTGTTAAAACAGCTCCTAAAAAATTTGCTAATGAAACTATTGTCAGTAACATTACAATCGTAATCCAAGTGATTGATATTGTTCTTTCATTTCTTTCTTTATCAATTTTGGCTACTTTTTCAGGAGTGATTTTAAATTCGAACGGAATAATTGCTGTCAAAAACAAAAGTACGACTACTAATATTTTTGGAAAAACATCAGCATTTATGGTGTCTCCTAAAACTAAAGGCGCCGGTGGAAATTTATCTGCCTCATAATAAACAAAAGCACCAAAAGCGACGAGTATAATCGCTAAATATAAATCTTTCTTGTGATAAAACCTTGCGCCTGATTTATCAGACGCAAAGTTAGATTCATTAGACATAGAGATCTACTTAGTCAATCCTAAGCCTTTTAGAGCTTTGTCAGCTTTTTTATAATTTTCTTTTAGTTGTTTGTCCCAAATTTCAGTGCCGGCTGGACTAGTTTTAGGGTCAAGACCTGCTCCTGTTAAATAAGTTGCGAAAGTTTCGTGTTTCATAGCTTTCACCATCCCTTTTGAGATTTCGTCAATCACTGACTGTGGCGTACCTTTTAGAACGGCATACCCTCTAGTCGTTACAACTTTTACTTTATGTCCCATATCATATGAAGTTGGAACTTTTTTAAAGTCTGACATTTTTTTATCGTGCAACAAAATGATTGGCTTAATTTTACCAGCATCAATCATTGCAACTGCTTCTGATGGATTTAGTAAAGTTGCTTCAATTTTACCTGAAACCAAAGCTTGTAAACTTTGAGCGCCAGATCCAAAAGAAACTGCTTTAAACGGTACTCCTGCTGCTTGAGAATATGAGTACATACCGATGTGCTCTGTTCCACCAATAGAGGCAATACCAGTTACGATTGGTTTTTTATTTGCTCTTTTAATAAATTTCTTAATGTTGCTTAGTTCTTTATTCTTAGAATTAACAACAATAAAATTTGGCTCTTCCATTGCTCTAGCAACTCCAACGAGATCGCTGATCTTCATATTAGATTTGCCTCTAGCCATTGTGTACAAATGAGACTCTGTTAAAGCCATAATTGTACAACCATCTTTAGGTCTAGTAAGAGTATAATTTTGAGCCTTAGCGCCTGATCCACCTCTTTTTCCAACAACTTGGATGTCTGTATTTAAAGTTCTTCTAGTTCTTATAGACATCATCCTTGCTGTAGTATCAGTACCTCCTCCGTATGAGGCATGGATAACTACTTGAACAAGTCCATTGCAAGTTTTTGAAGCATATGTTGGATGCTTCTTTGCAAATGATTGACCTGTAAAAGATGTTAGGATTAGAGCGAATAATGCGAAAAAGCTGTAAAGCTTTTTAAGTTTTAAATTGAACATTTATCCCCCTTTAGTTTTAATTGATCAATTAAATTTACAGAAAGTTAACATATGTCTATAAGATATCAATATGCAAAACAACGTTTCAAATTGTGAAACGTTAATATAAAAATGAAACAATATAAAATTCAAATTCAAAAACCTGGGCAACAAATTTTAAAAGAAGAACAGTTAGCCTACCGCATTGCGAAAATGGCTTCTCAAGATTGGGTCTTAACAAATGAAATTACTGAAATGGTTGGCAACCGGATTATAGATAATGCGGGCGTTGCAATTGCAGCGATTAATAGAGATCCGGTAAGGATTGCCAGAGCGCAGGCTATGCAGTTTAAGAATAATAATGGGGCTACTATTTTTGGATTAAATGATAATAAAAAATATGATTGTCAATGGGCTGCATGGGCTAATTCTGTAGCTGTAAGAGAACTTGATTTTCATGATAACATTATGGCGAAAGAAACATGTCACCCAGGAGATTCCATACCAACTATATTAGCGGTTGCTCAACAAAATAATTGTAATGGTGAAGATTTAGTTAAGGCAATTGCGACTAGTTACGAAACTCAATTAAGACTTTCTGTTTCTATTGCCCTTAATCCAAATAAGATAGATCACATTGGTCATCTAGGCCCGGCAGTAACGAGTGCAATAGGAAAACTATTAAAATTAGATACTGAAACTATTTATCAAGCTATCCAATGGAGTGCTCATACCTCAATTTTCACTAGACAAGGTAGAAAAGGACAGCTTTCCAGCTGGAAAGCCTATGCTCCAGGATTAGTTGGAAAAAATGCAATTGATGCGATAGATAAAGCCATTAGGGGTGATACCTCTCCAAGTCCAGTCTGGGAGGGTGATTACGGTATAATTAAAATTTTACTCAAAAAAGATAACAAAGACATATACATTAATTTACCAGAGGATAATGAACCTAGAAACGGCATATTAGGAACTTTTACAAAAGAACATTCAGCCGGTTATCATGGTAACTCTCTTATTGATCTCGCATTTAAGATCAGGTCTAAAATTGAAGATACAAAAAAAATAAAAAAAATTAATATTTATAGTAAAAAATATACTCACATTGTAATGGGAAGTGGGAGTAATGATAAAGAAAAATATAGCCCCAAAGCTACACGTGAAACATTGGATCATTCTGCAATGTATATTTTTGCTGTAGCTTTGGAGGATGGCAGTTGGCACCATGAAAAAAGTTATTGCGAGGAAAGGAAAAATCGAGAAGAAACTATAAAACTTTGGAATAAAATTGAGACTTTTGAAAGTGATGAATGGAACAAAAAGTATTATGAAGAACCAAATCCCTTAAAAAAAGTTCAAGGAGGCAAAGTTGAAATTTTTATGAATAACGGAAAAAAAATAGTTGATCAGATTGATTTTGCAAATGCTCACCCAAATGGAAAAACCCCATTCAAAAGACCTGAATATATAACTAAAATGATTAATTTATTTGAAGATATGGTACAAAATGAAGAAAAGGAAAATTTTTTAAATTTAATAGAGAATCTTGAAAAATTAGATCAAACTCAGATTAAGCAATTAAATATAAGTTGTAATGAAGGTAAGATAAACTTAGATAAAAATAAAATTAAAGGGGTATTTTGATGGAAATACAACAAAAGCTCACAAAATATATATCAGAAGCATTATCCCTCGAACTTCCAAAACAAACACAAATTAATACTAGATATCATTTGTTAGATACTTTGATTGCAATTCTTACGGGGAGATTGTTACCCCCAGGACAAAAAGGTTTTGAGTTCTCTAGAAACCAAGGTGGACCAAAAGAAGCTACACTGATCGGTAATGATATTAAGGTCTCAGCAATTAATGCTGGTTTTGGTAATGGAATGGCTGCTCATGCTAATGAGACAGATGACTCGCATACTGTTGGAAGATTTCATCCAGGATGCGCGATTATACCTGGAGCGTTAAGTATTGCAGAAAAAGAAAATTTAGATTGTGATAAAATCTTAAAGGCAATAGCACTTGGTTACGATGTTGGAGTTAGGATTACAACTAGCTTAGGTTATAAAACACCACAAACAACAGTATTTGCAACTCATAGTTTAGGCACGATTTTTGGATGCACAGCTACAGTTGGTGCATTATTAAAACTATCACATCAACAATGTAATTATTTGTTATCTTATACAATTCAGCAAGCTTCTGGATTAGCCTGTTGGAACAGAGACTCTGATCATATTGAAAAAGCATTTGTGTTTTCAGGAATGACTACTCGAAATGCAATTTACTCGGGTTTACTTGCAAAAGCAAATTTTACATCTGTTATCGACCCGCTTTTAGGCGAAAGAGGTTTTCATGAGGGATTTGCTCATAACCCAAAACCAGAACTGATTGTGAGTGAATTAGGAAAAAGGTTTGAGATTGATTATTCCTCTTTAAAAAAATGGTCAGTGGGATCGCCAATTCAGTCAATGATGGATGCTATAGAGTATTTATTAAAAAATAACGAATTCAATCACAAAGAAATTAGAGAATTAATCTTAGAAATTCCATCTGACCGTTTTCATATTGTAAACGATAGAGAAATTCCATCAATAAGTGCGCAACATTTAATTGCGGTTCATTTAATAAAAAAAACTATGGGTTATGAAGAGGCGCATGATGAAACTTTGGTTAACGACCCAAATGTAGTTTCTTTAAGGAAAAAAATAAAGTCAATTTCAAGCGATATGTTGGCTGCTGCTAAACCAGAAAGGCAGTCAAAGATAACAATAATTTTGAATAATGGTAAAAAACTCTTTTACCATGCAAGTTCAGTCCGAGGCACACCTGATAATCCAATGAGTATGGGTGATATTACTTCAAAAGCCAAGAGGTTATTTTCAGTATTTAAAAATTCTAAAACAGATGACTTAATAGATTGTGTTTTAAACAAAAATTTTACAATAAAAGAGTTAATTCATTTATGTAATTTAGATATTAAATAAGTAATGAAATAGTATTTGATGATTTACTCTGTTATTTTAATTTTTGGAATATTCTGTATCTCAAATTTATTGCATAACTTCCTATTCCCTGAAAAATTTATAATATCACTAGCTTTAATATGTATTTTAATTGCAGTATTTTATACAAATTTATTTAATCTCCCGAAAAATAATCAAGTTGTTTTCAACTTTATACTTAATAAAGTTTTAAGAATCGGTATTGCTTTAATTGGCATAGGTCTAAGCTTTAATCAACTATTTCAATACGGGTTAAGTTCAATAATTTTAATTTTATTTAATATAATATTGGTATTTATTATTTTAATATTAATTGGAAAAATTTTAAATATTTCAAAAAAATTGTTAATATTAATCTCCATGGGAACTGCTATTTGTGGGGTAACAGCAGTTATGGCCGCCTCCGCAGTAACAAAATCAGATAAAAATGAAACTGGTTATGCAGTTGGAGTTGTGACAATTTTTGGATTATTTACTTTGTTATGTTATCCGTATTTAGCAAATTTTCTTTTCAAAGATAATAATATTCAAGTAGGTATTTTTCTTGGAACATCAATACACGATACAGCTCAAGTAAGTGCAGCTGCGTTGATTCATCAAGAAACATATAATGCCAGTGAAACATTAAATTCATCAATGACAATAAAACTCATAAGAAACTCATTTTTAATCATAATGATACCTATTTTAGCTCTCTGTTTTAATGATAGTAAAAGTGAAAATATTCAAAATACTTTAAAAAATTTTTTTCCTCTTTTTGTTGTAGGATTTGTAGCTCTATCAATAATAAGAACTATAGGTGATTTTTATTTTATGGAATCACATCTAAATGTAAATTGGTTAAACTTTATATTGATTTTGAAAGAAATATCTAAATACTTTATTTTACTATCAATGGTTGCCCTAGGGCTACAGATTAAATTTTCTAACTTTAAACAATTAGGGCTAAAACCTTTAATAATCGGATTTGTTGCAGCGTTATCTGTTGGAGTATCAAGTTTTATATTTTTAAATTTTATCATATAACAACTTAGTGATTGAACACTTTCCATTATTGCCTGAAGAATTATCAATTTATCAAGTGACTGGTCTTATTTTAATGAACTTAATGTGCGCGTTCATCTCAACAGCTTTAAGTTTAGGGGGCGGTATTTTAATGTTGGTAAGCTTATCTTTTTTTTTACCACCTTTAGCTTTAATTCCAATTCATGGTGTAATCCAATTTGGTTCAAACTTCTCAAGAATATTTGTTTCGTTTAAACAGGTAGAATTTAAGCTCATAATTCCTTTTGTTTCTGGGACTCTATTAGGATCATACTTTGGAACGCACATAATAGAAAATATTTCTCCATCCTTGGGACAAATCGGTGTTGGGTTATTTATTTTATATTCTATATTTGGGAAGTTTCCGCAATTAGGTAAAAAGTTTATTTTTATTGGAGGGATTGTTTCCTCTACAATGTCAATACTATTTGGAGCATCTGGTCCAATTGTAGCGACTTTCATTCGAAATTTAAATTTTGAACCTTTAAAACATGTAGCAACCCATGGAGCAATGATGACTTTTCAACATGGTTTAAAGTGCCTTGCATATTTTTTAATTGGTTTCACTTACGATCAATATCTTTTTTTCTTGATTCTAATGATATTGGTTGGATTTATTGGTACTTATCTTGGAAGATTATTCCTGATATCTAAAGGAGAAAAGTATTTTAAGAAAGTTCTAAGCTTAATATTATTTTTCGGTGCATTACGTTTAATTTACTTAGGCCTACAAGATAATTTATAATTGACTAAGTAATTATAACAGATTAGAAATTTAATATGGAAATCGTTCGAAGTGGTAAAGCCTTGAGCGCAGAAATTAAAGATATTGACCTTAGTCAAAAACTTTTTCAAAATGAAATCGATCAAATAAATAAGGCTTGGGATGAAAATCTAGTTTTAGTATTTAAAAACCAAAATTTAACTGATTCTAAATTAATTGAATTTAGTAAATATTTTGGAAATTTAGATTTGCCAGCTCCAAATCCTTTTGGAATTAATTTTTCACCAAAATATCCAGAAATAAATGTTATTTCAAATGTTAAAAAGGAAGGTAGACCTACTGGGATTTTAGGTGATGGCGAAGCCACTTGGCATTCAGATATGACTTATCGAGATATTCCTCCAAAAGCTGGAATTCTCTATTCTCTAGAGGTACCTAAAGATCAAGGCGATACACATTTTGCTAATATGATCGCGGCATATGAAGATATGCCAGAAAAACTAAAAGAAAAAATTTCAGACAAAATTTTGATACATGACGCTGCTCATAACAGCGCAGGTCAACTTAGAAAAGGTTACCAAAAAGTTACTGATCCTTCTAAAACTCCGGGTGCAAGACATCCTATGGTTTTTAAAGATCCGGATACAAATAAAAAAACTTTATTTATTGGAAGAAGACCTCACGCTTACATTGTTGGATTAAATATTGATGAAAGTGAAAAGTTACTTGATCAAATTTGGGAACATGCAACACAAAAGAAATATATTTGGAGTCAAAAATGGAAAGTAAATGAACTATTAATGTGGAAAAATTTATTTGTTATTCATAAAAGAGATGCATTTGATCCTAACACCAGACGAATTATGCACCGTACCCAAGTGACAGGTGAAATAAAAATTTCAGCCTAAACTAAAACTTCACCTCTCATTAACGGTCTAAATGTTCTATACATAATTGCAGACTTTGCATAAAACTTAGTATCTCTTTTCTCAACTACTGCACCTGCTACCATTACTCCTGAGGGATTTCCTACTCTCAGTTCAAGTGGATTTGAATTTTTTCTTTTTATATTATTTGGAATTGTGCCCTCTATCGCTGCTGCAACACCAACATTGACTCCCGCAGTACCCATGATTGCCTTGTGTGTTTTTCCCATAGAAAACATTCTTACTGTAATGTCTTGATGATCCTTTTTTATATTTGATTGATCTAAGCTTCTGTAGTCTTTTGGTGAGGTAACGATGCCTATTCTGGGAGTATTCATTGGAGTACTTTTTTCCAAATCTGATATTCCAGTTAAGACTGAACACTTTCTTCTAATTTTTTGAATAATTTCCATTTTATTTGTATTTGAGTCTAATTGATCAGGCGTTTCTGTTCCTTTTAAGCCTATATCCTCAGCCAAAATATATATTAGAGGAGTTGCGGCATCTACTATAGATACTCTAATCTTACCAAAATCTTTAATTTGAATTTCGTCAATTGTATTTCCAGTCGGTAGTAATTTGCCAGTGCCGGAACCCCCAGGTTCTAAATAATCTAATCTTACTTTTGAGTTTTTACCAGTAACCCCTGCAATTGAATAATCACCATCTATTTCAGGTTTTCCATCTTTAACTTTAAAAGTTGAATGAATAATTTTATCAGTATTTACCTGGTAAATTCTAACCACGTTTTCGCCCTCTTTCGAATTTATAATACCCTCTTGAACTGAATAAGGACCGACTGCACCGGATAAATTTCCACAATTATTATTCCATTCGGCAATAGGTTTATCGACGGCAAGTTGTATAAAGTTATAATCAACATCAGCGTCTTCTCTATCTGAAGGGCTAATGATTACACATTTAGATACTGATGAAACTCCCCCACCCATTCCATTTAATTGTCGACCGTTGAGGTCTGGGCTACCAATTACTCTTAAAAAAATTTCACTTAATTCTTTTTCATCATGAGTGGGAAGATCTTTTTTTTGAAAAAATACTCCCTTACTTGTTCCGCCTCTATAATACGTTGCTTTAATCCATTTCTGACTCAATTTTAAGCTTCCTTGTATGCTGTTGGTAAAATGCCACCGTTTTTCCAAAAAATAACTTCTTCAGGTACGTCTAGTCTTGCATCTAATTCTAAATCTATTATGTCGCCTGTTTCTTTATGAATTTTCATTAAAACTTTTTTATTATCATTATTAATTTTGTCTAAACCTATTATACTAAATTGATCAGTACTTTGAATTCCAATTTCATCTATTCCTTGCCCCTTTATGAACTGCAAAGGTAATAAACCCATTCCAACTAAATTGGATCTGTGAATTCTTTCAAAACTTTTTGCAATAATTGCTTTAACTCCGATTAATAACGGCCCTTTTGCAGCTACATCTCTTGAAGATCCACAACCATAATTTTCACCAGCCAAAACAATAATCTCTTTTTTTTCCTTTTTGTATTCCATGGCAGCTTCATAAAGTCTCATAATTTTATTTTCAGGATATTTCACTGTAATGCTTCCTTCTTGATCCGGCGTCATTAAATTTCTTAGTCTTAGGCTTGCAAATGTTGATCTCGCAACAATCTCGTGGTTAGCACGTCTAGTTAAATAATTATTAAAATCTTTTGTATTAAGACCGAGTTTAGTTAAATAATCCCAAGCAGCTGTACCTTTAGTGATAACGCTTGAGGGGGAAATGTGGTCTGTAGTAATAGAGTCTCCAAATAATCCTATAGGCCTTGCCAAAGAAATATCTTTAATATTATTATTTTCTGCATTTTTCATATAGGGTGGTTTTTTTATATAAGTGCTGTCAGGCCAATTATACTTTTTAGAATTTGAAATATTTAAATTTTCCCATAATACACCACCGTCATGTACTTCTTTATACCTCTCCTTAAAAGTCTCTGATTTATAAAATTGATTAATAATTAAATTAACCTTGTTATTTGCTGGCCATATATCTTTAAAAAATACATCGTTCCCATTTAAATCTTTACCAATACTATCTTTGGACAAATTTTTTTTGATAGATCCGATAATAGAGAATAAAACCACCAGAGCAGGTGATGCCAAGTATGATGCTCTAATATTTGGATGTATCCTACCTTGAAAATTTCTATTTCCTGATAATACGGCTGTAGAAAAAACCTTTTCTTTTTCAATAATCTTAGCAAGATTTTCGTCAAGTGGACCCGAACTTCCATTGCAGGTGGTACAGCCAATTCCGACAATATTGAAACCGAGTTGATCTAAATAATCTTGTAACCCAGTCTTTTTTAAAATTTCAGCTGTTACTTTGCTTCCAGGGGCAAATGAAGTTTTCACTTTTTTATTTCTTTTAAAACCTAATTCAACAAGTTTTTTAGCGACCAGACCAGCTGCAATGACATTTTTAGGATTCGCGGTGTTAGTACAACTTGTTATTGCTGCAATTAAAATATCAGCATCTTTAATTTTAAAACCAAGATTTGAAACCTCAAACTCTTCTTCTCGTAAATCTTTTTTATATAATAGTTGTGAGTGTGTATTGGCTGAATTAGAAAATTGATCTAAATTAATTTTGTCCTCTGGGTTTTTAGGACCTGAAACACATGGAACAATAGAATTTAAATCTAATTTTAAGACTCTATTATATTTTGGGATATCTCCAGGGTTTCTCCATAACTTTTGCTTTTTTGAATAATCTTCTACAATATTAATTTCTTCATCAGTACGACCAGTCATTTTTAAATATTCAATAGTCGAACTATCAACTGGAAATAATACATTTGTCGCTCCGTACTCGGGTGCCATATTAGAAATAGTTGCTCTATCTCCAACAGTTAAACTTTCTACACCCTCACCAAAAAATTCTATAAAACTTCCAACTACTTTTTTTGCCCTTAAAAGTTTAGTAATATGTAAAACTAAATCTGTAGATGTAATTCCTTCTTTTAAACTATTCTTTAAATTTACTCCTACAACCTCTGGAATAGTCATTGGAATAGTTTTACCTAACATAGAGATTTCAGCCTCAACACCTCCAACCCCCCATCCAAGTACGCCAATTGCATTTACCATGGGAGTGTGGCTATCAGTACCTATACAGGTATCCGGGTGAATTAAATTAAGATCTTTTTTTTGTTCACACCAAACCACTTTTGACAAATACTCAATGTTAACTTGATGGCAAATACCAACACCAGGTGGAATAACATTTACTTTTTTTAAATTTTTTGAACACCATCTTAGAAAAGAAAACCTTTCAGAATTTCGTTCGTATTCCCTTTTTAAATTCTTAATTTTCGCTTCATCATTTCCAAAATAATCAACTTGAAGAGAATGATCAATTACAACATCGACTGGAACATCTGGCTGAACTAAATCTTGATTAATACCTTTTTTTTCTAGGGCTTCTCTATAAGCCAAAAAATCTACCAACATTACCTTACCTAAAATATCATGACTAAGGATTCGATTAGGGGCAAAATTGATCGCCGCACCTATTTTACCTTCAATAATCGATTTTACTTGTTCACTAGCATTATTATTTCTCCCTAGTAAATTTTGTCTAATAATATTTTCAACTAATATTCTGTAAGAAAAAGGCAGGTCCTCAAAACTAGTTAAATTACTTAAATCTACAATATCATACTCTTTATTGTGAATTTTAAATTTTTTAAAACTTGCTGGTATCATGACATGCTATTGTAGCATGTTTCTTAAAACATACTGCAGGATTCCACCATTAGTATAATACAAAACCTCATTATCTGTATCAATTCTACACGTAGTATTTATGGTTTTAGAATTTCCGTCAATATATTTTATTTCTACTTTGACGTCTTGAAGAGGTTTTAGACCCTTTTCAACACCTATAACTGTGATTAATTCTGATCCATCAAGTTTTAGATTTTTTCTATTTATACCATCTTTAAATTGTAAAGGTAAGACTCCCATGCCAACTAAATTCGATCTGTGAATTCTCTCGAAGCTTTCTACAATTACTGCTTTTATACCAAGCAACTGCGTGCCTTTCGCTGCCCAGTCTCTAGAAGAACCTGAGCCATACTCTTTACCACCTATCACAATTAATGGTGTTCCTCTTTTTTTATATTCCGTCACAGCCTCAAAAACTGTTGTTTCTTTTCCTTCAGGATAAATTTTTGTAAATCCACCCTCAGTTCCGGGCGCCATTTCATTTTTAATTCTAATATTACCAAAGCTACCTCTCATCATAACTTCATGGTTTCCTCTTCTTGCGCCATATGAATTAAAATCTTTTTGTAAGATTTGATGTTCCATAAAATATTCTCCGGTTGGACTATTTTTGGGAATTGATCCTGCTGGAGAAATATGATCTGTAGTAATCATATCACCTAAAATTAATAATGGCCGAGCATCTTTAATTTCTTTAAAACCTTCGGGCTCATCCGACATACCATCAAAAAAAGGTGGTTTTTTCACGTAAGTAGATCCAGTGTCCCAACTATAAATACTTGTCGGCTCGGTCGTAATAGACTGCCATTCTTTTGGACCCTCAGATACTTTGGAATATCTATTTTTAAACATATCTGCATCTAAACAAGTCATCAATGTGTTTTCAATTTCTTTATTTGTTGGCCAAATATCCCTCAAGAATATATCTTTTCCATGTTTTCCTTTTCCAAGTGGCTCTTTATAAAGATCGAAGTTCATTGTACCAGCAATTGCGTAAGCAACTACTAGTGGAGGAGATGCTAAAAAGTTTGCTTTTACAACTGGACTAATACGACCCTCAAAATTTCTATTACCAGAAAGAACTGAAACGGCTAATAAATCATTATCTAAAATAGCACTGTTTATTTCATCCGGAAGTGGTCCAGAATTTCCAATACATGTTGTACATCCATACCCCACAGTATTAAAACCAAGTTCATCAAGGTAACGTGTTAATCCTGCTTTATTTAAATAATCTGTAACAACCTGTGAACCTGGAGCCAAAGAGGTTCTTACCCAAGGTTTAGATTTTAATCCAAGCTCTGCTGCTTTCTTTGCAAGAATACCTGCGCCAATTAAAACATTTGGGTTTGACGTGTTTGTGCATGATGTAATTGCAGCTATCACAATTTTTCCATCCTCTAACTCAAAATCATTTTTTTCTACTTTTACGGATTTTGGTGTTTCTCTTTTAGAAATGTCTTTCAAAACTTTTTTAAAGGTTGGTGCTGCCTCTGTTAATAACACTTTATCCTGCGGTCTCTTCGGTCCAGAAATTGTTGGTACCACAGAAGACATGTCTAAAGATAAAGTATCAGAATAAATTGCATCATTGTCTGCCCATAGCCCTTGTTCTTTAGAATATGCTTCGACAAGTTTAATAGTCGCACTATCTCTACCTGATAATTCTAGATATTTTATAGTCTCTTCATCTATTGGAAAAAAACCACACGTAGCTCCGTACTCAGGAGCCATATTTCCAATTGTTGCTCTATCTGCTAGGGTAAGATTTTTTAAACCTTCTCCATAAAATTCTACAAATTTTCCAACAACACCCTTGTCTCTTAACATTTTTACCACCGTAAGGACTAAATCAGTAGCAGTAGTACCTTCAGGTAACTTGCCTTTCATTTCAAAACCAATCACCTCAGGTATTAACATTGAAATAGGTTGACCCAGCATACCAGCTTCTGCTTCAATACCACCAACACCCCAACCTAGGACTGATAAACCGTTTACCATAGTTGTGTGACTATCCGTTCCAACTAGTGTGTCTGGGTATGCGAAAGTCTCACCTTTTATGTGTGCTGTCCAGACAACTTTTGACAAATACTCTAAATTTACCTGATGACATATTCCTGTTCCTGGAGGAACTATCCTTAAATTGTTAAAAGCTTGTTGGCCCCATTTTAAAAAAGAATATCTTTCGCCATTTCTTTCAAATTCTTTTTCAACATTTTTTTGTAATGCATCTTTTGAGCCATTAATATCAACTTGTACTGAATGATCGATTACTAAATCTACAGGTGATAATGGATTAATCTTATCAGGATCTTTGTTTTTATCCTTTACTATTTCTCTCATAGCAGCAAGATCGGCAACTGCTGGTATACCTGTAAAATCTTGCAATAATACTCTTGCGGGCCTGTAAGCAATTTCTTTAGGAGATTTTTTATCTTCAAGCCATTCTTTAATTGCTAATATTTGATCTTTTTTTACTGATAAATCGTCTTCATATCTTAATAAATTTTCTAAAACAACTTTTAGAGATTTTGGTAGCTTATCTATTCCTAGCAAACCGTTACGTTGGGCTTTCTTAAGGCTGTAATATTTATAAGTTTTGGTACCAACTTTTAATTCTGATAATGATTTGAAACTATTTAAACTTTTCATGATAGTTTTTTAATTTATTGGATTACAAAATCAAGATTAATTAATGGGCAAAACGTTTCATCCCACCATCTACGTGAATAAGTTCTCCCGTTATATATCTTGCAATTGGTGATGCTAGAAAAACAGCTAGATGACCCAAATCTTCAGGTTCACCAAAATAACCAACTGGTATATTTTCTTTAATAAATTTTTTTCTTTCATTTATATTTGGGTGTCTCCTCTTTAAAATTTGCTCAGTTTTCAACCTTCCTGGCGAAATTGAATTGACTGTAATTCCATCTTTTGCAACAACTCTGGACAAACCTTTAGCCCAAGCGTGAACGGCAGATTTTGCAGCATTTGCAATATTTACCTCTCTAGGCTCAACAGAGCCAGTTATATTAATTACTCTTCCCCATTTTTTTTTTTTCATCAAAGGTATGATTTCTGTTGTTAATTTTCTTAAGGCTGTAAAATTTAAAGTCATTCCCTCTTCCCATTGAGTTTCATTTGCATCCCAAGTTGTAGGTCTAGACCCTCCTGCAGAATTTATTAAAATATCAGGTATACCTAGATTTTTTTTACAAAAATTAATTATTCTATTCGGCGCATTTTTTTTGGTTATATCAAAAGGTAAGGCGTATGCTAATTTTTTTTTAAATTTTGTATTTATAACTTTTTCAACTGATTTTAATGGTTTTGGTCTTCTCGAAACTAAAATCAAATTACACCCTTCTTGAGCTAAAAGTATAGCCATAGCCTTTCCTAGTCCTTGGCTAGCTCCAGTAATAATACAGTTTTTATTTTGTAATTTATAATTCATTCTATTAATAATGATTTTTGAATATGGACATAACCTGACATTATTAATCTTGCATGTCTAGTTGTGCTAGCAACAAGATTTTTAATTTCGTTATTTTTATATTCTATTTCAAAATTTAGATTTGATATACCAGTTGGATGTTCAATTTTAAAATTTCCTTTATCTGAATAATCAGAATAAAATTCTGAACAAATTGTATCTTTAGATTTTGAAGCTGCCAATAAACATATTGATCCTGTAATGGCATAACCATTATGACAGCTCCACGGCATAAAATATCTAGATTTGATATTACCTTTGTCTGGTCTAGAAATTAAAGCAACCTTGGGAATTACAGATTTACTCACATCACCAAAACCAATTCTCTTTCCAAGTTCAATTCTAATCTGTTCCATTTCTTCAATTAATTTTTTATTTTGATTTAACTCGTAATACGTTTCATTGCCTGTAACTCCAAAATCGACTGCTCTAAAAAAAACTACTGGCATCGCTGCATCAACTAAAGAACAATCTTTTCCATTAATATTGTCAACTTTATTACCTGTTGGAAAAAGTTTTTTTGTTTTTGCGCCAATTGATTCCAAAAATCTTATTTTCACTGGTGTTCCCGTATTGGGTACACCATCAATTTTTAAATCACCATCATAAGAAACTTCACCTCCTGGTGTCTGGACAATTTCTTCAATTTTCATCCCAGTATTAACATCTCGAATTACTATCTTTGTCTGGTCATTTTTTGCTTTAATCAAACCTTTTTCAATTGAGGCAGGTCCAACTCCAACTAACATATTTCCACATGATGGTTTCGTATCAACAATAGGTTCATCAATTTTAACTTGTGCAAAGTAATAGTTAACATCAACATTTTTTTCATCAGATTTTGAAATAATAGCTACTTTACTTTTAACTGGATCTGCACCACCTAATCCATCAATTTGTCTAACATCTGGTGATCCCATTGCGGCTAGTAAAACTTTATTTCTTTGATTAATATCATTTGGCAAATCAGACTTTAAAAAATAAGGTCCTCTCGATGTGCCTCCTCTCATAAATAAACATGGAATTTTAATTTGATCACTCATAAAATTAATTTATTGGCCACGGTAATTCTATGTATGTTTGGAGTATTCCAGGCGCAAAATCCATAACCATAAAATGAGAAATAATAGCGAGCAAAATCCAAATAGATATTAAAGATATAAAACATAGAGAGGTTTTAACTTGAGCAATTCTTTTTAAAAACCAAAAAACAAATAGACCGATTGCAATATAAAAACCTATAAAGATTGCTACCAGTAAAGGTAACAAGAACCAAAAAATTGGCATCCAAAAAGGTTGGACACCTTCTTTATTTACCATATTTGCTTCTGAATCGTGCAAAACTATACTACCACTTTTTGCAAAGTGAATTTGATAAATCAAACTTAAAGAACATACAAGCATTGTAATACCAACGCTTTGGGGAAATACTTTTCCCAAAAAAGCTAAATCCTTAGTTGCCCAAATAGTATAAACTCCAATAAACGACATTATAATTGCAAAATATAATTGAGGATTTCTTGTGTATTCTATAGCTTTAGTGCTTTGGCTTAGTTTTTTTGCTTTATCAATTATTTTTAAACCTGACAGTATTGATAATACACAAATAGCAATTAACACTAAAAATATAGGACGTAAAAATAATTCTTCAATTGTATAAAATTGTATAGTTTGATATAAATTAGTTTCAATTCCATCACTTAATACAAATCCAATCATTAAAGCAACACGTGAATACTCAAACCTCTTCATATAAACTGCGATAAGTCCAATTAACATAGCAAATATTAGGTCACCCCACGACCTGCTAGAATTATAAATGGCGAAGAGTATTAATGAAATTAAAAAAGGAGCAAGAATGGTAAAATTTATTGTCGTTAGAGATGAAATTGGTTTAGCTAAATAAACACATACCAAAGCTCCAAAAATATTTGCAATTGCTAGAGACCAAATTATCGTATAAACTAAATCAAGTCTGTTATTTATTAACTGTATCCCTGGTTCTACACCAAGTAATATTAATCCCCCCATTAAAACTGCAGTTCCTCCAGAGCCTGGTATAGCAAATAGCAAAGTCGGAATTAATGCCCCGCCTTCCTTAGAATTTGAACTCGACTCAGGTCCAATTACACCTCGAATATCACCCTTGCCAAATTCCTCGTTATTTTTGACTGATGTCTTCGCATGACTATAGCTTATCCAATCAATACATGATCCACCTATGCCTGGAATTAAGCCTATAAAACTTCCTAAAAAAGAACATCTCAATACTAGCCATTTATTTGATATAAAATCTTTGAAACCTTTTAACCATCCTGAGGGTTCCAATTTTGCTTTCTCTGATATTGCTTTATTTGATCTTAAAAGCTCAACAATTTCTGGTAATGCAAAGATTGATATTGCAACAACCATCAAGTGAATTCCATTTCCTAAATACATAACTATGGAATTTTGAACTTCCAGAAAATTACTAAAATCTAATCGATATTCTGATGAACCTGGAGAAATTCCTATTGATCCAATAATTAAACCAAGGCAAGCTGCTATTAATCCTTTTGAAATACTGGCCCCAGTTAATGTTCCGACAATCGTTATACCAAACACAGCTAACATTAACATTTCTCCTGTACCAAATGCTAAAATAATTGGTTTTGCAATTTGAATAATCATTGTAAGTAAGACTGCTCCGAATAAACCGCCAAATAATGAAGAAAAAAATGCAGCAGATAAAGCTCGGGCCGCTTGACCTTTCTTTGCTAGTGGAAAGCCATCCATTACTGTTGCTTGTGCGGATACGGATCCAGGTACTCCAATAAGAACTGCCGGAAAAGTATCTGAAGTAGCCACAACTGATAACAAACCCATCATCATAGCGATACCGGAAATTGGTTCCATCCCAAAAACAAAAGGTAATAAAAGAGATAGACCTACGGTTCCTCCAAATCCTGGAATAACTCCAACCACTAGGCCAATAACAACACCTGCAATTAAAAAAAGAATCGATGGTCCTGAAACAATTGTAATAAATGCGCTGAGTAGAGCATCAAGCATATTATTGATATTATCATTAAAAAAGATTGGGGAGCAAGCTCCCCAATCTTAAATTAATAATTTATTTTTTGCTAGCTAACCAGTTGCTGAGATACTTATATGTGCTTCCTTTCATTGTCGAAGCATTTTTTAGCGCAACTTTTAAATCTTTGTTACCAATGTAATGAGGATAAGTTCCCAGTTTTTTATTTAGAACTTTCATTGCAGCTTTATCAGCAACAATACCCTCAGCGGCTTTTTGCCAAGTCTTAATTACGCTGTTCTTTGTACCTTTTGGTAAGACAAGAAATTTTTGTGTAGTGAATCCAGCAGCAAACATCGCTGACCAAGCTTGAAACTCTTCACCACCAGGTTTTTTGCCAGTTACCTTTTCATAAACTTCAGTAAAGCACGGAAGGTTTGGAAAGTTAGGATCTCTAACAATCTTATTTCCTTTTTGCACTCCCCATGTCATTAATGGAACCATCTCACCTTTATCAACTAAAGGTTTAATGTGCTTTTTGTATGAAGAACTTGTTTGATAATCAATGGTTGTTTCACCACGCATAATTGCAGCTCTACCACCTTTTCGACCTTTCATACCATATACAATCTTAACTGGTAATCCTAACATGTCGAAAGCTAATGCAGGGACAGCGTCTAATGAACTTATACCCTGTGAACCATATAAAAGTTTTTTTCCTTTTAGTTTATCAAAGTCTTTTATTATATCTTTGATACCAAGATCACTACGAACATATACTACTCCACCAGTACCTGCACCGTGTACAGCTACAAATTTTTTGTAGTCATATCTTACTCTTTTGTCTTTAAATAAGAATGGAAGTTGAGTTGAACCTGAAGTAGCCAATACAACTAAACCATCTTTGTCTTTGCCATGCTTGGCGACATATGTATTAACTGATCCTATTCCTCCACCTTCTGTAACGTTTTTAACTACAACTGAAGGATTTCCAGGTAAGTTTGCAGACAAAGGTCCTGTTAAAGCTCTTGCCACAGCGTCTGTTCCTCCACCAGCTTTAAATGGAACCCAAATAGTTACAGTTTTTCCAGAATAATCTACGGATAAAGCCGCAGATGCTGAAAGAAATAATGCAGATAATACTGCAATCATTTTTTTGAACATTATTTTCCCCCTATAATTTATATATATATACAACTACTAAACAAATATTGAAGCTAAAGTAAATATATTAAAGTGTCTTTGATTAACGAAATTATTAACTTTTAGCACTAAATCCGTGAGTTCTATTTTCTATCCAATTTAATAAAAAATCAGCTATTTGGTGATTATTTTTTTCTAACATCATCATATGACCATTTCCTCTAATATTATGATCCTCCAGTCTGAAAAAATCGTGCTTAACACCTGCTTGTTTAAGGAAGTTACTTGTTCCGTGGTCATATGGTGCATGATATGAAGCCTCTGAAGATAAGATCAATATCGGAATATCAATAAGATTTTTTAATTTTCGTGCTGGTTTTTCTTGTAAATAACACTGAACCAGTTTTTCACTTGTTTGTTCCCCGTCTAATTTAGGATTTAAACTTTCATTTTCCTTTAGTGATGGTTCAAAAGTTAAAGGTAAATATGTAATTCCACCTGGGCGATCGGGCTCGGTAGCTGTTACATACCAATCTTTATCTCCTTTTCTTTTTTTTTCTGTTTTCGAATTTTTCAAATGTGATTGTTTATGTCCTCCGTAAGCAACGTTATAAAATGGTGGTCCATTAGGCTCAATTGCAAGTAAACCTAGTATTTTTTTTGGCCTAACATCACCAGCTAACCAACAAAATGGTCCACCTTGACTATGCCCAAGAACAAAAGCTGGACCAATTAAATCTAAAAGTTCTGAAAGTGCGACACGTGACATTTTTTCAATTTCTACACGATCTGACATGGTATTAACTTGTGAAGCTAAAAACTGTTCAAAATATTTACCTCCTCTTTTACCTTGGTCCGGCCATTGAGAATGATACTTAGCTTGTGGCCAATTTCCTAAGTCCTTCATAGAAGTAAATCTTCTCTCACAGTCATCTACGTCTAATTCTCTGTCAATGTAATCTCCATATAACTTGATCGAATATCCTGATCTCCCTCTTCCTGGCTGGTCAACAACAAATACTTCAAATCCTGCAAATAAAAAATCATGAACCCAACCTCTACGCCCATCTGGCGTACCTAAAAAACCTACTCCAGTTTGTCCGCCTCCATGAATGAAAATAATTTTTAGATTTTTTTTATGATTTTTTGGTGTGAACTGCTCGACATACATAGTCCCTTTTACAATTTCTTTACTATCAACATTTTTTTTTACTCCGCCAACGAAAAAACATTTATGATTTTTAATTTCTAGATCTTTAGCATCCGTTGGGTGAGAGGTTGTCAAGATTAATTAATTCGCTTAGTGACACCGCCACGTTGTCCTGTATTTAGTTGGTTTGCAAAATTTGGATGCATTGGTCGTGGTTCTGGTGCATTTAACCAAACTCTATAAAGCAACCTTTTTTTTGTAGGACACTCGTGGTCTAAAATCTTTGTTCGCGTATGATAAGTAACTCTATTATTTAAAATTTGAATATCACCTTCCTCTAACATCATCTTTAAATGAAAATCGTCATTCTCAGTTAGGTGTTGGACATAATCTATTGCTTCTTGACTTAAATTATCTAGACCACCAGATTTTTTTTCTGCACCTAGTTCAATTTGGACTTTATTAAATCTCGAACACATCTTACCACCATAATAACTAAACACTGGTATTGGATGGGAGCTTAACTCTTTCTCTGTTTTTCCTTTGCCGATCAAATCGATGAAGAAACCTCTGCAAAGTGGTTCTAAATACTGAGGTTTATTTTTTAAGATTTCGTTGTAAAGAGCAAGTGCACTAATTACTCCACTCTCTCCTCCTTCTTTGGCTCTCTGGACGCATAATAATGCAACATGATCACAGCTATCTGTATGAGCATCAATTTTAGCTGTCGTTCTATGCAACCTAATCCCTTCGCGATAGGGATTGTCACTTTTAAGTTTATCTCCATAATCTTTAACACCACTCATTAATTCACCCTTGGAGTTTTGAGGAATACCAGATCCAAAATGTGAGCAAACTCCCCAATAAATAGTTCGCAAAGTTAATTCATCGTATTTTTTTGGTTGTATACCTCTTAACCTTATAAAACCTCTTCCATTTTGAAGAATATCTAATTGGTCTGCTAAAACTTTTTCTAATTTATTCAATACAAAATTTTTTTTTGAAAATAAATTTGGTGCTAAATTTTTGTTAATTATCTGACTTGCTGCATTTTCTAATTCTAATATTTCATCTTCAGAAAAATAATAAGTCCATTCGCTTTCGCTTTTAAAATCTGAAACTTTCCAGACACAATTTTCTGTTATTGGCTTTTTATAAATTTCCATTCTAAAACTATAATTCAATTATTAAGATTTTCAATTAATTTTTTTGTAAACTCTGTGGTAGACAACTCTCCTCCTATATCTGGTGTTCTAGTTTCTTTATTAATTATAGTTTTATCTATCGCGTTTTCAATCAACATTGATATTTTTTTTAATTTTTCTTCATTTTTTTTTTTACCTAACCAGTCCAATAACATTGCAGTAGATCCCACAAGTGAAACCGGATTGGCAATATTTTTTCCTGCAATATCTGGTGCTGATCCATGTTGTGCTTGTGCTATACAGTAATCATCTCCAGCATTAATTGACTCGGCTAGACCAAGTCCACCAGCAATCTCTGAAGCTGCGTCTGATAAATTATCCCCAAATAAATTTGTTGCAAGGATTACGTCAAATATTGATGGGTCCCTAATTATTAAAGCTGACATAGAGTCAACGATTTGCTCTTTGTATTCAACGTCAGGATATTTTTTTGATACTTCACGCACACACTCTAAAAAAAGCCCATCACTAAATCTTAAAACATTTGCCTTGTGAATAGCTACAAGTTTTTTTCTTCTTTCTTGCGCATATTTAAATCCAATTTCTGCAATTCGCGTTGATCCTTTTCTTGTAATATTTCTGATTGATATTGCGCAATCTTTAGTTGGCATTAATTCACCAACACCTTGATACATATTTCTATCTGAATAAAATCCCTCAGTATTTTCCCTCATTACAATACAATCAATTCCCATTGGAAATTTAGTTGATTTACCAAGTCTATTTTTTGCTGGTCTTACATTAGCATACAAATCATAATATTTTCTAATAACACCTGATGGGTTTAATCCTCCTAAATTAGTTGGAGGGTAATCATTATGAGAACAGGTTCCAAGTATGATACCGTCACATTTTTCTCCAATTTTTAAGATCTCTTTTCTAAAAGTTGTTTTAAATTTTTTTAAAGAAACAAAACCGATATCTTCATAAATAAACTCAACACTCACGTTAAACTTATCAAGAGCAGCTTTCAAGACATCAGTAGATGCCTTTGTTATTTCTGGGCCTATTCCGTCACCTTCTAGAACTAAAAATTTTAGATTTTTCATTAAATTAAGTTTGCTCTATACAATATGTAATATTTTAAAAAAATGATACAGATAAAAGATAATTTAAATGAATAAAAAAAATATTAATATTAAGCATAATATACTGCAGAAATTTATTTGTCGTATTTATGAAAAGTATAATGTGCCAAAAAAATATGCTTCTATAATTTCTAAAGGGCTAGTGAGAGCAGATATTCGAGGGATATGGTCTCATGGCGTTGTGAGAGTGCCAATATATTGTAAACGTATTGAAAAAAAAGTTGCAAATCCAATGCCAAAAATAAAATTTAAAAAAATTTCAAAAAATATTCTCCACATCGATGGAGATAATTCATTAGGCTTTGTTACATCAACTCTTGCAATGAAAAAATGTGTTCAAATAGCAAAAAAAAGTGGAGTAGCAATAGCTGGTATTTATAACAGTAATCATTTTGGGATGGCGGCAAATTACTTGGAAATAGCAACAAATAATAATTGTATTGCATGGATGTTTACTTCCTCTTCACCTGCTTTACCGCCATATGGAGCAATGGCCGCACATTTTGGTACCGCACCATTTGCTTTTGGAGCACCAACCGCAAACAAAAATAAACCATTTATATTAGACATGGCTTGTTCAGCAGTTGCACGTGGGAAATTAAAATTTGCTGCTAAAAACGGAAAAAAAATACCATACGGTCTAGCTTTAGATAAAAACGGAAAACCTACAAACGATGGTGCCAAAGCATTCGAAGGAATAATGTTACCTTTTGGTGGTATGAAAGGGGCAGGTATTTCTTGGATGATGGATATCATTGCAGGAATATTTACTGGAGGTTTTCATAGTGGTAATGTTAAAAATCAATTCGGAAATGATTTTACAGGTCCTGCAAATGTGGGTCATTTTATAATATGTTTAAAAGCTGATTTATTTCAAAATAAAAAAAGTTTTATTAAAAAAATAGAGTATGGAATTAGTAAAGTTAAAAAATTGAAAAAAGCTAATAACTTTAGCAAAATCATGCATCCTGGTGAACCTGAATATGAAACAGAACAAAAGAACTTAAAAAATGGAATACTGATACCGTATGAAGTAGCAAATGATCTAAAAGCACTTAGTACAAAACTAAATGTCAAATGTCCTTTTTAATTTAAAGCAGCAGAATTGCCAGCAATTTTTCCAAAGACCGCTCCTGATGTAAGGCCACTTCCTCCAGGATAGTTAAAATAAAATATTCCACCAACCATTTCTCCAGCAGCGTATAATCCTTTAATTGGCTTCATAACTTTATTTAAAACCTGACAATTTTTATCAACTCTTAATCCACCGAAAGTAAAAGTAATTCCGCATGTTACTCCGTAGGCATAGAACGGAGCTTGATCTATTTTGTTTGCCCAGTTTGTTTTATTTACTTTTAAACCTTCAGTGCATTTTCCATCTTTTATTGTTGGATCGTATTTTATATCGTCTCTTACAGAGTTATTGAATTCGTTAATTGTTTTTAGTGCTTTGGAGCTATTGACCCCAGATAATTTTTTAACTAGTTCTTCTATGGTTTTAGCTTTTACCATTGTTGCAGATTTCACATCATACTCAGGATAAAGCATATGACGAACTTTATGATCAAATATTTGCCAACCTATTTGATTAGGTTGCTTTATAACTTCACGACCAAACTTTGCGTAGGTATAATTTCTAAAATCCTCACCCTCATCAACAAATCTTTCACCATCAGCATTAACAACTATTCCCCATGGGTAACTAATTTTTCTATATTTATTACTTATTTTTAAATCACTAAATTCTGGGCCGTTCATATCGTGAAACACTGCATGGCATCCTGACCAATTCCCATATGGCGACGCCCCTATTTTCATTGCCATAGTTAGTCCATCGCCAGTGTTATGTTTTGTTCCTCTTACTTTGGCCATTTCCCAACCAGGTCCAAGGTATCTTGTTCTCATCTCAGGACTAGACTCAAAACCACCACAGGCTAAAACAACTGAGTTTGCAAAAATCTTTTTTGGTTTATTTTTATATAAAATCTCGACACCTTTAACGATATTATCTTCAAATATTAAATCAGTTGCTGCCGAGTCGTATTGTATTTTAATTCCATTTTTTTTTATAATTTTTAACATTGAGTCTATTAGTTTCTCCCCTTGTCCATTAACTTCAAGAGTTAAACCTCCCCAATATTTCATTACACCATCGACCTTAAAAGATTGTCTACCCTCTATTGGGGTAAATTTTAAACCTTTTTTACTCAACCAATGCACAGTTTCAAAACTTTTAGAACTCAAAATTTTAGACAGCTGTTTATCTGTTTTTCCATCTGTAACTTTTTGCATGTCTTTTAAAAAATCATTAACAGTATATTTTCCATAATCAACGCTATTTGAATTTTTAAGGGTTGGAATTATTTTTTTTAAATCTGAAAAACCATTGTATGCAAATCGATATGCACCATTAGTATATCTGCTGTTGCCACCTTTTTCTTTTTTTGTCGCTTTTTCTAAAACCAATATTTTTTTTGCACCATTATCCTTTGCTGATAAGGCTGCAGACAGAGCTGCGTTTCCAGCGCCAATAATAACAACATCATAATTATTCATATTGTAATGTTTAATGAAAAATTTAATAATTTAAAGGTAAAATTTATTTTACAATATGAAATCATTAAACTAATTTGAAACTTATGACAGAATTCCAAGATAAAAAAAGTATAAATTGGAGAGAAATATTAGATTCTGAACAATATAAAATTATGAGAGAGGATGGTACTGAAAGCCCAGGTAGCAGTAGTTTAAATGAAGAAAAAAGAAAAGGAACGTATCATTGTGCGGCTTGTGATACTCTTCTATTCGATTCAGATAAAAAA
Organism: Pelagibacteraceae bacterium AG-470-E16; assembly: GCA_003209195.1. GTDB lineage: Bacteria > Pseudomonadota > Alphaproteobacteria > Pelagibacterales > Pelagibacteraceae > HIMB114. The sequence continues at coordinate 69,080 of QCSF01000003.1, read as the reverse complement.
TACGAAAGTGGTAGTGGATGGCCATCTTTTTTTGAATGTAAACCAGAGGCTTTTGAAACTAAAACAGATTATCATATTGGATATGCAAGGACAGAATATCGATGTAGAAAGTGCGGAAGTCATCACGGACATTTATTTGATGACGGTCCGCAACCTACTGGAAAAAGATATTGTAATAATGGAAAAGCGCTAAAATTTAAAGTTAAAGGATGATTAATTATGAGCAAATTTAGAAATATTAGCAAAGTCGGTTTCATGAAACATAACGGCGGTTTAGAGTTTCGTAAGTTATCAGAAAATGAATATGAATTTAAAACAGAAATTCAAGACTACCATATAAATGCAGGTGGGGTAACTCATGGTGGTTATATAATGTCAATGCTAGACTCTGGAATGGGAACTGCCGCACATCAACTAATTGAAGGGAGTGCAGTGACAATAAGCCTAAATACAAATTTTATAGGTGGATCAAAAGCTGGAGATAAAATTATTGGTTTTGCAAAAATTAAAAAGAAAACTCGGTCATTAATTTTTATGTACGGACAGTTAAAATGTGAAGATAAACTACTGGCAAGTGCAGAAGGTATATGGAAAATAATATAGCCACATGAGTCAAAACGGAGCTACAAAAACTCTTGCAGAATTTGCTGCACAATTAGAATACGAAAAAATTCCAAATAATATTTTAAAATATTTAAAGCTTCTTTTCTTAGATGGTATTGGATGTTGTATCCATGGTAATACTTTAGAGTGGACGAAAACCTTAAAAGAGGTTGTTACAAACGAAGAAGATGTAAAAGAGTGTAGTTTAATTGGTACGAACATTAAAACATCTTTGTTAAATGCAGTTTTAATTAATTCTACAGCTGGTCATGGTTTTGAGTCAGATGATATTCATAGAGAGTCAATATTACATCCAAATTCTATTATTGTTCCTGTTGCAATTAACGTTTCAGAAAAAATAGGAAATACGAATGGTAAAAAATTTTTAACTTCTGTGGTTGCGGGCTATGAAGTTTCGACTCGTATAGGGTCAGCAGCTGGTACAGAACTTTTACTTAGAGGTTTTCACCCTCAGGGAACCCATGGAACAATAGCTGCAGCAATAACTGCAGGAAAATTAATGAATTTCAATACTAAACAAATGACCAATGCAATTGGAATTGCTGGATCTTTAGGTGCCGGCCTAATGGCTGCTCAAGAAGGTGCTATGGTGAAAAGGCTTCATTCTGGCAGAGCTGCCCAAGCAGGTGTTTTAGCCGCTGAATTATCTGCAAAAAATTTCACTGGAATACAAAATATTGTTGAAGCAAATTATGGAGGTTTTTTATCAAGTTTCTCAGGAAAAAATGATTTTGCTAGATCAACTAGAAATCTTTTCAAAGAATGGGAATGTATAAACACTGGCATTAAGCCATATGCCTCAGTTACAAGTATTCATTCTGCTCTCGATTGTCTTAAAAATATAATGGAAAAAAATAATATCTTAGCGAAAGATATCAAAAATATAAAAGCCAAAATTAGCCATCCGACGTATGTTCATTGCGCATGGAACTATAAAAACCATAATATTACCTCTGCACAAATGAATATTTACTATGGTCTTGCATTGATTGCTCTTGAGGGTGAACTATTTGTAAATCAATTTAGTAAAGATAAAATATCTAGTCCTGAGATTTTAAATTTTATGAAAAAAATAACTGCTGAAGTTGATCCAAAAATAGAAAAGTTAGGTCACAAATTTAGACATATGGCATCTGTCGAAGTGGTAACAAAAGATAATAAAAAATATAGTCATACTGAAAAATATAGAAAGGGGTCTCCAGAAAACCCTTTAACCAAAGAACAAATATTATCAAAATTTAAATCATTAGCAGCATATGCTTTAGACGATGAAAAGATTGAAATTTTAAGGGATAAAATAGAAAGTATTGAACTGTCAAATAGTGTTAATAGCTGGCTAAATACAAATTAGTTTTTTATTATAATTTTATTTCATCACCGATCGATTAAAGCGCTCATAGCTTTTCCAGGTGAAAAAGTATAATCATTATTATCTATCAATTTATCTGAGGCATCATAAAGCTTCCAATTAAATATTAATTTACTATTATTTTTTTTACCTAATTTTAAAATCTTAATTTCAATTTTTCTAGGTTTCCCTCCTGAGCTACCTAGAAAAGTTCTCTTTTCATTTTTTTTCCAAATTCCCAGCGGGAATTTACATCCATTTTCGATTAATTTTCCACCACGTCTACTATCCCACACTCTCCCCATGCACTGGCCATTATTTGTAATTGTGAATAATTGTGTTTTTAATCCACTTTGTCCTGCTCTAGTTCTTCGATAAACTTTAATATTTTTTCCACTTATTGGATTTGTCCAGTTTTCTGGACCTGTAATTTTTTTTCTTTTTTTAGATCCAAAAACTTTATTTGCAATAGTAAATCTAATTTCATTATCATCTCTAATTTCACCTCCAGTAAATAATTCTAAAGGTATAAATCTTTCGCAGAACCCATTAGTGTTAGAAAAAATTAAAATTAACAGTGATAATATGATTACAGAGCTTCTGCCCATTTTTTTATCTCGTCGATAACTTGATTCATTGTGCCTTCAAATCCGTGATAATGTAAAGGACCGCAAGGATTACCTGTTGATCCGCCGCCACTAATTGCAACTAACGGAAAACCTTTTTTTTTCGACAGACTTTTTGTAGGTGCAAAAGGTGTCACTTCACAACCATCTTTTCTATGATGTATTATTAAAACAGGCACTGATGTTTTTTTCAACATACTACTCATTGTAAATGGTGATGTTATTTTCTTACTTGTAGCTGTTAAAGATCCCATGATAACGATACCTTTGACAATCTCTTTACCCAAATTATTCGCAGCTGCTGCAACTGAGACAGAGCCACGACTATGGCCAACCAATATCGTTGGGAGGTTATTTTCTTTTTTTAAGTATTCAAGTAAATTTGAAATTTTTTTAACATGATCTTTGCTTTTTCTATATTTTAAACTTATAGCCTTCTTAGTTTTTGGATTTGGAAATATGTAGTAATTCATTCCTGCCCGTTTAAATGACTTTCTATCTCTTGCTAAAGGGTTTTGAGATTTCCCAACACCTTTTTTAATACCAGCCCCTCCAACAAAACCAATGACGTTTACTTTTGCATTAGGGTTTGTAAAAGCAAAAATAGGATTATCAGAAACGGATTGTACTTTTATTTTTGCCGCATAAGTTTCAAATGAAAATAGTGAACATGTTATAAAGACAACCAGAATACTAATTTTTTTCATAAGTTTTTTATATACTGTTCTTTTAAAACTTTGAATATTTTTTTACAAAATTCTTATGGGCTTACCCTCTAAAAAAGCTTGTAAATCTTCTGCCATTTGATTGTACCACTTAGCATAATTATCTAATGTAACATATCCAATATGAGGTGTTAATAAAACATTTGGTAAAAATCGTAATTTATGATTTTCTGGTAATGGTTCTATTGCATAAACATCCAGACCAGCACCTGCAATAATTTCGTCTTGTAATGCTTTTATAAGATCATCCTCATTTATAATTGGTCCTCTTGAAGTATTGATTATAAAAGCGGTTTTTTTCATTTTAGAAATATCTTCATATTTTACTAAATTTCTACTACGATCGCTTAAAAGATAATGTATCGTCAAAAAATCTGATTTTTCGAATAACTCCTCTTTAGTTACTGCCATGACACCATGTTTTTCTGCATCTGCCATTTTTAAATTCTCACTCCAAGCTATAACCTCCATTCCAAAAGCTTTTCCTACTTTCGCAACCATACTGCCTAGGTTTCCTAAACCCATTATACCTAGAGTTTTTTCTTTAAGTTCAAATCCAATAGTTGTTTGCCAATATCCTTGATACATATTTTCAGACTCTTGTTTTATGTTCCTGGCAAGACCCAAAATTAAAGCCCAGGTTAATTCTGCTGTAGGATTTTTATTACCCTCTGATCCGGAAACTATAATTCCTTTTGATTTAGCATATTCTAAATCAATACCTAAATTTCTCATTCCACTTGTAGCTATAAACTTTAAATTTGGGCAACTATGCAACAGCTTTTTTGTCATTGGAGTTCTTTCTCTCATTATTAGGAGAGCATCAAAACTTCTAAGATTTTCTATAGCGTGATCCTCGTTTTCAAAAGGTTGGTTAAAAACTTTTATTTCACAAGTATCTTTAAATTTTGACCAATCAACTAGCTGTTCAGCTACACCCTGGTAATCATCAAGTATAGCCACTTTCATTGAAAACTATTTAGATAGTAAACTGCTTAATTTACTAATATCTTTAACTTTTTCTAAATGCCTAACTGTTTCAATCAGTGCTTTAGATTTTTTACTAGACCATTTAGCAAATTCACAACAACCTAAAAATTTATCTGCAACTTCATCATATGTCATGGGTATCATTGGACTTCCTTTACCAAAGTCACCTCGTCCAGATATTTTCTTTCCATTTTTTAAATGGATATCGATAATAGTTGTCATTTTGTCGTAGCCAGCAGCCTCAGCAACTTTATTTTTATAGAAATTAATTTTCCTTAACATCTTTTGAACATCAGGCTTATTAATTCTTTTGTCTTGATATTCAGGTATATAAGCTCTTCTTTGAACTAATAAAATTGCCATTGAATATTCCATACTGAACTTTGCTTGAAATTCATTTTTTGGCCTATGATGAATTAGAGCGTTTTGCATATTGTGATTGGTTCCAACATCAACTTTTACGACATCTTGAGGCTTAATGTTATGTTTTAAAATCAACTCAAGCATTTTGGTCATACCAGGATGAGTTAAAGATCCACATGGATGAGGTTTGATAGAAATACCGGGCTTTGAAAAAGTCCATGGTCTTCCCAATTGTCCTTTAATAGAATTTAAATTATAACCACCTCCATGTGCTTGAAAAAAGCCTCTTGGTGACTCCAAAATTTTATCTGTAGCTGACCAGCCATAACCTACAAGATCACAAGCTACTACTCCACTTTCTGCTGCTCTTCCTGCATGAAGTGGTTTTGTCATTGTTCCAAAATTTTCTCTAAGTCCGGCACTTAAAGATGCTGCAATTGCGAGTGATCTTTGAATTTGATCAACATTATAATCTCTAATTTTAGCAGCTGCAGCAGCAGATGCTAAAGTTCCGCATGTTGCTGTAGAATGAAAACCGTGTTGATAGTGTCTGGGAGACATTGCTTCTGAAACTTTACATTCAACGTCTACTCCAATTAGATATGCATTCAGAAAATCTTTACCATTAATTTTTTTTAATTCTCCCTCTGCAAATGCACTTGGTAAACAAGGCGCAGTAGGGTGGGTTAATAACCCGTAAACTCTGTCTTTTTGAACCGCAAGCTGTGTGTCGTCGTAATCGTCTGAGTGAATACCAACTCCATTTGCTAATGCTGCAAATCTTGATGTAACTTTCATTTTTGAACCAATTACAGTTGCTCTGCCTTTAGCAGAATTTTCCTTGATATGTTTAAAAAGATAATCTCCAGTTCGTGCAACAGAACCGGACAACGCTAGTCCAAAACCGTCTAAAATATGTTTTTTAGCTAATTCAACAACATTATTTGGAATTTTGTTATATTTATTTTTTTTTACAAACTCTGCAACGTATTTAGTTAAATTTTTTCCTTTATTTGACTTAATATTAGGTGTGTAAGCTTTACCCATTTTGAAATTTTTCCGATATTTAAAAGATAATTTTGCAAAAAAAAAAATGGATTGTCAATAAATTTTATAATATAAAATGATGTTTCACATTGTAAAACATTATGAGCTCAATCAAAGTCTTAGATAAAGCATTTCAAATTTTAAATTCTTTTGGGGATGGTAACAAAAGTATTTCATTAAAAGAATTAACAGCAATTACTAGATTGAATAAGTCAACAATATTAAGGATTTGTAACTCACTTATTAAACATAATTTTTTAATAAAAAACGAAATTAATGGAAGTTATCGTCTTGGCCCGGGTAGTTGGAAATTAGGGTCGATTTATAATTCCAATTTCAAAATTGGAACAGAAATCCGAAATATTTTAAATGAAATTTGTGAAGTTACTGGTCAATCAGCCGGTTATTGGGTTAGAGCAGGTAAAAAAAAGGTTTGTTTATATAGAGTAAATTCTAAATCTGAACTAAATCACTATGTTGTTGAAGGAACCACATTTGAATTAAATTCTGCTACAGGAAAAGTTTTATTAGCATACACAGATAAAAATATAGAATTGAAAAAAGAAATTGAAAAAAAAGGGTATATTTTTACCGAGGGAGAAAGACTGGATAACATTGCAAGTGTAGCTATACCTGCTTTCGATAGCAAAAATAATTTTAAAGCTACAGTAAGTGTTTCAGGCTGGAAACAGTTTTTTACAAACAAAACTGTGCCTAAGTATTATAAAATATTGTCAAGCTTCAGTAATCAACTAAGGTCATTATTATCAAATGAATAAAGAAACTCATCAATTAAAAAGGTTTTTAAAAGATAATAAATGCTATTATCTTCCAACATGTCATGACCCTCTCTCGGCTAAATTAATTGAAAATAAAGGTTTCAAAATTTCGTTCATTGGTGGTTTTGCATTATCTTCGGCAATCTTGGGTTATCCTGATGCAAGTTTAATTACTCAAAAAGAATTAGTAGACGCTACATACTCTATTTGTAATCAAACTAAACTTCCAATCATTGTTGATGCAGATACTGGATTTGGAGGGCCAGCAAATGTTTACAGAACCGTCAAAGATTTAGAAAATGCAGGCGCATCTGCATTAGTTTTGGAAGATCAAATTTTTCCAAAAAAATGTGCACTTACAGATCAAGTCTTATTGTTAAATATAAAAGAAGCAAAAGAAAGGTTGTATACAGCAATAAAGGCTGCGAGAGAAAACAAGAATATTTTAGTAATAGCAAGAACAGACGCGCTTACTTTAGGATCAATGAATGAAACTTTAAAAAGATGTTTAGAATATAAAAAAATGGGTGTTGATGCAGTTTTTATGACTGGTCTTAATACTCAAAAACAACTCAAAATAATTAGGGATCATGTTAAAGGTATCCCGCTCATGTTGAATATAACCCAAAATGTTAAGTTTAATCTAAAAGATGTTATTAAAAATAAATTTAAATTTGCATTATTCTCACAACAAATTTTAGATGGTTATATTGATGCAACTAAACAAACCTTGGATTTAATAAAAAAAAATAGAATTCCAAAGTTTAAAAATAAAGCAAAAGATACTCTATCTTTATTAAATTACGAAAAATACCTAAGAATAGAAAAGAGAAAAAAATAAAATGTTTGGATATGTTAAAGCCATACAAAAGAGTTATAAAAGTATTCTAATTGGTGCAGTGGGCGGTTATCTAGCAACTTTAATTAATTTACCATTACCATGGTTACTGGGTGCGTTACTTTTAAATTTATTTATTTCATTCACAAATTATAGAATTACATTCGATAAAAAAATTTTTTTACCAGTTCTTTTAATAATCGGAGTTATATTAGCTGGTTCGTTCAATATAAGTTTATTATACAAAATTCATTTATGGGTATATTCATCAATAGCGATGATAATTTGCACTATCATTGGTGCGATTATAACTGCAGTTTACTTTCATAAAATTTGTAAATTTAAAAAACTAGTTTCTATCCTAGCTGGAATGCCAGGAGCATTTGTGGTGATAGCCGGTGCAATAAATCAATTGACTAACAGTAAGAAAGAAAGTGGGCAAGTAGTGATACCTCAAGCAACCAGAGTTTTATTTATTGTATTGATTTTACCATTCGTATTTGTAACACAGGTTGGCTATCAAGAAATTACGTCGCACGGTAACAATCCAGATTATTCTTTAAGATATTTTTTAGAATTAATTTTTCTTTTAATCATATCTCAAATAGGAACAATTGGATTCGAAAAGTTAAAAATACCATCAGCGCCTATTCTTGCTGCAATGATATTCTGCGGCTTCTTCTATACATTAGAAATTACAACAGCCCGTTTCCCAGATATTTTTATTAATATCGCTTTTGTGTTCTTAGGTTCTGCAATTGGATGCCGATTAAGTGGTTTACCCATAAAAGATATTGGATATTACTCATTTCATGGTTTTATAATATCTATTTTGCTTTTAGGTGTTGCGGCTATATTTGCATATTTACTTCAAATATTTTTTGGTTTTGATTTTATGGCAGCTTTCTTAAGCTTTGCTCCTGGAGGACTTCACGAAATGGTAGTGATAAGTATTGCATATAATATAGATCCTCTTTTTGTGACCTATCACCATTTCTTAAGAATTTTTTTAATTATATTTTCTATACCATTGATATTAAAATATTTTTCAAAAAATTAATCCCAAATTTTTTTTAAACGCTGAACTCTGCCGCAGCCAGTTTTATAAAGTTTGTATCTAATAGGATTATTTTTATAATAATCCTGATGATAATCTTCAGCTGGATAAAAAACGTCTAATTTTTTTAAGTGTGTTACAAAATCTGAAATATCTGATTTACCTAATTTTTTTTTAGAGTCTTCAAATGCTAATTTCTCTTCATCATTTTGATAAAAAACAGCTGTAAGGTAACTTGAGCCTTTGTCACAAAATTGACCTTTCGCATCATATGGGTCGATATTTTTCCAAAATACATCAAGTAATTGCTTATAAGAAATTACTTTTGAGTCATAAACCACCTCTACGGCTTCATAATGGCCTGTTTCATTATAGGTAACTTGTTCGTAAGTTGGGTTTTTTAAATCGCCGCCTGTATATCCTGATATAGCTTTTAAAACACCTGGCGTTTTTTCAAAAGCTTCCTCAACACACCAAAAACACCCACCTGCAAAATATGCTTTTTTTTCTTCTGCCATTGCTAATTTATTTAAACTAATAAAAATTAAAAAAAAGACAATTAATCTCATTATGTATTTTTGAAAAACTCCTATAAAAAACATATTATTACACAATATTATTTAAGTTATAAGATATGTTTAGCAAATTCCAAAATAAATTTTTAACCGCCGATAATAAAAAAAGGGCATTTATAGAGACTGAAAAAATTAAAACTCTTTGGTTTAATACTGGAACATTGTGTAATTTAGCCTGCAAAGGTTGCTATATAGAATCAAGCCCAAAAAACGATCGTTTAGCTTATTTATCATTTAACGAATTTAAAAGTTTTGTTAATGAGAGCATTCAAAATGAAATGGGAACAGAAAAAATTGGTTTTACTGGTGGAGAACCATTTATGAATAAGGATATTTTTAAGATGATCAAATATTCATTAGATAATGGTTTTAAAACTCTCGTTTTAACAAATGCTATGAGACCAATGCTTAATAATAAAAATGATCTATTTAGATTAAATCACTTGAATTTAACAATAAGAGTATCGATTGATCATTATTTAAAAGAAAAGCATGAGCAAATAAGAGGGTCAAAAAGCTGGGCTCCTATGATTGAAGGGCTAAAATGGTTGTCAAAAAATAATTTTAATTATTGTTTAGCCACAAGGTTAATGTGGAATGAAGATGAAACAGCAACAAGAGAAAATTTTAAAAAATTTATAAATGATAATAAATTAAATATTAATGCAGACTCAAAGATGCAGTTAGTCACATTTGCTGAGATGGATGAAAAATCTGATACTCCAGAGATAACGACGGAGTGCTGGAAAATTTTGAATAAAAATCAAAATGAAGTTATGTGTTCAAGTTCTAGAATGATTGTTAAAAAAAAAGGAAATGACTATCCAAGTGTTATTGCATGTACTCTCCTACCCTATAATTCGGAATTTGATTTAGGGAATACTTTAAAAGAATCTTCGAAAAGAATTTATTTAAACCATCCGCATTGTTCAAAATTTTGCGTTTTAGGTGGGTCAAGCTGTGGCTGATGAATAATAAATTTTTAAAAGTTCTAATAGTTCTAATTTTTTTAATTTCGTTTCTCTCAGTATTAGTATTTGATTTAGGTCAATTCATGTCTCTTGAAATTATTAAAAAAAGTCAAATTAGTTTACAAAATCTAATCAATGAAAATTATTATTTTTACTATGCGGTTTTCTTTGTTATTTATATAATTGTTACTACTTTTGCCTTACCTTTTGCAGCGATAAAAACAATTTTAGCAGGCGTGTTGTTTGGATTAGTACCAGGGGTGTTACTTACCTCTTTTGCAAGTTCAATTGGTTCTACTTTTTGCTTTTTAATGTCCCGTTTCGTGCTAAGAAATTATGTAGAAAATAAATACCAAAAATACGTGGAAAGAGTGAACTTAGGTATTAGTAAAGATGGTGTTTTTTACTTATTTTTTTTAAGATTAAGCCCAATATTCCCTTTTTTTATTATAAACTTAATTTTTGGTCTTACTAAAATGAAAACAATGACATTCTATATTGTTTCTCAAATAGGAATGTTGATTGGGACTGTAGTTTTTGTAAACGCAGGTGTCCAATTAGCTAAAATTAATAGTATTAATGATATACTTAGTTTTCATATTATAATTTCATTTATGTTGATTGGCTTGGTGCCTTTTATTATAAAAAAAATTATAGAAAAAATTAAAAAATGACTAAAAATATAACAGATTACATAAAAACAGAATGTGGACTATCCAAATATCATATTCTTAAGTCCAAAAAGGGTTTTTTCAATAAACTGAGATTTTATTGGTTTGTTATACTTGCAATAATTAGAGATTTTCCAAAGTTTAGACAAGATTGAAAAATAAATTATTAAATATTTTAAAAAATTTAATTATATTAATTTTTTTATTTTTTGCATCTGATATTAGCTTTGCAGGTTCTTGCCCAGTATTAATTCAAAAAATTGATCAAATACTATCTGAGTCTAAACAAATTTCCAAAGAGCAATTTACTGAAATTAAGCAATTACGTGATCAGGGTCAAAAAGCCCATAATTCTGGAGAACATAAAGAGTCAGAAGACTTATTAAACCAAGCCTTAAAATTACTAGAAAGTTAATAGTCTTAAAAAAGACAAACTTTCTCATAAAGTCAGTCACAATTTACTATTACTTGTAAAATATGAAAAAAAATAACTTAATAAGACTTGCACAGGTTAATCCCATAGAGATCGAACAAAAAACAAACTCTTTTTTTAATAGAGGCACACAATTTTTGTTAGGCGCAAATTTAGTTGTGTTAGTTTTAATTTACTTTGTAATTTTCTAATTATTAGTTTTAACCATATATTTTATTAGAAATAAAAATATAGGTTTTGGTAATATTTTTAGAGTTTTAAAAATTAAACTCATCATAAAAGGGAAGGTAATATCATATTTCTTTTTCTCCAAACCTTTGTAAATAATTTTAGCAGCTTTTTCTGCTGTCATTAAGAATGGCATCTCAAATTTATTTTGATCTGTAAGCCTTGTTTTGACAAAACCAGGATTAATTACACTCACGAAAATATTATTTTTTTTACAATCATTATAAATTGACTCTGAATAATTCATCATTGCAGCTTTACTTGGTCCGTAACCAGATGAATTAGGTAAGCCAAAAAAACCTGCAAGAGAACTGATCATAGCAATGTGACCTTTTTGTTGTTTTTTCAAATAAGGTAAAATTATAGACATTACGTTTATTAATCCCATAAAGTTAACTTCAATTGTTTTTCTGTATAAGTCTAAATCTACATCAAATGTATTGTTCGGTTTATAAAAACCACTCGAATATACTATAAGATCCAAATCGCTATAATTGGTTATTATTTCCCTGAGTGTATTTTGTGTTTCAACAGTATTAGTCACATCTACCCTTTTACAAATAATATTAGTGCTATTGTTAGCTAGATCATTTTTTATTTGTACAAATTTTTCTTCGCTTCTACCTAAAATAATTAGATTATTTGTTTTTCCTAAATATTTTTTTGCTAGCTCAAGGCCTATGCCGAATGTTCCACCGATAATTATAACGCTCATTGTATTTTAATATTTAGTGTATATATATTTAATATAGTCAAAATATTATGGCATCAAGAAATGAATTTGATAGTTTTGGAAAAATCAAGGTTCCAGATGATAAATATTGGGGCGCTCAAACTCAAAGATCTATAAAGAATTTTAAAATTGGAAAAGTAAATGTTCCATTGGAATTAATACATGCAATAGGAGTAGTCAAAAAATCTGCAGCTATTGTAAATCAAAAGTTTAAAGACTTAGATCCTAAAATATCTAAGGCAATACAAAAAGCTTCTGACGAGGTAATTTCAGGAAAATTAGATGATCATTTCCCCTTAAAGGTTTGGCAAACAGGGTCTGGTACACAAACAAATATGAATGTAAATGAAGTGATATCCAATAGAGCTATTGAAATACTTGGTGGTAAACTTGGCTCTAAAAAACCCGTTCATCCAAATGATCATGTTAATATGGCTCAGTCAACAAATGATACATTTCCAACAGCAATGCATATAGCAGTTGCAATTCATGCAAATAAGAGGTTATTGCCCGCACTTGTAAAGTTAGAAAAAAGCTTAAATAAAAAAGTAAAGCAATTTAAAGATATTGTAAAGATTGGAAGAACTCACCTTCAAGATGCTACTCCTCTAACTCTAGGCCAAGAATTCTCAGGATACGAGGCACAAATAAAAAACTCTATAGATAGAATTAAAAAAGCTTTAAATGAAGTTTATTATTTGGCCCAAGGAGGAACTGCGGTAGGCACTGGAATAAATTCAAAAAAAGGTTGGGATAAAAAAATAGCTTTAGAAATTAAAAAAAATACAAAACTACCATTTCAAACTGCTAAAAATAAATTTGAAGCTCTAGCAAGTCACGATCCAATTGTAAATTTCTCTGCAAGTCTAAGTACGACGGCGGTAGCACTTACAAAAATTGCTAATGATATAAGATTTCTTGGATCAGGTCCCAGAGCAGGTTATGCAGAATTAGAGCTTCCAGAAAACGAGCCTGGTTCATCAATTATGCCTGGTAAAGTTAACCCAACACAATGTGAAGCTATAACAATGGTTTGTACTAAAGTTATTGGAAATCATACTGGTATTACAATAGCAGGAACTCATGGACATTTTGAATTAAATGTTTTTAAACCTCTTATTGCTCACAATATTATTCAATCGATCGATTTAATTTCAGACTCAGTAAATTGCTTTGTGGATTTTTGTGTAAAAGGAATTAAAGCCAATAAGAAAAAAATAAATGAACTTTTAAATAATTCGTTAATGCTTGTTACTGCGCTCTCACCAGTTATTGGATATGATAATGCAAGTAAGATAGCTAAAGCTGCACATAAAAATGGCACAACTTTAAAAGATGAAACATTAAAAACCGGTCTAATAACTGAAGACGAATATAATATAATTGTTAATCCAAAAAAAATGGTAAAACCAAAGTAAACTTATAGAAGTACGAAATACCTAGATAATTCAAATATATTTTCCAACTTTCCAAAAATAATCAAAGTATTTAAATTTGTGTTTAATTTTTTAAGTTCATTTTCGTTAAAAAATTTTTTAAAAAAGTTTTCTTGAACACTTATCTTTGCTTTATTTAAATTTAATATACCTTTTGATTTTATATTAATCTTATTATGTATAATTTTATCAACTATATCCTGGTCATTACAAACTTTTGCACATATTTTTTTTAAATCTTTTGTTTCAAAAGCTAATTCATAGAATAATAAATTATCTTTTTGATAATTGATATTTCTTCCTTGAATAGAAAATTTATTTTCATTTGATAGTAAACTTATATTCTCAAAAACAACATCACCCTTCTGAAAATTAACTTTAAATTGAGCTTTATTAAATAAATTATTTTTAGTTTTAATATTTTCAAAATTTAATATAATTTCGGCATCAATTATATTTGATAATTCATTCAATCTATTTTGAAAAAAATCTTTCAAATCACTATTTTTAATTTTTTTAAAATTTACATCTTTAAAAAAACCTTCAATTACAATATTATTTGTTTTTTTTAATTTAGATATTTTTATAAAGCCGTTAGATAAGTTAGTTTCAAACTTTTGACTTTCGAAACTAAAACCATCATTAATCTGCTCATAGTTAAAAGATGCATATAATCTGTTAACTCCTGGGAGCATAGATTGATTATTAAAATTTATTTTAATATTTTTTTGCTTATTTAATAAATTATTCACAGAGATTTTCAGATCAATTTCATTAGATTTTAAATTTAATTTATTATTGTCATATTTGGTTTTAAACTTAATTTCACCTAAGTTAAATTGACCTTTAACTTTTTTAATTAAGCTATCTTCAAAATAAATCTTAGCATTTATTTTATCTAAATTAAATGATTGTTTATTATTAAAAAAACGTAAGCTTACATCTCTTAAAAATATTTTTTTTTGTTTAAACTCTTCAATAAATGAAACGTGTTTTAAATTATTTAAATCAACAATAAATTCCCCACCTTCTAAAGTAACATCCTTATAAGAAAATCTATTTTGTATTAAATCAAAAATTGATGTTCTGATAATTACTTTGTTTAAAATACTATTTTCATTTTCTTTTTGAATATGTATCTCAGATATCTCTAAAATTGGCAGCGGGGTTAGTTTATACTTAATTCCACCTTTTATATTTATTTGGTAAAATATTAGATCTGATAAAATATTTTCTATACCTGTTCTTTTTTTATCATTAAAATTCAACAAAAAAGGTGAGCAAAAATATAAAATTAATAAAACTAATACAGCAAATATTGATACTAACAGCTTTTTTGTTTTTTTTTTTCTCATTTACAAACGTTGTGATAATTTGGTCTAAATGATTAATTATTTAAATTTATTGAATAATCAACAAAAATTGGCTGTAACTACAACTGAAGGGCCTCTACAAGTTTTGGCCGGTGCTGGTTCCGGAAAAACAAAGGTTTTGACTAGTAGAATAGTACATTTAATTGAACAAAAAAAATGTTTTGGTCAGCAAATATTATGCGTCACATTTACAAATAAAGCAGCTAATGAAATGCGTGACAGAGTGAACAAATTAATTAATTCAAGATCAATAGCATTTCCTTGGCTTGGAACTTTTCATTCTATTTGTAATAAAATGCTAAGAAAAAATGCTGAGGCAGTTAATTTAAAACCAAATTTTACAATAATAGACACTTTAGATCAAATAAAACTCATTAAAAACATTTTAGAATCAGAAAATATAGATATTAAAAAAAATCCACCAAAACAAATCGCCTATTATATAGATCAATGGAAAAATAAAGCTCAATTGCCAGATGACGTCAATATTAAAAACCAAGATTTTCACTTAACGAATTCTTTAAAAGTTTATAAAATTTATCAAAAAAGACTTCTAGTAATGAATTGTGTTGATTTTGGCGATCTAATACTTCATGTTGTCACTATTCTAAAAAAATTTAAGGATATTAAACAATTATATCAAAAAAATTTTAAATATATTTTAGTTGACGAGTTTCAAGATACTAATTTCATTCAAAATCTCTGGTTAAAACTTTTAATAACTGAAAAAAATAATATTTGTGTTGTTGGAGACGATGATCAATCTATTTATAGTTGGAGAGGTGCCGAGGTAAAAAATATTTTAAATTTTAAAGATGATTTTAAAAATTTAAAATCTATTAAATTAGAGCAAAATTATAGATCTACGGAAAACATAATTAATAGTGCAACATCATTAATTTCAAATAATGAAGATAGGTTAGAAAAAAATATTTGGTCAGATTTAGGTCTTGGAGAAAAAGTTAAAATAAAATCTTACTTTGATGGAATTAGCGAAGCGGTTGGTGTTTCAGATATTATAGAACAAGTTTTATCAAAAAAATATAAATTAAGTGAAATATCGGTTTTAGTACGCGCTGCTTTTCAAACTAGAGAGTTTGAAGAACGTTTTATTAAAATTGGTCTTCCTTATAAACTTATAGGAGGTCTCAAATTTTATGAAAGATCTGAAATTAAAGATGCTCTCTGTTATCTTAGATTAATTAACCAATCTAGTGACGATATTTCTTACGAGAGAATCATAAATAATCCAAGGAGATCTATTGGCAATAGTTCTCTAAAAAAAATACATAATTTTGCAAGATCGCGCGAAATCTCGTTATTTGATGCTTCTCAAGAAATTTTAAAAGAAAATATTTTAAAACCGAAAACAATACATAATTTAAAATCTTTCTTAATACACATGATTTCTTGGAAAAAAAAATCTGAAAACGATGATCATGTTAGTTTGCTTGAAACAGTACTAGATGAATCAGGCTATACATTAATGCTTAAAAATGAGAAAACGCCAGAGGCAGACTCTAAACTAGAAAATTTAAAAGAACTTAAAACATCAATGAAAGGATATGCGTCCTTAAGTGAATTTTTAGAAAATATTTCCTTACAAACTTCGATCGATGAAGATTGGGATGGTGAGAAAATTAACATAATGACTATACATTCAGCTAAAGGTCTAGAATTTGATACGGTTTTTTTACCTGGTTGGGAAGAAGGTTTATTTCCACATCCCAAATCTATCGAAGATAGAGGAACCGAGGGTGTTGAAGAAGAGAGAAGGCTAGCATATGTTGCAATAACCAGAGCTAAGAAAGAGCTTTATATATCGTTTGCTAATCAAAGAAAATTCTATGGAAGGCAAAATGACAACTATGATCTCTACACATCGATATCTTCACGTTTTATAAATGAAATAGATGATAAATTTACAGAAATTTCCATTGATGAAAATCAAGCTGATGAATTCGTGTTTGATCAAGATTTTAATTCAAACAGTAAAAATAGTCCAGGATGGAATAGACTAAAAAATAATTATAATAATCAACATAATAAAAAAGAAAAAAATATTAAAACAATTACATTCACTGAAAATTTTACAAATTTTACAGTTGGTGAAACAGTTGTACATAGTGGTTTTGGTACAGGGAAAATTATACATATAGATGGAAATAAATTATTAATAAATTTTGATGATCAGGGCGAAAAAAAAGTAATCGATAAATTTGTAAGCAAAACTGCAAATGAATAATCTAAATAACATAAAAAAATATCTTAAAAAAAAAAATTTTTTTGCTTGTTTGATCTCTTCAAATAACCAGTTTTTAAATGAATTTATTGAAAATGAGGAAAATTTGTTAAAAAAAATTACAAACTTCTCTGGTTCATTTGGATATGCGCTTATATTAACTAACAAACAGTATTTATATGTTGATGGAAGATATACAAAACAGGCTAAATTACAAACAAAAATTTTTACTATTAAAGATATTGATAAAATCAAATATGATTTAGTCAAAATACAAAAACTTAAAAAAAAAATATTAATAGATCCAAAAACTTTCTCTTATAATTTTTTTTTGGATCTAAGTTTAAAAAACTTTGTCTTTTTTAATTCAATTAAAGAGCAAAATAAAAAAGAATATCTTTTTTTTCTTCCCAAAAAATATTCAGGTGAAGAGTCGAGTTCTAAAATAGAAAAACTTGGCAAAAAAATAAAATTGAGTAATAACGAAATATTTTTAATTAATTCACCTGAAAATATAGGTTGGCTTACAAATATTAGATCAAGGAGTAAGAAATTTAGTAAAATTTTTAATTGTATAGCAGTATATAAAAATAAAAAAATTTACATTTTTTCAAATCAGAAAATAAATTTTAATTTTAATAAAATAATATTTAAAAATTTTTCAAAAATTAATGAAACTTTGTTTAAAACGAAAAAAATTTTTTTAGATAAAAAGTATACATCTTTATTCTTTTATAATTTATTACAAACAAGAAAAATTAAATTTAAATTTATAAAGGATCCAATAGATAATTTCAAATCTATAAAAAATTTAACAGAAATTACAAATATAAAAATTGCTCATATTTTTGATGGTATTGCATATATAAAATTTTTATACTGGTTAAAATTTAATAAATTAAAAAATATTAATGAAATTGACTGTCAGAAAAAAATTGAATTTTTCAAAAGAAAAAATAAATTTTACTTAGGTAAAAGTTTTCAGACAATTACAGCTGGAGATAAGAATGCATCTATTATCCATTACAATCCTCTTGATTATAAGAAATATTATTTAAAAAAAAATAGTCTTTTATTAATTGATTGTGGATCACAATATTATTTTGGTACCACAGATATGACAAGAACAATATCATTAGGTAAAAGGGGTAATTTTTATAAAAAGATTTATACTCTTGTACTCAAAAGTCACATTAGTGTTTATAATTTTAAAATTGCAAAAAACACAAAAGGAAAAGATCTTGATAAATCTGCAAGAAAACACCTAAAAAAAATGGGGTTAGATTTTAATCATGGCACAGGTCACGGAGTTGGATATTTGTCTAATGTACATGAAACACCGCCTTCATTATCAAAATTTAGTAATTATAAAATTTATCCACTTCAAGTAATGTCAAATGAACCTGGTTATTATAAAAATAATGATTTTGGAGTGAGGTTAGAAAATTTAATATATTTAGACAAAAATCGAGAGTTTCAAAACCTAACCTTGGTACCTTTTGATAAGTCTTTAATTATAAAATCAATGCTTTCAAAAAAAGAAATAAAATGGATTAATGATTATCATTTGGATGTATATGAAAAAATTCACAAGTTTTTAAATAATAAAGAAAAAAAATTCTTAAAAAATAGCTGTTCAAAAATTGATTAATTTATACCACTCTTTTTCCGTTAAAACTCTAATACCAAATTCTTTTGCTTGATTAATTTTTTTTATTGTAGGTTTAGCATCTCCAGATACAATAAAATTTAACTTTTTAGACAGTGTCCCTAAAACTTTTCCGCCTTCGTTTTCTACTATTTGTTTTGCCTCTGATCTACTCATTTTTGATAATCCACCAGTAAACATAAATGTCTGATTAATAAACTTTCCTTTTTCTGCTATTTTAAAATCAGATATTTCTAAAATTAATATTAATTTTTCAAAAACCATTTTATTTGTTTTATTTTCAAAAAAGTTTTTTAGAGAATTAATTTGACTTTCTCCAATTCCATCTAGCTCACTTAATTCTTTATAAAAACTATGAACTTTGATTATTTTCTTTAAATTTTTTTTTGATTTAAAAAATTTTGCTAATATTTTTGCATTCTCTTGCCCAATATGTCTGATGCCAATCGAAAAAATAAACTTTTCAAGCGATAACGCTTGTGATCTTTTAATGGCTGATTTCAAATTTTCTACTGATTGTTGTCCAAAACCTTCCAATTTTTCTATTTTCTCATAATCGAGATTAAAAATATCTTGAGGATATCTTATAAAATTTAATTCCCAAAATTTTTCTACCACTTTTTTACCAAACCCATCTATATTTAAAGCTTCCTTTGAAATAAAGTGTTTAATTTTCTCTATTGCAATTTTCTCACATTCAAAACCTTCACTTGAACATCTGGCAACTGCATCGAACTTCTTTGAATTTTCATTATATTCTTTTTTTACCTTAGATCCGCATGAAGGACATTTTTTTGGAAATATAAATGCTTTAGAATTAATGGGTCTTTTTTTTCTTTCAACAGATATAACATTTGGTATTACGTCGCCTGCCCTTTGAACTAAAACTGTGTCACCTATTCGAATATCTTTTCTAATTATTTCGTCTTCATTATGCAAGGTCGCATTTGAAACTACCACGCCACCAATATTTACAGGTTGAATTTTAGCAACAGGAGTTAACGCACCTGTCCGTCCTATCTGTATCTCAATATTTTTTATCGTTGATAACCCTTTTTCGGATGAAAATTTATACGCAATTGCCCATCTTGGAGAATTAGTTAAGTTTCCCAACCTTTTTTGTAGATCAAATTTATTTATTTTGTAAACAATGCCATCAATATCATAATCTAATTTTGATCTTTTATTTTCTATATCTTTATAATTTTTATAAAGATCATTTTCATTTTTTATTATTTTACTAAACGGATTTACAGAAAAACCGTTATCTTTTAAAAAATCTAAGAATTCAGATTGAGTATTTTTAATATCATGATTACCGAAAATTGTGCCATATGCAAAAAAACACAATGGTATTTTAGCTGTATTATTCGAATCTTTCTGTCTTAAAGAACCTGAGGCGGCATTTCTGGGGTTAGCAAACTTATCAGATATTTTTTTAAAATCGGATTTCTTGATATATACCTCGCCTCTAATAGTTAGTTGTTGAATATTTGTAAGTTTTAATTTTTTTGGAATTTCACTAATGGTATATAAATTCTCAGTTATATCTTCTCCATGTACACCATCTCCTCTCGATAAACCCTGGTAAAACTCACCATTTTTATAATATAAACTAGCAGATATCCCATCAATTTTTGGTTCAGCAAATAGTTCGAGTCTTGTATGCTCTTTTAAATTTAAATAATTGTTAACTTTTTTATAGAAATTAATAATATCACCTTCTTCAAACGCATTGTCTAAGGATAACATGCTTTCTTTGTGTTTTACTCTAGAAAACTTTTTTGATGGCTCAAAACCAACTAAATCTGATACTTTTTTCTCATGTCCCGAAAGTTTATTTTTTTCTTCATAAATTAATAATTGCTTTTTCAAAAGATCATATTTAGCATCATCAATTTTGGGTGAATTTTGGTCGTAATAAAATTTATTATATTCGATTAATTTTTTTTTTTTATTTTTATAATCTTTTAAACTTTTTATCATTTAGAAAACTTAAACATTTGAATTATTCGATCCTTGAGTTTTCTTTTAGATTTTACTTTTTTTATATTATAGTCTTTGTCACCTACAATTTTGTAACTTTTTTTATACCAGTCACTATCATTAAAATTATATCCTAATATTGCAGCATATTTTTTTGCTGCATTTATATTTCCTAAGGAATAATATATTTCGACTAATCTATGTAATGCCTCTGTAACATATATAGTCTGACCGTAATCATTCATAATTATATTTAATCTTTTAATTGCGGGTATCCATTTTGATTTTTTCATATAATATCTAGCAATATACATTTCTTTACCAGCAAGTTGTTCATCGATTAAATCTATTTTATATTTTGCCTCTTCAGCGTAAATAGTATCAGGATACTTTTTAATAATTTCTTTGAATTTTTTTTTAGCAAATTTACTATTTGACTGGTCTCTAGCTACCGTTTCAATTTTTTCATAAAACGATAAGCCGATGATAAAATCTACGTAATCCATACTTTTGCCAAAAGGATAAAGTTTTTTATACTTATTTGCATATTCAACTGCCCTATAACCCTGACCTGCTTCATAATAAATATACATTATCATTAAAGTAGCTTTTGGAGCCCACTCAGAATATGAGTATCTTGACTCTACCTTTTGAAACAGTTCAATAGAATTTGTCCATTCCCCAGTTTGGTATTTTTTAAATGCCTCTTTGTACAACAAATTTAATGGAGGTAATGTACCTGGCTTACTGATTAAGTCGTCTTCTTTGTTACAACCCAAAAAAATAACAAAAATAATGAGCAATAATTTATATAAATTTTTAATTTGTACTAAAGGATTCATTTTTTACCTTATAAAGCTTTAAATTAAATTATAAACTTACTTTTTTAAAAATTTGCGCATTGTTTGGTTCTTTAAAACTACAATCAATAAGTTCATAATTTTTTTTGTCTTTAAAAATTTTTTTTAATATCATTAAATTTAGTTCATGACCGCCCCCATATGTTGTAACTTTGCCCCATATTTGATTTTCAGCAAGATATAGATCTCCAACACAATCTAAAATCTTATGTTTAACAAATTCATCTTTATATCTTAAACCTCCCTGATTTAGTATTTTATTTCCAGATACTACAATCGCATTTTCAAGTGAACCTCCCTTAGCTAAACCCATTGAAAATATTTTTTCAAGATCTTTATGTAAGCAAAATGTTCTTGCTTTATAAATTTTTTTAAAGTTTTCAAACGTATGCTCATATACCAATCTTTGCTTTTTTATAAATTCATCTTGATAGTCAATAGTATAATCTATAATTAATTTTTTTTTTAATGTAGGTTCAATTTCAATAAACTTGTCATTAGTCTTAAATTTCACTTTTCTTTTTATTTTTAATATTTTTTTATATGCATTTTGTTTTTGAATTCCAGTTTTTAAAATCATATCTATAAATTCTTTTGCACTACCATCTAAAATTGGGATTTCATTTGAAGATGTCTCTATTTTTAAATTTGTAATATTTAATCCACTCAAAGCCGACATTAAATGCTCTATAGTACTCAAATATATTTCATTAAATTTAATTTTAGTGCAAAGTTGGCTAATTTCACTATTACTCCAAGATGCTTTGATCTTTTTTTTTTTAAATATAAAATTTATACCATTGTTTTCTTTCGCAGGCATGAGTCTAATTTTAACAAGTTTACCAGAATGCAAACCAATACCGCTAAACGATACTTCATTGGAAATTGTATATTGATTATTAAACATTAATGTTTAATGTCAAAATATTTTCTATTTATCTACTCAATTTATGTTTCATATATTAATTATTCAAAAAAAGAGAATAAAATTTATTAAAAAAACCTTTCTTTTTTTGAACAAATTCTTTAATTTCGTCTTTGTTTGGAAATAGAATTAATTTTGCTATTCCGAGACAAACCATAAAATCTGAAAAAACATTAAATTCTGTATCTTTAATTGGAAATGATTGTTTTGCATATTCGACAGTAGTATCTAACTTTATAGATAATTTATCTCTTAAAATATTCAGATCAGAACCTCCTCCAGTAATTATAATTTTTCTGGCAGATTTATTTACAGCTTTACAATAAATAATATTTTTAAGAATGTAATCTATAATTTCATCTATTCGGGCTTCAACTATTTTAACAATTATTTCAATTGATATTTTTCGCTTAAAAATTTCAGATTTTATTATACTATCAACTTGACCATTCAATATTTTATTAAAATTATACTTTATTTTTTCTGATAAGTTTTTATCTATGTCAACGGACTTAATTAAATCATTTGTAATATGAGATGAACCGATTGGTATAATTTTTGTATAAATTAATTTAGAATTTTCAAATACAGTTAAAGAAGTTTTATCATATCCAAAGTCAATATTTATAAATCCTTTCTCCAAAGCTTCTTGATCTGAGGACAATATACTACTAGCAAAAGGTGAATAAAAATATTTTTTAACATTTAAGCCGAGATTCTTGAATACTTTATTAAAATTTAACAAAATATTTTTCTCTAAATTTAAAAAGCTAAAATTAACATCAAGTGTTTTTGATCTTAATCCTAAAGGATTTTCAACATAGTTATATTTGTCTAAATAAAAACCTGAATTTAAAAAATGAATAATTTTATGATCTTTATAATTTTGAAAAAAAATTCCTGATGCCAAATTAATTAAATTTTGTAAATCCTTTTTTTCTTCAATCTCGTAAGAACCAATATCTCTAGTCAACCCGAAATTTAAAAAATTAAAATTAATTGAATTGATTCCTACATACACTTCAGTTACCTCAAAGTTTATCTCTTTTTCTATAACAGCTAGTGAATGACGAATGATGGCACTTAATTTTTCAATATCTGTAACATTTCCTTTTTTTATACCGGATGAAAAAGTTGAATATTTTGCATGAATCTGAATATAATTATCTTCATCTAATGATATAACCAATATTTTCACCTTATAAGAACCAAGATCCAGTATGGCAATTTTTTTTCCAATCATCTCATAATTACCTTATTTCTATTTCTTAGATCAATATACTTAACATTTTTATATTTTTCTGTAATTTTGTACAAAATATTTAACTGTTCTTGCATATCATATACTCCGAGTTTAACATGTGTATCATTTTTCAGATACAAATCTGATCTATCCAAGTTTAATAATTTTAATTTATTAATTTTGCTAAAAATATCTGATTTAATTAATTCTAAGTAAATATTTGAAAATTGTTGTTTTTTAAAAGTTCCTGAAACATAAATCAGATTTAAATTCTTTTCTTTTTTTTTAATAATTTTATTTGTAATTTTGAAATTATTATTTACCAAATAATATTCATTATTTTTATTTTTATAAAGTGCTATTGGTTGGTGCTCTTTAATGTTTATAATAACTTTATTTGGATATCTTTTATAAATCTTAAAATTTTTAACCCAATCACTTTTACCAAAAATAGCTGATAGATCATAATAGTTAATTTTTAAAAGACTTTTACCTATTAAAAATATTCTTATATCATTTTTAATATTTTCCTCTAAAAAATCGTTATTTTTATATTCAACAGACACTATATTAAATACAGGAAAAATATTTTTTTCATTCGAAAAATAACTTGTCAGTAAAAAAAATAAAATTAAATAAAGAAATAAATTTCTTTTACCTTTTGATCCCTGCATCTTTAATCATCCAATTTACTAATTCTAGAAAACTTAAACCATAATTTGACGCTATTTCTGGCACTAAAGATAATTTAGTCATTCCAGGTTGAGTGTTTGTTTCTAATATGAATATCTCGCCATTTTTCATTACTCTAAAATCTGACCTTGTAACACCTTTGCACTTTAACGAATTGTGGGCTTTTAAAGCAATTTTTTTGATTTTAGTATGTAATTTTGATGAAACTCGTGGAGGTATTAGATGTACTGTTTGTGCAGATGTAAAATATTTTGCTTTGTAATCATAAAATTTTCTTTTTGGTATTATTTCTACAGATCCTATAACTTTTTTTCCTAAAACTGCTGTTTGAATTTCTTTACCTTTTATATATGGTTCTTGAATTAATATTTTATATTTCTTAATTAAATTTTTTATCTGGTTTATATTATTATTAGATAAATTTTCAAAAATTTTAACACCAAAACTTGACCCCTCATTAACTGGTTTAATTATAAATTTTGCTAGTGAGATCTTTTGGTCAATATCAGAAATATTTTTTACTATTTTAAAAATTGGAGTTTGAATATTATTTTCTAAATAAATTTTTTTAGATTTTATTTTGTCCATAGAATTTTTTGACGATTGAACTCCAGAATGTGTATATGGAATTTTTAGTTTTTCTAAAATTTTTTGTATCGCGCCATCTTCTCCAAACTTTCCGTGTAAACAATTAAAAATTATATCTGGATTGATTTTTTTAATATTTTGGTAAACATTGTTTAATGGATCATATTTCACAACATTATATCCAAGTTTTTTAATCGTTTCAAAACAAGCTCTACCAGATTGTAAACTGACAGGTCGTTCTCTTGAATTCCCCCCCATTAAAACTAAAATTTTTTTATTATTTTTCGCCAATTATTTTAATTTCCGGTTCTAATATTACATTAAATTTTTTATTAACTTCATCAATTGTATAATTAATTAAGTCCTCAATGTCTTTTCCGGAGGATCCTTTATTTTCAATAAAGTTACAATGTAAATCTGAAAATTTAACTTTTCCAAATTTTATTTTATCACATCCACTTTTTTTAATAAGCTCCCAAGCTTTTAGGCCATAAACTGGATTTTTAAATGTACTTCCTCCAGTTTTTATTTTTGACGGCTGTTTACTTTCTTTTGTTCTTTTGAATAAATTGATTTTTTTAATAATATCTTTTTTGTAACCTTGATTAAGATTTAATACTAATTTTGTTAAAATTATATTTTTTGGTAGGTTAGTTCTTCGGTAACCAAAAATTATATCATTTGATTTAATTCTTTTTTTATTTCCGAACTCGTCAATTATATGTATTTCGTGTAAAATATTTTTAAATTCAAAACCAAAACAACCGGCATTCATAATAACACCTCCTCCCATGGTACCAGGTATACAACTTAAAAATTCGAGATTTGAAAAACTATTTTTTAAAGCAAATTGCGATACCTGATTTTTTAATGTAGCGGCACCACAATAAATTTTATTATTCAAAATATCTATTTTCCTAAAATTTTTTCCTAATTTTATAATTGTCTCTGTGCAACCATTATCTCTAAATAATATATTTGAACCTGATCCAATTGGTATAAATTTTTCGTTTTTAAAATTTTTCAGATATTTAATTAAGTCATCTTCATCATCTGGTATAAAAAATTTATCAGCATTTCCGCCCGAACCAAACCAACTATTTTTTGATAAATTGTAATTTAATATTAAATTTTTCATTTAATTTACAGACTTTTTACAATATCCCTTATCCAAACACTTATATTTCCAGCACCCATTGCTATTACTACTTGATTATTAGTTAAATTTTTTTTCAAAAATAAATTAATTTGTTCTTTTGAAAAAGTTTGAATTACTTTTGTTTTAGAATTAGTAACAACATTTCTACAAAATTTATCGTAATTAAAATGTTTATTTTTTTCCCCGGCAGAATAAACTGGACATATTAAGACTTGGTCAGCTTTTACAAATGATTTTGTAAATTCTTTATATAAATTCATTACTCTTGAATATCTATGAGGTTGAAAAATTGCTATTATTTTTTTATTTTTAAAATTGTTTTTACAAGCATTTAAAACTGCCTTAATTTCTGTAGGATGATGTGCGTAATCATCATAGACAATTATACTTTTACTATTATATAAAAGAGTTAACCTTCTTTGCACTCCTGAAAAATTAAGTAAAGATTTTTTAATTTTTGTAATATTTATATTAAGTAATAATCCAACAGCAAAAGTTGCTGTCGCATTTAAAATGTTATGTACTCCCAAAAGTCTAAGTTTAATTTTACGTATTAAAAGTTGCTTTTTTGGTAAATTTACGGAAAGGTCAAACTGAGTACCCATGTCAATATATTTAACATTTTTACATTGCAAATTTGCTTTTTCTGAGAAACCATATGTAAGTGAGTTCTTTTTATTAATTTTATTTAATATAGATTTTAAATTTTTATCATCAATGCAGACTATATTTTTTCCAAGCAATGGTGTTTTTTTTAGAAAAATTTCAAAGTTATTTTTTAAGTTTTTAAAATTTTTATAATAATCCATATGCTCAAAATCAATATTACTTACGATAGAAAAAATACTCTTAAACTTTAAAAAACTACCATCAGACTCATCGGCTTCTACAACTGCCCACTCACCTTTTCCCAATATTGCATTAGATTTTATAGAATTAATAATTCCTCCATTCACTATAGTTGGGTAAAATTTATTTTCTTTTAATAAATGAGAAATTAAAGAAGTAATTGTTGTTTTTCCATGTGAACCTGAAACTATAATATTTTTTTTTAGATTAATCAAATGTGCTAACATATCTGCTCTTTTAATAATTATAATTTTATTCTTTTTTGCCAACACATACTCTTTATTATTTGATTTGATCGCAGTTGATACGACTACGATATCTGCTTTTAAAATTGCTTTGGAATTATGACCAATAATAATTTTAATTTTATTTTTTTTTAATTGATCTAAAACTTTACTATTCTTAGATAAATCACTTCCTGAGATACTGTAGCCCAAATTTTTCATTATTAGAGCAATACCACTCATTCCAATACCACCAATACCTATAAAATAAATAATATTTTTTTTATTAATCTGCAGTTCCATGTTTAAATAATTTAATTACAAAATCTTCTGTATATTTGCTTTTCTTTAATTTTAATAAATTTGTACTTTTTATTTCTAATAAATTATTTGAGATATAAATATCTTCTAAGATGTTTACAATATCATCATTGAAATCTTTACTTTTTTCATCAAGTACCCAGCAGCAATTTTTTTCAAAATAATACATAGCATTAAAATATTGGTGATTATCTAAAGAATATGGAAATGGTACAGCTATAAACGGTTTATTTAAAAAAGCTAATTCTGCAAGTGTCGATGATCCAGACCTACATATTACAATATCTGCCTCTTGAATAAATTTAGCTATATTTTTTTCAAATTCAAATAATTCTATATTAAATTTTTCTTTATCAAATGAATTGAATTTTTTCATTAAAAAATTTTGATTATTATGAACTTGCTGTTTTATTGATAACTTAATATTTTTATCAATTAAAGTTTGAAAACAAATTGGGAAATTCTCACTAAATACTTTAGCGCCTTGACTGCCTCCTAAAATTAAAATTCTCAAAAAGTTATTTTCCTTATTAAAATTTTGATTTTTATAAACATTACAATTAATTGAAAAATTAGAAAATTCACTTCTAATTAATTGTCCTGCATACAGAAACTTTTTATTATGCTTTTTGGGAAAAAATTTAATTTGCTGGTAACCAGAAAATAATTTTTCACAAAATGGTAAAAAAAATTTATTAACTCTTCCGAGGACAGCATTTGTTTCATATAAAATAAACTTTTTTCTTAAAATTAAAGAAGCTATTAGAACTGGAAATGAAACATATCCACCTGCACCTAGTATTATGTTTGGCCTAAAAATAACCAAAAAAAATAAGCAGTAAACAGTGGATATTAAAATAAAAAAAAAAGATTTTAATAAGTGAAATATACCCTTTTTTCTAAACGGACTGTCTGATTTAATTATTTTTATATTATCTAAGTTAATATATTTTTTTACTCTTTCATCTGTTATTATCTTAATCTCATAATTCTCTTTTTTTGATTGTAATTTTTCATGAAGACGCAATATTGGAAACATATGTCCTCCTGTTCCTCCTGATGTTAATAAAATTTTTTTCATTAATTTTTTACCTTTGTAAGAGCTAATATAATTCCCATCATAAAAGAACTTGTTATAATTGAAGAGCCACCATAACTTAGATATGAAAAAGTCATACCGGTTGGTGGTAATAAGTTAATTGTTACACCTACGTTTATAAATATTTGTAACAAAATTATAGTTGACAATGAAACAAGTGTATATTTTTTAAAACTTGATATTTCAGTCTGACAAATAGCAAATACCCTCATAAATAATGAAAAAACGATCATTAAAATTAATATAATTGAAATGATCCCAAATTCCTCACTAATCGATGCGAGAATATAATCTGTATGCGCCTCAGGAATTTTTTCTTTTAAAATACCCTCTCCAATTCCTTTACCAAAAAAACCACCATGATGAATGGCGTCCATAGATTTCTCAGACTGATAAGAAATATTTGTTGAACTTAGCCAATTATCAAATCTATTAAAAATATACAAAAAATTTTCTTTAAAAAATATTAATATTGCTGTCATAACACAAACAACCAAACCAGATAAGGAAAATATGATGAATAGATTCAAACCTGACATAAATATTAAGGTGAACCATATTATTAATATCAATATTGCTTGAGTATAATCTGGCTGAAGAAGTAAGATGAATACCGATAATAGAGAAATAAACCCAGACCAAATAAACTTAGAGATAAATACGTTATTACTAGAAAATATACTTGATAAAAAAATAATAAGTGAGGGTTTTAATAATTCTACAGGCTGAAAATTAAAAAAAAAAATACTTAACCATCTTTTCGAACCTTTCGCCTCTATTCCAAAAAATAATGTGCTTAATAAAAAAAGAAGAGAAGTAATAAAAAAAAATTTTGAAAATTTTTTATAAAAACTTTCATTAAAAAAAGAAGATAAGATAATTATAATAGAGCCAGTAAATATAAATAAATAATACTTTTTGATTAAAAAATTAGGGTCATTATATAATCGTTCTGATGTAAATCCTAAGGTAGAATTTATGTTAAATATTAAACCAAAACTTATCCATAAAATAAGAAAAATTAAAATTATTTTATCTAAACTCCTTAGCCATTGAATAAAGAAATTATTACTTTCTCTCGAAAAATTCATATATATATTTTTTAAATTTTAACCCTCTTTTTTCATAATTTTCGAACTCATCAAAGGAAGCTCCTCCTGGACTAAATAGTAAAGTAGAACCTCTTTGATTTTGAATATTTTTATAATAATCAATTTCATAAAAAATTTTAATTACTTCTTTAAGACTTTTACAATGATAAAATTGAATATTTTGATTGATAAGACTTTTTTTTAATGAGTTTACTTGATTGCCAAATATATAGACTTTTTTTATTCTATACATCAAATCCTTAATAAAGAAATTATCTCCTTTTTTTAAAATACCACCTAAAATTAAAAAAATATTTTCAAATTTCTTAATAGCAAATCTTGTGGAGTTAAAATTTGTAGACTTTGAGTCGTTTATAAATTTGAAATTCTTTTTTTTAAAAAAAAATTCATTTCTATGTTTGAGATTATTTTCTTTGATATCTTTATCTGATATAGAAACTTTTTTTCCAATTATATCGTTTAATAATTTTTTATTTATAGATAAAAAGCCTTTTATATTCCGCTTTTTTTTTATTTTAAAAGATCTTTTAAGGAAAAAACCCTTTCCATTATTTTTTAAAAATTTAAAAATTTTTAACTTAATACCTTTGTATCTTGACATTGTGTCATGCCTTTCTAAATGATCAGGAGATATATTTAATATACATGCTACATCTAACTGTAGATATTTGGAATAATCTAACTGATAGGAAGATAATTCAACAATAATATATTGATTTTTAAAATTTTTAATATTGAGAACTGGATTACCAAAATTACCAATTATTTTAGAGTTTATTTTATTTTTATTTAAAATTTTTTTTAATAAATTACAAAATCCAGATTTTCCATTAGTTCCTGTTACTCCAATAACATAATTACATTTTGCTATATTTGAAAAAAAAATATCTAAATCAGTAATAATTTTATTTTTATTTTTCTTAAAAAAAGATTTATACTTGTGATGGTATATATCTATACCTGGACTTAAGATTATAAAATCATACTTTTTTTTTAAAAAATTTTTGTTAACATTTTGTAAGTTTATTTTTTTATTATCATCCCAAATTGAATATTTAATACAATTACTATCAAAATATTTTTTAACAGACTTGCCTGTCTTCCCGAAACCATAAATTAAAATTTTTTTATTTATTAATTCTTTAATAGAAAACATTTATCTTAATTTTAAACTTGCCAATGCAATTAAAACCAAAATTATAGAAATAATCCAGAATCTTATTACAATGGTAGACTCCTCCCATCCCTTTTTTTCATAATGGTGATGTAAAGGTGCCATTTTAAAAACTCTCTTACCAAATACTTTGAAAGAGAATACTTGTATGATAACTGATAAAGCTTCTAAAACAAATAAACCACCAGCAATTAACAATACAATCTCATGTTTTGAAATTAAACTCACTGTACCTAGCAATGATCCTAAAGCTAATGAGCCAGTATCACCCATAAATATTTTTGCTGGAGGTGCATTAAACCATAAAAAACCAAGACAAGATCCAACAGTTGCACCTAGAACAATGCATACTTCAGAAATATTTTTGATATAAACTATTTTTAAGTATTCTGAGAAAACAATGTTTCCTGTTAAATAAACTATTAATATAAATGTTAAAGTAACTAAGATTAATGGTACTGTGGCTAAACCATCTAAACCGTCTGTTAAATTTACAGCATTTGATGATCCTAAAATCACTATGATAGCAAAAGGAAAGTAAAAGTACCCAATATCGAAAATCAAATTTTTGTAATATGGTAGATTTAATAAGAATCTTTGCTCGCTTTGTGTAGAAATTGAAATTAAATAAAAAATCATCAAACTAAACAATAATTGAAAAATAATTTTAGATAGTGCTGATATACCTTTTGTATTTTTATATTTAATTTTTAAATAATCATCAAAAAATCCAATTAAAGCAAAAGATAAGAGAGAGAAGAGGCAAATTAACACAAAAATATTTTTCACATCTGACCACATTAAAGTTGATAATAATATTCCAAAAATAATTAATACACCTCCAAATGTTGGGGTACCTGCTTTTTTAATTATATGATTTATTGGACCGTCATCTCTAATTGGCTGATTAAAATATGATGAAGATTTTAAATAATTTATAAAACTCTGTCCAAAAAAAAGCACGATTATTAAGGATGTAAATATTGCAACACCGGTTCTGAAAGTAATATAAGAGAAAACGTTTAAAAAAGAGATTTGAGAAGAAAATTCTTGAAATAAGTAATTTAACATTAGTAAAATTTTTTATTTAAAAGTTTATACAGACCAACGCCATTAGAAGCTTTAAACATAATAATCGTATTTTCCAATAAAACATTATTGAAATCTTTAGAAAAACTATTGACATTTTTATAATATTTACACCAAAATGTGGATTTTATTTGTTTAAAAATTTTTACAACTTCTTTTCCAATTAAGTAAATTCTATCAAATTTCATTCGTTTCAGGTATTTGGCGACATCGGCATGTTTTTTTGAGGAAAACTTTCCAAGTTCAAGCATATCTCCTATCACAAGAATTTTTTTCTTTTTTGTATTAATTTTCCAAAATTCAATTATTGAATTTTTTAATGATACTGGATTAGAATTGTAGCTATCGTCTATTATTTCTATATTTTTTTTTAAATTTATTTTGTTACCTCTACCATTTATGTTTTTGCTATTTATTAAAGTATTCTTTGCACGACTTAGTTTTAAATTTAGTAAATCTAATGTCAAAATACACGTTAGGACATTGTTAATATTATTTAAACTCAAATCCCGCAACTTTAATTTAAAGTATTTTTTTTTAAATTTAATATTTATAAGATTTTTGTTTAGTATTTTATAACTTATTGTAGAATTGAAATTAATTCCAAAACTAAAAACTCTCAATTTTTTTTTTTTAGATATTTTTTTTAATTTCTGAAAGAACTTACAATCATGATTTAAAATAACAGTTCCACCATTAGTAATATTATTAATAATTTCTGATTTTGCTTTTGCTATATTTTTTAAACTTCCAAGATTTCCTAAATGAGCTTCACCAATATTTGTAATTATTCCTAGATTTGGTCTTAAGATTTTTGTTAAATGATCTATTTCACCAAAATTATTCATTCCAATTTCATAAATATTAAACTTAGATCTTTTACTTTGATTAATCAATGTATAGGGCAGTCCAATTTCGTTATTAAATGATTTTGGAGATTTATAAGTAAATTCAAATTTACTTAGCACTGAATATAGCATTTCTTTTAAAGTAGTTTTTCCAGAACTACCAGTAATTCCAATAAAAAAAGACTTATCTAAAATAAGTCTATTAATTTTGGCCAGATCTTTGATAAATTGAATTGACGAATTACAAAAAAAAACTCGCTTATTATCTTTATAAATCTTCGAATATTTCGATTTTTTTTCACAAATAATTATTGTTTTTTTATATTTATTTA
Source organism: Pelagibacteraceae bacterium AG-470-E16 (assembly GCA_003209195.1). GTDB lineage: Bacteria > Pseudomonadota > Alphaproteobacteria > Pelagibacterales > Pelagibacteraceae > HIMB114. Next base: position 35,850 of record QCSF01000003.1, on the reverse strand, counting down.
AAATTGATTTTATAAATTTGTGCCCGTCGTTTTTTGGACCTTTAATACAAATAAATACTGCGTTTTCTTTGACTAATCTACTATCAATGTAAAATTTCTTATGTAACAATTTTTTTGTAAAATCACTTATCATAAATTCTTTCTGACCTCATTGAAATCTGAGAAAAAAATTTTTTTATTCTTAAAAATTTGATAATTTTCGTGACCTTTTCCTGCAATTAATAAAATCTCTTTTTTATCGGTATTTTTAATAGCTTCTTTAATTGCAAACTTTCTATTATGAATAATTCTAAACTTTTTTATATAGTTTGTAATATGTTTCGTAATAATCTTAGGATCTTCATCACGTGGATTATCGTCTGTTACAATAATTTTATTACATAGTTTATTAGCAACTTTTCCCATACTACTTCTCTTATCAGCATCCCTATTGCCACCGCAACCAAATACAATATTAATTTTTCTTTCAAAATGGTTTTTTAGGGTATTGATCACTTTTTCTAAACCATCAGGAGTATGAGCGTAATCAATACAAATAATTTTATTTTTATTTTTTAAAATATTAAGTCTACCTTTAATAGGTTTGATTTTTGGCAATACTTTAAGAATTTTTCTTATATTTAATCCCGAAATTATTGATAATATGATTGATTGGTATAAATTCTTTATTTGAAATTCACCTATTAAATTGATATTTACAATATAAATCTTATTTTTATAGTTTATCTTTAACATAGTTTTAGAATTTTTTGACTTGAAACTGACTATCTTAAGTTTAATATTTTTTTTCGACTGTAATATAAAATTATATTTTTTATCTGTAATTTTATTTTTTCTAAGTTTTAAAGCTAAATCGTTAAAACAAATAATAGATGAATTTATATGAAGATTTTTTTTAAAAAGAATTAACTTTGATTTAAAATAAGAACTCATAGATCTATGATAATCCAAATGGTCTTGAGAAAAATTTGTAAATACAGCTCCTTTGAATTTTAAACCTATCAATCTACCTTGATTTAATCCGTGGCTTGATGCTTCTATAATAACTTTATTTATTTTTTTTTTTTTAATATTTCGTAAAAAATTAAATATTTTTAAATTATCTGGAGTTGTTAAATCATTTTTAATAATTTTTTTATTATAGAAAAAACCAAGCGTACCAATACTTGCACAAGGTATTTTATTTAAGATATGTAATTGATAAAAAAAGTTAGCCACTGATGTTTTTCCATTTGTTCCTGTAACTGCAAATATTTTTTTTGGTATCTTTTTGTATTTTTTTTGTATTAAGTAACTGTAAAATTTTTTGATATCTTTGCGTACTAATGTTTTGTCATAATTTAATGATCTTGAGGATACAATTAATTTAGGCTTTTTTTTTATAATATCTTTAAAATATGGATTTATAACTTTTGAATTAGTCAAAAAATCAAAAAAAATTTCATTTTTTTTTAATTTTCTAGAATCATAACATAAATTTTGTTTTATAATTTTTGAAATGTTCATTTGTTAAATTTTACATATTTTTTAACTTTTAATGTGTTCAAAATGGGACCTATTTTTTTTATAATTTGTCCATTTATATAACCTGCATTCCAGCCCGCTTCTCTTCTATTGTGACCCCATAATTTTTTTGACCCTTTTGGTTCATCTATTAAAACAGTGAGAACATAAAATTTTTTATCAACCTCAAATGCAGATGTAAAAACATTTAAAATTTCATTAGAATAGCCTTTTGTCGTATTTAGTGGTTTCTCTGCTGTTCCAGTTTTCCCCATTACATTATATCCTTGTATATCTGCTTTTCTTCCGCTTCCTGCCCTTTTATACTTTGTATCAACATTAGATCTCAAAATTTTTCTCATTATTTCACTGTTTGAGTTAGATAAAACCTTAGACTTAAGTTTTATATCTTTGTGCTCAAGCAAAGTCGCATCTAAAAGATTACCTCCATTAATTATAGATGCAAAAGCCCTAGTTAATTGCAGTGGGGTTGTATTAATTCCGTGACCAAAACCAGCTGTTAAAGTTCTACATTTACCCCACCGTTTTTTTGATGGCGAGGAAACTTCTGGGAGTTCTATATTTGAATAACTAAATATTTCTAATTTTTTTAAAAAATTTTGATAATTTTTTAAACCGGACGACTGTATTAGTCTTATCGCACCAATATTTGAAGACTCTACTAAAATGTCATTAACAGTTAAATTTTTTTTATCTTTAGAATACTTATACTCTTCAATTTTATGTTTCCCGCAATATACATGGCTTGGAAGGTTTTTATATAATTTATACCTAGTCACTGTCCCTGCATCAAGTGCATTAGCGATGACAAACGTTTTGAAAACAGATCCAAGTTCATAGAGACCTTTGGTATTTTTATTAAATAAATGATCTTTGTAAAAAAGTTGTTTTCTGTCATTTGGGTTAAAATCTGGCAATGATACCATAGATAATATCTTTCCATTTTGAGCATTGATCAAAACTGCTGATGCACCCTTCGCTTTAAAGAGTTTAACATTTTTATTTAATGTTTCTCTTACAATAAATTGAATATTTTGATTTACAGATAGTACAATAGGTTCATTAATTTTCTCTTCATCCAAAATTTCATCATTTAAATAAAGTTCTAAACCTGAAACACCTTGTTGATCTATATCTACATTTCCAATTATATGAGAAAAAAGGTTTTTATTTGGATAAATTCTAATTTCGTTTCTAACTAACTCTATAGAAGGCTCACCAAGGTTTAATGCTTTATTATACTCTGCTGAACTTAGATTTTTTTTAATTATATGAAATGTACGTTCGTTAAAATTTTTAATTTTTTTTAAATCTATATCAGGAAACTGTAATCTTAATTTCAAATTTAAATTAGCAAAATTTCTTATTCTTTTCGTTCTGATTAAAAGATCATGAGTTTTAATACTCTGTGCCAAAACGTTATTATTATGATCGACAATAGCCCTTCGTTTAATATTTTCATCAAAGTTAATTTCATTAATATGAAACTCTTTTTTTTCGAAACCAATTAAAAAAAGTTTAGAGACGGTTAGTAGACTTAAAATTAAAAATACTAATATAATAATATTTATTCTATTATCTAAATACTTATTATTTTTTTTAGAATGGATATTCTCATCAAAATATAAATTTAATTGATTATTTTTTTTCATTCAGCTCTAAATAATGAATATTAGTTTCTTCAAAAAAAATATAATTATTTTCTAGGTATTTATTTGCTAAAATTTTAATATTTTCTGGAGATTTTAAATAAATATTTTCTTGATACTCTAAAATATTTTCTTTTTTTAAATTAAAAATTTTTTTTTTTTTATCTACTATTTGAATTTCTAAATGTTTTGATTGTTTTTTGTATGAATTAGTAAAAAAACTACCTATTATTATTATTGCGAGGCTAATGAGAATATTTTTAAACATAGTTCTCTTCTAGATTAAAGTATCTTTCCATGTTTAAATCAGCTCTTTTCAGATCTTTATTTGAGTTGTTAATTTTTTTAATTACCCTTAATTTGGCTGAACGGGAGCTTGGGTTTTCTTTAATTTCATTTTTGCTTGCTACAATTGGTTTTTTGGTAAGTATTTTTATAGGAGTATTAATATATTTATTTACAGTTGGTATATATCGAGATACTGGAAGATTTTTTCCGTAAAAATTAAAAATTTTTTTAACCAATTTATCCTCAAGTGAGTGAAAGCTGACAACTATAATAACTGCATTAACTTTACAATTTTCAATAATATATTTTAAGACTTTAAATATCTCCGAAATTTCTTCATTGACAATCATTCTAAGAGCCTGAAATGATTTCGTCGATGGATTTGTTTTTCCCTTTTTAAATTTTATATTATTGATAATATTCGATAAATCTTGAGAATTTACTATATTTTCTTTTTCTCTTAAGTTAACTATTTTTTTTGCAATTTTTGATGAAAACTTTTCTTCTCCAAAAAACTTAAAAATATTTTTTAAATATTCCATTGAACCCTGATTAATTAAATCATATGCATTTCTTAAATTTAAACCCATTCCCATGTCAAGTTTTTTGTCGGAATTAAAAGAAAAGCTTCTTTCAGAATCTCTTAGCTGAAAATTTGATACTCCTAAATCTAAAATAAAATAATCATTATTTTGAAAATCTTTAATACTATTAATTTCAGAAAACTTAATATTTTGAAACCTGAATCTCTTTGGAAATTTCTTATTTAACTTTTCAGCAATTTTTATAACTCTTTTATCTCTATCAATTCCAGTTACTTTTGAATTTGGAAATTTTTCTAATATTTTTTTGGAGTATCCGCCACCACCAAAAGTACAATCAATAATATTTTTTTGATCTGATAAATAATTAATCACTTCATTCAACATCACCGGATAATGTTTTATTCCTTCCAGTGACATTGAGCATAATTTCTAATTAGTTTGTCTTCTCAAAAAAGCTGGTATTTCCAAATCATCTTTATCTTCAAAATTTAAATCAGATAAATCTGTATCAATACCGTTATTATGACTTTCTTGTGAATTATCGTAATCTTCATTGTTGCCTGTAAATAACTGAGGTGTCTCTAATCTTTCTTCTAGCATAATATTATCATAATTATTATCCGCAGAAATCTCGTTTTCAAAAATTTGACTATCATTTAAGTCTTCTAACTCGACCTCGTTATTTTGATAATTTTCCTGAATACCTTGATAATTCGTTTTAATATCAGTAGTAATATTACTATTTGATTCTGGAAGTGCATCAAGCTCTAACGCATTTGCTCCAGAAAATGATCCGTTTTGTTTCGCATTCATACTTGTCGTTGAGATATTACTATATGGCTGATTAGTCATGTAAGAAGTATAATTATTTTTTGGGTTATTTTGAACGTTATTATTAAATAGGTTCTGTTTAATATACCCATTTTGTCTGTTTTGTACTACACTAAGGGTTGGTTTATTTTTAACCACCTCTCCACCTAAACCAGTGACAACAATAGACACTCTTACTCTTCCATTCATGTTTTCATCAATCGTATTTCCTATTAAAATATCTGCTGCAGGATCAACTTCAGCTCTTATTTTATTTGCGGCCTCGTCAACCTCAAAGAGTGTAATATCTTTGCCGCCAGTAATATTAACCAGTAAACCTTTTGCTCCTTTTAAAGTATAATCATCTATCAAAGGATTATTAATTGCAGCATCTGATGCAATTACGGCTCTATTATCCCCTTCGGCCTCACCTGTACCCATCATTGCTTTTCCCATCCCACTCATAATAGTTTCTATATCCGCAAAATCTAAATTCATTAATCCAGGTCTAACTATTAAATCTGTAATTCCTCTGACTCCATGCATTAAAACGTTATCAGCCATTTTAAAAGCATGAATTAATGGAGTTTTTTCATCTGCGATCTTAAACAAATTTTGATTAGGAATAACAATACTGGTATCTACAACTTTTAATAAATTCTCCAAACCAGCCTCTGCAACCCTTATTCTTCCAGGGCCCTCATACATAAAAGGTTTAGTTACAACTCCTACCGTTAAAATATTTAATTCCTTTGCAGCTTTCGCTATTACTGGTGCTGCGCCGGTTCCTGTACCACCACCCATACCTGCAGTAACAAAAACCATATTTGCTCCTTGCAATAAATTGATGATTTCGTTCATAGTCTCATCTGCAGCAGCTTGACCAATGTCTGCTTTTGATCCAGCTCCTAGTCCACGTGTTAAATTGGCACCTAATTGAATTTTACAATCCGCTTTATTTTTTTTTAAATCTTGTGCATCAGTATTTGCAGCAACAAACTCAACACCTTGTATGCCGGCATCGATCATATTATTTATTGCATTTCCTCCAGCTCCGCCAACTCCAAGAACTACAATTCTTGGTTTCAATTCTCTAAGCTCTGGTGCAGATATATTTATTGCCATCGGTTACCTCCCTTTTTTTTTTTACGTTTGTTTCCATTTCAATTCTGATCTTTTTAAATTTGCTTTTTTTCTTGCATCGTCACTGAATTTTGTAAAAGTAATTGGTTCCCATATTTGAAAGGTGTTACCTTGACCAACAAATAATACTTTTTCAAATATTCCTGTATGTTTTAAAATTTTATCTGATAAAATTATTCTACCATCTACATCGAAGTTTAGCTGATCGCTATTTGCTAAAATAGTAGTTGAAAAAATATCTCTATTTTCCTCAAATGGATTTAACGTATCAATAGTTTCAATAATCTTTTCCAATCTATCTTTTGGACAAAATTCTGCTGATTTATTTACAAATGAGGGGTAACAAACAACACTATTGTATCCTAATGAAGACAAGACTGATCTATAAGCTGCTGGCACAGAAACTCTTCCCTTCTTGTCTAACTTGTTTTCGTAGGTTGAAATAAACATCACAATTTTTCATCTGTAAACCCTTTATGGGATTGCATGGGAATATATGGTTTTTTTTTGTAATAGTCAATTATTATTCAACTATTAGTTGTTCTTAAAATGTTCTTAAAAATTTAAATGCTAGTTGATCTGTAAGCTGGGTTCTGTCATTTAAAATGATAATTTATCTTGACTGATTATTTCTAACCAGTTCTAGCAACCAACCCGGATAGCTAACTTAGGATGTTTGATGTTCGATCGCGCTATCCCTATTTGGTCTTGCTCCAAGTAGGGTTTTCCATGCCCTTCTTATTACTAAAAAGGCGGTAAGCTCTTACCTCACCGTTTCACCCTTGCCTTGATAAGGCGGTTTATTTTCTGTGGCACTATCCCTAGGATTACTCCTGCCAGGTGTTACCTGGTACTTTTGCCTATGGAGCCCAGACTTTCCTCTCAAATCTTTGAGTTATCATTCAACCAACTAGCAGCTAATATGTACCAAAAAATCCAATAAAATCAACGTTTTTTGGCTAAATTATTTTTTTTTAGGACGGACCAAGGAAACCTTGGTCCTGGATCTTTTTTTCTATTTGGAGATATATCTTCGTGGCCAAGAATCATGGCAGGATTTATATTATATTTTCTCCTAAGCCATTTTAATAATATTATAAGTGAATTGATTTGACTTTTTGGAAAAATTTCATGACCTTTATTGACAAGCTCAATGCCTAATGAATTTATATTTAAATTAATGTCCTTCTTCCATTTTGATTTACCTGCGTGCCACGCTACATGTTTATCTTTTACTAACTGAAATATTTTACCCTTTTTGCTTATTATGTAATGGCAGCTTACTTTTGCAACTTTAGATTGTAATCTTTTAATTGCGTCCTTTTGATTTTTCATTCCAGTATAATGGATAATTATGTATTTTAGAGGTCTATTTCTAACAACCTCAAAATTAGGGCTTCCCAGAAAATTGATTTTTAAATTCATTTATCGCCTTTTTTTATGCTAGTTTTAGCTATAAATATCACTATATATTCTTGCATTTATTTAATATGAAAAAAAATTATTTATTTATTATTGCTATCACATTTTTGCTCAATTTGTTTTCATCGATGGCATACTCTAAACCAAAAGATTGTTTTGAAACTGTAAACAGAGCTTTTTTCTCTTTTAATATGGGATTAGACAAAGTCGTTTTTAAGCCAATTGCTAAAGGTTACTCCTATTTACCAAATCCAGTAAAGAAGGGTGTTAAAAATGCAACTAATAATGTTTCATATTTAGTACAAATACCAAATCAATTTTTACAGGGTAAATTTAAACAAGGTGTTAATGATACTGGTAGATTTTTAATGAATACTACCGTAGGTATACTCGGTCTTTTTGATCCAGCATCAAAATTAGGATTTGAAAAAAATGAGAATGAGGACTACGGCCAAACACTTGGGTCTTGGGGTGTAGGTCATGGATGCTATATAGTTTTACCAGTTTTGGGACCAGCAACACTACGAGATACAGTGGGGAAAGTTGGAAATATGCTTTTAGATCCTTTTTATTTAAGCACGGTAGGAGATAAAGAAATGCTACTTGGAAATAATTTAGGCGACGGTACATACTGGGGAGAAACAGCATTAGATAAAACAAATTGGAGAGCGGAAAATATATCAACACTCGATGATTTAGAAAAAAATTCAGTTGACCTTTATGCTTCGGTGCGCAGCCTTTATTTACAAAGAAGAGACTATCTTACACAAGATGGTTCATCGAATGATGAAGAAGAATGGAAAGACTTTAAATAATTAACATACATCGATGCTAAAGAAAATTATTATAAATAACATTGTAGTATTGTTTTTTTTCACTTTAAAAGCTTTTGCATTTGAAGAGAACGCTAAACAGCTTATTCAAATTACGACTGAAAATGCGAAAAAAATAGCTATTAGTAGTGAAATCACAATTCAGGATAAAAAAAATAAAATCGAAAACATAGCCTTAAATGTTGTTGATGTTGACGGGTTAGCAAGATTTACTTTGGGATCGCATAAAAAAAATCTTAATGATAATCAATTAAAGAAGTATTATAAAACTTTTAGAGTGTTTTTTGTAAAAAATATATCTAGTAGATTACAAAATTATAGTAATCAAAATATTATGGTTACTGGTGCAAAAAAAATCAGTCAAAATTATGTTTTAGTAAATTCAAAAATGATATCAGAAAAAGATAATCAAAAAATAAATATTGATTGGAGAGTATTTAAAATTAAAGAAAAGTTAGTAATAAGAGATCTCGTGGTTGAAGGACTTAGTTTAGCTAAAACTCAGAGAGAAGAAATTAATTCTATAATTGCAACTAAAGGTTTTGACGGGTTAATTTCTAATCTTAACGATTATATATCTAAGAACTAGTTTTTTTTGTAACCTATTTGCAGAACCCAAAGGCCTGATATAATTATAAATAAAGATATTAGCATATTAAAAGAAAATTCTTCACTTAAAAAAAGCCAACTGAAATATAATCCAAAAATTGGTATTAATAACGAAACTTGCGACATAAAAATCAATCCATTTTCAAAAATTAGTTTTGCTCTTATCATGAATGCAATTGCTGTACTCACAACACCTAGATAAATCAAGCTTATTAAACTACTCAACTGAATTTTCTGAATATCAAAAAAATATAATTGAAACAAACAAACTGGTAACAGTATCAATGTTCCTGATAACATTGATAAAGCTGCAATTGTCTCGTTATTGTAAGATTGATGTTTTTTAATAATTAACCCTCCTATGACGTAACTTAAAGAGGCAGACATAACAAACAGTACGGATTTAATTGTTGTAGTTTGAGAGATATAAACTTGATCATAAAAAAGAATAAATACACTTATAAATCCAATAATTGTTCCCAGAAGCTTATATTTATTAAATTTATCGTTTGTAAAAAAGTGAGATAAAATAATTGCATAGAAAGGTCCTGCTGACATTAGTAATGCAGCTAAACCGCTCGACATACCATTAATGCCGAATGCGATTAAACTAAATGGTAATACATAATTTGTAAAGCCTATAGTAAAAAAAATATAAAATTTTTTAGAAAATAAAATTTTGAAATTTATAGACCTAAAAATAGTTACTGATAATAAACACAAAAAAATTGTTGCAAAAAATATTCTACCGCCAGCCAGTAGCAAATAATCAAAACTATATAATACAATCTTATAATTAAAAAATGCAGACCCCCATATTGCTGATAAAACAAATAATAATATATAACTTTTTAAAGCTGGTGTTTTCATGTTAATGCAATGGTGGGCCCGGAGGGATTTGAACCCCCGACAACCCCGTTATGAGCGGGGGGCTCTAACCAACTGAGCTACAGGCCCTAAATTAAACTATTCTTTACACTAATAAAACGAAAAATAAATCCATTAATTTAATTGTCTAAAAAACTTTTTAATTGTCTTGATCTACTGGGGTGTTTCAATTTTCTTAGAGCTTTTGCTTCTATCTGCCTAATTCTCTCTCTAGTCACTGAGAATTGTTGACCAACCTCTTCTAATGTATGGTCTGTATTCATACCAATCCCAAATCTCATCCTTAAAACTCTCTCTTCTCTTGGTGTTAAAGAGGCTAAAACCTTTGTCGTTGTATTTTTTAAGGCTGTTTGAACAGCTGCATCAACAGGTATTAAAGCATTCGAGTCTTCAATAAAATCTCCAAGTGTACTATCATCTTCATCACCAACTGGTGTTTCTAAAGAAACTGGTTCTTTTGCAATTTTTAAAACTTTTCGAACTTTCTCTAATGGCATCGCTAGTTTTTTTGATAATTCTTCTGGCGTTGGTTCTCTACCATATTCACTCATCATTTGTCTTTGTGTTCTAACAATTTTATTAATAGTTTCGATCATGTGAACTGGAATTCTAATTGTTCTAGCTTGATCAGCGATTGATCTGGTGATAGCTTGTCTAATCCACCATGTTGCATATGTGGAAAATTTATATCCTCTTCTATATTCAAATTTATCAACTGCTTTCATTAATCCTATATTTCCTTCCTGAATTAAATCTAAAAATTGAAGGCCTCTGTTAGTATATTTTTTTGCTATTGAAATAACTAAGCGTAAATTTGCTTCGATCATCTCTTTTTTAGCTATTCTTGACTCCCGCTCACCTTTTTTTATTTTATTTACTAAGATTCTAAAATCCGAAATTGACATACCAATATTATTACTTAGCTCAATTAATTTTTGTTTTAAATTTGTAAAAAGCTTTTTCTCTCTTGTGAAAAAAGATAACCAAGTATTTTCATCACTGAGAAATTTTTCAAAATTTGGATTTAATTCATTTCCAACATAAAATTTTATAAAGTCATCTCTCGATATTCCATGTTTATTGGCTGCTCTCATTAATTCACCATCATAAGAAAGTATTTTTTTATTTTCTGCATAATTTAAAGCGACAAGGTCTTCCTGAGTTACTTGATTCAATTGAAGTTTTAAAAGCTCATCCATAATATCTTTTTTTATTTTTTCGTAACTCCTCTTTTTACTTTCACCTACAGCTTGATTTTTTAGAATACATTCTAATTTATCTTTTTGATAGCTGATTAGTTTTTTATAATTCTTTGTGATTCTGCTAAACGCTTCCAAAATTTTTGGCTTTAACTCGATTTCTAAAGATGCAAGTGAAATATTAAATTCATCTTCTTCAGTGTTTGCATCGTCAGACTCTGTATCAATGTTAGGGTTTTTTTCCTTGGCTTCTTTTTTGCTTTTTTCTTTGATTGATTTAGCTAACTTCTCATCGTCAATAAAATTTGTGTCTAAATCAATAATATCTCTCACAAGCATTTCATTATTATTAAGTTTTTCCTCCCATTCGAAAATCTTTTTTGCTGTAATTGGACTCTCTGATAATGAGCTTGTCATAACATATCGACCTGACTCTATTCTTTTAGCTATTGCAGTTTCACCCTCTCTTGATAAAAGCTCAACACCACCCATTTCTCTTAAGTACATGCGAATTGGGTCGTCACTTCTTTCTACAGTTTTGGCTTGTTTGGAATTTTGGATTTCCTGCTTTTTAACTTTAAAATCAGATTTAGTTTCAACTAAAGTAACAAGTTGATCAAATATATGTAATAACGCTTTATTCAAACTTTCAGTATTGCTGTTTCTTTTTCCTAATGACTTTTTTAACTCCTCATGAGTTATAAAACCTCTGTTGAGGCCTTTGTCCATTAATCTTTCAAAGGATTTTGATATTAATTTTTCCACAATAAATGCTGAAATTTATATTTTTTTTCCGAAAAATAAATGAAAGATTTCAATTATTTTTAGCTATTTTTTAGCGTAATATAACGATTATAAGTATCTTCGTTAAGATTTTTTGACATCTCCAACTCGAGTGTAGATAATTCTTTGTGCTTATTGTGTAATTTTACCTCGACTATGTAATCATCAAAAATTCGATTAAAAATCTCCTCATTTATATTATTAAGAATGCTCTTATTATTTGAATTCAATTCAATTTTTTTTATTAACGCCATAAAATTAATTTCTAATTTCTTTTTAATTTCTTTTTTCGACTTAATATTTTTGTTTACAAGAATATCGATGAACTCTGACAAAAAAATTCTGTTATTATCAAAATTTAAATCTAAAGTAGAAAGTTCTTCAATTTTATTTTGGCTTAATTCTGGGTAATTAATAACAAGATTTAGTAAAGATAACTCTAATATTTCTTCTTTGGAAAGCATTAATCTCAAACTTGCTTTTTTCATGTCTTCTTTATTTGTCCAAAGATTATTTTTATTTTTGTTTTTAATTAAATTTTCAAATATCTTATTTCTAAAAGCGTTTTTTACATACTTCCTTGATATTTGATCTTCAATTTCATCTGTTAATTTAAATAATTTTTTTTCTAAAAGTGCAATTTCTGATGCTTTTACCCTGTTTACACTTTTTGAATAATAATTAAAAACAACATCAATTAAATCTTTACTTTGTTTCAATAAAGATAAAAAACCATTTTTTCCATACTGATTAATAAAATCATCAGGATCCATCTGATCAGGTATCGTTAAAAATAAAATATCTTTTCCAGGCTTTAATATTTTTAAAATTTTTTCTGCAGCTCTGAATGCAGCGTTGATACCACTTGTATCACCATCAAAACAAATAATAATTTTATCAAAATTTTTCCATGCTAAGTTAATTTGAGATGTAGTAATAGCTGTACCTAGTGTAGCAGCAACGTTTTTAATTTCATTGTTGAAAAGTGAAATTACGTCTATATATCCTTCAACTAAAATTAGATATTCAGAATTTGTACTTTCCTTTTTTGAATTATTTAAATTATATAAATTAAAGCTTTTTTTAAAAAAATTTGTTTCTGGAGAATTTATATATTTTGCTAAAGCTTTATCTAAAACAGATCTTCCACCACAGCCAATATATTGATTATAATAATTAGATATTGGAAATGTTATTCTATTTCTAAATCTACATACTAACTCTTCTGATTGGTCTTTTTTATAATACATACCTGAGTTAATTAACTCTTGTGAAGTGAAACTGTTACTAAAAAGTTTTTCTTGAATTTTTTTACTATTATCGCAATATCCGATTTTAAAATATTTAATTGTATCTTTTGATAATCCTCTATCAATCAGATATTTTAGATGAGAGTTTTTATAATCAGATTGAAGATCTATCTCACATGTTGAAAAAAATATTTCAAAAAGCTTTTGAATTTTTTGAGATTCTTTTTCTTTTATTTCATCTTCTTTAGTAAAACGGTAAGGTTGCATCCCTGCTCTTTGAGCAAGTATTTTCACAATTTCGCCAAATCCTTGATTATCTAATTTCATTAAAAAATCAAAAATGTTTCCATGTTCACCTGTGCTAAAGCAATGATAAAATCCTTTTTCATCGTTTACGGTAAATGATGGAGTCTTTTCATTTTTAAAAGGTGACAAACCAATAAATTCTTTGCCCCTTTTCTTTAAATTGACTTTCAACCTCACTACCTCTGAAACTTTAAGTCTATTCTTAATCTCTTCAATATATGATTTTGGATATTTCATTATGATTTTAGTTTTTCTTTTAAAATTTTGCCAGCTAATGAAAAATCTATTCTTCCAAAGTGCTTATTTTTTAGAATTTGCATAACTTTACCCATATCTTTTAAGCTAGATGCTTCACTTTTTGAAATAGCTTCTACACAAGCTTTTTCAACTTCATCATTACTTAATTGCTGTGGTAAAAATTCTTTTATAATTTTAATTTCGTTATTTTCTTTATCTGCGAGATCTTGCCTTTTAGCTTTATGATACATTTCTAATGACTCATTTCTTTGTTTTAGCATTTTATTTAATATAGAAATCATATCTTCATTGCTTACTTCTTTCTTATCTAAAGTTCTTTTTTCTATTTCCTTGTCTTTTTTTGCAGAAACTATGGCTCTTAAAGTTAAAACCCTGTCACTTTGCTTGTTTTTTAAAGACTCATTTAGTGCTTTGTTAACATTTTTAAATATACTCATGATGATTATTTAATTTAGTTTCTTGACGAGTGTAAAACTTTTTCATAATTAACGCCAAAGTTTTTTTTTAATTTTGATTCTTAACTTATGAGTTGTATTTTTGTTTAACAAGGAAAAAAAGGCAAATTCAAATTTTTTATCATCGCTACCCACAGGTATTCTCATTTTTGAAAATGGATTATCTATTCCCGCAGTAGGTATAGGCCATAAAGGTCACTCAGTTGGAGAGGTTTGTTTTAATACTTCAATGACTGGTTATCAGGAAATTATAACTGACCCATCCTACTCTGATCAAATTATAAACTTCACATTTCCCCATATAGGGAATGTTGGGACAAACTTTGAAGATATAGAATCAGAAAAAGTTTGGTTAAAAGGTGTTATATTTGCAAAGGAAATAACTGAACCTTCAAATTATAGATCATTTGAAAAACTTAATCTTTGGCTAGGAAAAAATCAAATTGTAGGAGTCACGGGCGTCGATACCAGAGCTATTACAAATTTAATCAGAAGCAAAGGTGCTTTGAAAGCAACAATTGTAAATGGTGAAATTGCCAATACAAAAAAATATCTTGAGAAATGTAAAAACTGGCCTGGTTTGAAAGGAATGGAACTAACAAAAAAAGTTACCACGCAACAGATTTATAATTGGAATGACGAAGGACTATGGTCGAAAGAAAAAGGGTATAATAAAAATGATGACCACAAAAACCACGTAGTAGTTTTAGACTTTGGGTGCAAAAAAAATATCTTAAGAAATTTTTCAAATTTAAAAACAAAATTAACAGTTGTACCAGCTGACACAAAATTTAATAAAATATCAGAGTTAAATCCTGATGGAGTTTTTTTATCTAACGGACCAGGTGACCCCGCCGCCACATCAGAATTTGCGAATGAAACTATAAAAAAAATATTAGACAGTAATATTCCAGTATTTGGTATATGCCTAGGTCATCAATTACTTGCGCATTCTTTAAACTGTGAAACTAAAAAAATGCATCAAGGGCATAGAGGCGCAAATCACCCAGTAAAAAATTTAAAAAATAATCTTGTAGAAATCACATCACAAAATCATGGTTTCGAGGTAAATAAAGATAATATACCAAGTGATGTGGAAATAACGCACATATCTTTATTTGATCAATCTATCGAGGGTATTAAATCAAAAAGATACAAAGCTTTTTCAGTACAATATCATCCAGAGGCAAGTCCAGGTCCCCATGATAGTCATTATTTATTTATAGAATTTATCAATGAAGTAGAAAAAAATGCCAAAAAGAACTGATATCAATAAAATCATGATCATTGGCGCTGGTCCAATTGTAATCGGACAAGCTTGCGAATTTGATTACTCAGGATCGCAGGCATGCAAAGCATTAAGACAAGAAGGGTATAAAATTGTTTTAGTGAACTCAAATCCCGCAACCATAATGACCGATCCAGATGTTGCCGATATTACTTATATTGAACCTATAAACGATCAGGTTCTAGAAAAGATTATAAAAAAAGAAAAACCTGACGCAATTCTTCCAACTATGGGCGGTCAAACTGGACTTAATGCTGCAATGAGCTTGGATCAAAAAGGAATATTAAAAAAATACAGTGTTGAGTTAATTGGAGCTAATGCTGAAGCAATTGATAATGCCGAAAACAGAGAAAAATTTAAAAGAAATATGAATGAAATTTATCTAAAATCAGCAAGATCAAGTATATGCAGAAATGAAAAAGATGCAAAAGAGGCATACAAAAAAATTGGAGTACCCTCTATCATTAGACCTTCATTTACACTCGGGGGTACAGGAGGAGGAATAGCAAATACAGAAGAAGAGTTTTTTAAAATTATAAATAATGGTTTAAAGTTGTCTCCTACAAATGAAGTTTTAGTTGAAGAGTCCCTTATTGGTTGGAAAGAATTTGAAATGGAAGTTGTGAGGGACAAAAAAGATAACGCAATTATTGTTTGTTCAATTGAAAACTTAGATCCAATGGGAATACATACTGGTGATTCAATTACAATAGCCCCTGCCCTAACTTTAACTGATAAAGAGTACCAAGTAATGAGAAACGCCTCGATTGCATGTCTTAGAAAAATTGGAGTTGAAACGGGAGGGTCAAATGTTCAGTTTGCCATCAATCCTAAAGATGGGAGAATGATTGTGATAGAAATGAATCCAAGAGTTTCTAGATCATCAGCATTAGCATCAAAAGCTACTGGTTTTCCAATTGCAAAAGTCGCCGCCAAATTAGCAGTCGGTTATACTTTGGATGAAATACAAAATGATATCACAAAAGTAACACCGGCATCATTTGAACCAACTATAGATTACGTCGTTACCAAAATTCCAAGGTTTGCTTTTGAAAAATTTAAAAAAAGTAAAGCAGAGCTTGGAACTGTAATGAAATCCGTTGGCGAATGCATGTCTATTGGGAGAAATTTTAAAGAATCTTTGCAAAAAGCATTGGTCTCTCTTGAAGTTGGCTTATCTGGTTTTGATAATATTGACTGTGATTTAAATACGATAAAAGAACAATTAAAAAAAAATATACCTTTAAAAATTTTGTATGTGGCTGAGGGGTTTAGAAAAGGATTGTGTTTAGATGATATTCATCAGCTCTGTAAAATCGATCCTTGGTTCTTAAGTCAAATTAAAGAAATTGTAGATACTGAAAATGAAATTATTAAAAGCCCATTTCAAAAAGAGAAGTTTAAATTAATTAAATCCGACGGGTTTTCAGACCAGAGAATTTCAAAGTTATCAAATAAACCCTTAGATCAAGTTGAAGAGTTTAAAAAAAATAATGATATTAAAATTTCATATAAAAAAGTTGATACATGCGCTGCTGAATTTTCATCATTAACTCCATATATGTATTCAACTTATGATCATGGTTTAATGTCTGATGGAGAATGTGAAGCTAACCCATCAAACAAAGAAAAAGTAATAATAATTGGCAGTGGACCAAATAGAATTGGCCAAGGTATTGAATTTGATTATTGCTGTTGTCAGGCAAGTTTTTCATTAAAAGAAATGGGATTTGAAACAATTATAATTAATTGCAATCCAGAAACTGTTTCAACAGATTATGATACTAGTGATAGATTATATTTTGAACCTCTTATTGATGAATATGTTTTTGAAATACTGAAAAAAGAAAGTTCGAATGGGAGAATAAAAGGTGTAATTGTTCAGTTTGGAGGACAAACACCAATTAAACTTGCTAAAAAAATTCACAGATCAGGCTTTCCTATTTTAGGAACTCAACTTGAGTCAATTGATACTGCTGAAGATAGAGAAAAATTTAATCAAATTGTTAATCGACTAAATTTAAAACAAGCAGAAAGTGGTCTAGCAAGAGGTATTGAAGAGGCAAAAACTATTGTTAAAAAGATAGGTTACCCAATAATAATAAGACCTTCTTATGTATTGGGTGGTCGTGCTATGGAAATAGTTCACGATGACGAACAATTTAATACTTATATAGAGGAAGCTGTGCAGGTTTCTGGAGATAGTCCAGTATTGATTGATAAATTTTTAAACGATGCAATTGAAATTGATGTTGATGCTGTTTGTGATGGCCAGGATGTATTTATTGCAGGTATCATGGAGCATATTGAGGAAGCTGGAATTCACTCTGGAGACTCCGCTTGTTGTATCCCTCCATTCTCGTTAGATAAAAAATTAATTAAAGAATTAAAACAACAAACAACGTCTCTTGCCAAAAAGTTAAATGTAGTTGGTCTTATCAATATTCAATTTGCAATCAGGGGTAGTTATATTTATATACTTGAAGTTAATCCTCGAGCGAGCAGAACAATCCCTTATGTCTCAAAAGCTCTAAATATTCCAGTCGCAAGAATTGCTTCGCAAGTCATGGCAGGAAAAAAATTAAAAGAATTCAAAAATTTAAATAAAAAACTAGACATATTTGCGGTAAAAGAAGCTGTATTCCCATTTAATAGATTTCCAGAAGTTGATACCATTTTAGGCCCCGAAATGAAGTCAACGGGAGAGGCCATGGGTATTGATAGTGATTTCGGAATGGCGTTTGCAAAAAGTCAAATGTCAGCTGGAAATGATCTTCCAACCGAAGGGTCAGCGTTCATATCCGTAAAAGATGAGGACAAAGATAAGGTTTGTGAATATGTAAAAAATCTTTTTGATATCGGGTTTAAAATTTTTGGAACAGGTCGGACTGCAGATATTTTAAACAAATATGGAATTAAATGTGTGAAGATAAATAAAGTAAATCAAGGCAGTCCTCATATTGTTGAATATTTAGATGATAACAAAATTTCTCTAGTCATAAATACCACATCTGAAAAAAAATCTATAGAAGATTCATGGTCATTACGAAGAGCGGCTCTAAATAATAAAATTCCTTATTTTACAACTCTTGCCGGGGCGAAAGCTTGTACTCAAGCAATAAGTTCTTTAAAAAAGAATTTTTTAAATATTAAAAGAATTCAAGAATTATAATTATTTTTGAACCGGATAATCTGTCTCAAAAGTCACGTAGTTTACTTGCAAACAACGTCTTTCTTCTTTAATTACTTTTTTATCTAAACCATGCCAACTGTTCTCATCAGTTGTAAATAAATAACCGTAATTATCTTTATATGGAACGGTATAAACTTTTTCGAATTTTTTGTTATAAAAATCAGTTCCAAGTTCTTCAGACTCATTGTTTCGATTTACAAATAACATTGACGACATCAGTTTTTCTTTAATGTCACAATGAGGTTTAAGCCAAAAACCTTTTCTATCACAACAAATCTCAACACGAACATATGAATTGGATAAGTCTTTACCTATCATTTTTCCAATGTATTCATGGGTTTCTTTTTTTTGAAGCTCATTTACTAATTTTAATATTTCAGGATATTTCTTTTCATTTTCTTTACTTACGAAACATCTGAATTTAAGAGCTTTGCCACCTGACTTAATGCCCTGTCTTAATTTTCCATCGCCACCATCAATTGCTCTAGTTCCGTCAAATTCAATATTATGTGCGGTTGGATCATCTAGTTGAGCATTATAAAGTTCATTTATCATTGCTTCAGTCATTGGCTTCTCAAATTCCCAATATCTAAAGGGTTTGGTACCATGCTTACTGCTCTTTACAGATTTTAAAATGCTCATTTGTTTTTCTTATTATAATTTTTGATATCCGTTTAGTCTCATATAATTTTTCATAAGTCCAGTTATCAATTGAACCCTCAAAAAAACGAATTATGCCAAGGTCTTTAAATAAATTAAAAAATCTTTTAAATCTGTAGTCATTTTTAATGTTTTTAAGCTTGACTATATAAATGGGCTTTCCTGTTATTGCGGCTTCTGAGATCATAGATGTTGAGTCGCATGTTACAAAAATATGAGACGCTTCAGCCAAAGATTTTGTATAATTTATTTTTTGTAAACTATAATCATAATTAAATTTCTTATCATTGAAAACTAATCTTAACTTTTCAAATACATCGGAGGGTGTCCTTCTTGATGCTATTACATTGACTCTACTAATATTATTTAACCCTATTAACTGATTAAATATACTTTCCATATCTTTAAAAAAAAAATCATAGTATTTATTCGGGCCACCTAAAATACATGTTATAACCTTTTCTTTTTTTAGATTAGTATTTTTTACATCTTCTTCATTTAAATAATGTAACGCACCTCTTGAAATTAAAACGTTACGTCCTGTAAGAGGATTATCATGTTCTGGAGTGATAACAAAATTGAAAAATTTTGATGAAATTTTTGGATCTTGAATATGAATATTTTGAATTACTTTATTGTATTTTTTTTCAAAGATTTTTTTTAAAACCACATTTGCTATCACGCTTTTTCTACCACACGAAATTAAGAAATCTGGGATAACAGCTATATCTTGTGTCAATTGTTTATAGTTAAAAAAAGCTCTATTTTTTGGGGTAATTATGGGTGGTAAGAATTTTGAATAAAATGGCAACTTCACTTTTTTATGATCAAAGGTTGTATTCAAGGCTTTAGCCAATCCCTCGACCTGACTGATCATTCCATGAGCTCCTTCTGTGAGTAACCAAGAGTGTAAAGCTTTCATTATAAATAATATTATTTTATTAAATTGTTTTTATAAACTAATCAAATGAGTCAAAATAAAGAGCATAAAACTAAAGTTTTAATTATCGGTTCTGGACCTGCTGGTTATAGTGCTGCAGTATACACATCTCGTGCAATGCTAAACCCAATAATGGTTACTGGTATGGAGCAAGGTGGGCAATTAACAACCACAACTGATGTAGAAAACTATCCAGGTTTTTCAAAAGCAGTGCAGGGACCCTGGTTAATGGAAGAAATGAAGAAACAGGCTGAGAATGTTGGGACCTGTTTTATAACAGATATTATAAACAAAGTAGATTTTTCAAAACGACCTTTTGTATGTGAAGGAGAAAATGGAAATATTTTTATTTCTGATACAGTAATAATATCAACTGGGGCCCAAGCAAGATGGCTTGGTATTGAGAATGAAGAAAAGTTTAAAGGTTTTGGTGTAAGCTCATGCGCGACCTGTGATGGATTTTTTTTCAAAAATCAAGAGGTGGCAGTTGTTGGAGGTGGAAATGCTGCTGTGGAAGAAGCTGTTTATCTTTCTGCGATAGCATCAAAAGTATATTTAATTCATAGAAGAGATAGATTAAGAGCAGAAAAAATGCTTCAGAAAAAAATTTTAAATAATAAAAAAGTTGAAATTATATGGGATACAGTAGTTGAAAAAATAAATGGTACAGAGAGTCCAAAAAATTTAGATTCTATCACAATAAAAAACGTAAAAAAAAATAAGATCAAAGAATTGAAAGTAAATGGATTTTTCGTAGCCATTGGCCATATACCGGCAACAAGTATATTTAAAGATCAAATAAAAATGGATAATGAAGGTTATATAATTACAAATCCCGATTCAACAGCTACAAATATTGATGGAGTATTTGCTGCTGGAGATGTGAAAGATAAAGTTTTTAGACAAGCTATTACAGCTGCTGGCATGGGCTGTATGGCTGCTTTAGAAGCGGAAAAACTATTAAGTCACTAACTTAATTGAGAACAAAATTCTGAAATTCTTTGAACAGCTTTTTCTAGATTTTTCATTGAGGTTGCGTACGAAATTCTAAAGAATCCATCTAATCCAAATGCAGATCCTTGCACAACAGCAACTCCAGTTGACTCTAGTAACATTGTTACAAAATCGGTGTCTGATTTAATATTACCAAGTTTACTATGTGATTTTCCCAAACATCCCTTGCAACTTGGGAATACATAAAATGCACCTTGTGGATTTAAACACTCAATCCCATTAATTTTATTTAGTTCAGTCACAACAAAATTTCGTCTTTCTTTAAAAGCATCTGAACGTAATTTAATAAAACTTTGATCTCCGTTCAAGGCTTCTACTGCAGCAGCTTGACTTATAGATGATGGATTTGTAGTAGATTGGGATTGTATTTTTGCCATAGCTTTAATTAAATCGTGTGGTCCTCCAGCATAACCAATTCTCCATCCAGTCATAGAATATGATTTGCTTACACCATTAACTGTTAATGTTCGACCATTCACATTTTTATTTTGAGCAATTGTATAAAATTTAAAATTGTCATAAATGACATGTTCATAAATATCATCGCTCATAATCATAACTTTTGGATAATCTCTTAATACATTAGCTATATCATCTATTTCATCTTTAGAATAACAAGACCCTGTAGGATTGGACGGTGAATTCAAAATTACCCACTTAGTTTTGTTAGTCAGATTATCTTTGAGTTTTTTAGTTGTAATTTTAAATTCTTCATTTTCATTGCAAACCACCACTTTCGGTACCCCACCTGCTAATAAAACAATGTCTGGATAAGATACCCAATAAGGCGCTGGTATTAAAACCTCGTCACCTGGGTTTATTGTTGCAAGAATTGCATTATAAATTACTTGCTTACCCCCTGCTCCAACGTTGATTTGATCTTTTGAAAATTCCAATCCATTTTCTCTCTTAAATTTTTTAATAATGGCTTCTTTGAGCTTTGGGGTTCCATCAACAGCTGTATATTTTGTCTCACCTTTGTTTATAGCATCAATTGCGGCATTTTTAACGTTATCTGGCGTATCAAAATCTGGCTCTCCAGCCCCTAAAGAGATAACATCAACTCCTTTCTCTTTTAGCTCTCTAGCTTTTTGAGTTACAGCTATAGTAGGAGAAGGTTTTATTCTTGATAAAGAACTTGATAAGATAGTCATAAAATATGTCAGTATTAAATACAATTAATGAAAAAGAAAGCAAGGATACAAATACGATATCCTTGAATAAACTTGAAGGCGGAAAAAAATTTAAAATTACGAGTAATTTTAAACCATCAGGTGACCAACCTACAGCAATCAAAGAATTGTGTGTGGGTCTAAATGATAAACAAAAAGACCAAGTTCTGCTAGGTGTAACAGGATCTGGGAAAACTTTTACAATGGCTAAAATTATTGAGTCTCTAAACCGTCCAGCTATAATTTTGGCACCAAATAAAACTTTGGCAGCTCAGCTTTATGGCGAGATGAAGAGTTTTTTTTCAGAAAATTCTGTTGAATATTTTGTATCTTATTACGACTATTATACTCCTGAAGCATATGTTCCACGATCAGATACATACATTGAAAAAGAGTCATCTATCAATGAACAAATTGATAGGATGAGACACTCTGCAACTAGATCTCTTTTAGAAAAAGATGATGTTATTATAGTTTCAAGTGTCTCTTGTATTTATGGTTTAGGCTCTGCTGAATCTTACGGCAAGATGACTTTTACGTTTATCAAAAACGAAAGCTATGAAAGAGAAAATATCATTAAAGGTTTGATTGAACTGCAATATAAAAGAAATGATCAAAATTTTCAAAGAGGAACCTTTAGGGTAAGGGGAGAAAATATTGAAATTTTTCCATCTCATCTAGAAGACAGAGCATGGAAACTTAATCTTGATGAAGGAAAGTTAATTTCAATAAAAGAGTTTGATCCATTAACAGGTGATAAAACAGAAGATTTAAATATTATTAAAGTTTATGCTAATAGCCACTATATAACTCCTCGCCCTACGGTAAACCAAGCAATAAAACAGATCAGAGAAGAATTGAGGGTTACAATAGATCATTTTAAAAATGAAAATAAATTACTTGAGGCCCAAAGAATTGAAGAAAGAACTAGATTTGATTTAGAAATGATTGAAGCTACAGGATCATGTTCCGGTATCGAAAACTATTCCAGATTTTTATCTGGCAGAAATAAAGGAGAACCACCTCCAACTTTGTTTGAATATTTACCAGACAATGCTTTAGTTTTTGTTGATGAGAGTCACGTCACAGTTCCTCAATTAAATGGTATGTATAAAGGAGATTTTACAAGAAAAAAAACTTTATCTGATTACGGTTTCAGATTGCCTTCATGCATGGATAATAGACCTTTAAAATTTGAAGAGTGGAACTTGATGAGACCACAGACAGTATTTGTCTCGGCAACACCTGGACCATGGGAAATGGAACAAACTAAAGGAGTGTTTGCAGAACAAATCATTAGACCCACTGGTTTAGTTGATCCAAATGTAGAAATAAGACCAGCAAAAAACCAAGTGGATGATTTGTTAAATGAATGCAAAGAAATAATAAAAAAAGAACAAAGAGTTTTAGTAACAACGCTTACAAAAAAAATGGCTGAGGATCTCACTGAATATTTTGACGAAAATGGTATTAAAGTTCGATATATGCATTCAGATATTGATACCCTAGAAAGAATTGAAATTATTAGAGATTTGAGGCTGGGACACTTTGATGTGCTAGTAGGTATTAATCTTTTAAGAGAAGGTTTAGATATACCAGAGTGTTCTCTCGTTGCAATTTTAGATGCTGATAAAGAAGGATTTTTAAGGTCAGAGACTTCATTAGTTCAAACAATAGGAAGAGCAGCTAGAAATGTTGAAGGGAGAGTAATATTATATGCAGATAAAAGAACAAATAGTATCGTAAAAGCTATTGAAGAAACCGACAGAAGACGAAGAAAACAGCAGGATTATAACATTCAAAATAACATTAATGCAGCATCAGTTAAAAAAGAAATAGGTGACATACTAGAGAGTGTTTATGAAAAAGATTATCTTAATACTGACAAATTTACTAAGCCTGGACATAACTTAAAAAAGCACATGAAAGCTCTAAAGAAAGATATGCAAAACGCTGCTGATAATCTAGAATTTGAAAAAGCTGCAGAAATACGAGATGAGATCAGAAAATTGGAACAATCAGATATGGGTCTTACAGTAAATTCATTCACTAAAAACTATAGTGCAAAAAAAGCCGGTAGATCTACTCAGGGTAGAGCTGGTACAAAATCTGGTAGAAGATACAAAAAACAATGAATATGTTAATTACCGGAGCTGGAAAGAGAATTGGAAAAGAAATTGCAGTTAATTTTGCAAAAAATGGAGCAACTATTATTCTGCATTATAATCGTTCTAGAAAAGATGCCGAAAAAACAAAAAAAGAAATATCCCAATTTAGTAGAGTAGTTTTAATTAAAGCAAATTTAGAAAATTCTAATTCAGTAAAAAAACTATTCTTAACAGCCAAAAAAAAAGTAGGAAAAATTCATCATTTGATAAATTGTGCATCGCTATTTGAGAATGATGATTTATTAAAATTTAATGAAAAAAGTTGGGATAAACATCTAAACATTAATGCTAAAGCTCCTATAATCTTAATATCACATTTCGCAAATCAAAAAATTACTTCTATTGATAATTTAACAGTAACTAATATTTTAGACCAACGGGTATTTAAATTAACTCCTCATTTTTTTTCTTATACTGTAAGTAAACTTATTTTATACAACCTAACGAAAACAGCAGCTATGCGTTTAGCTCCTAAAGTTAGAGTCAACGCAATAGCTCCAGGGCCAGTAATCAAAAACTCCAGGCAAACAAAAGAACATTTTAAAAAACAATACCTTAATACCCTTTTAAAAAAACAAGTTAATAAAAGAGAAATTTTTAACGCATGTAAATTTTTAATTGAAAATAAATCAATTACAGGCCAATCTTTTGCAATAGATAGTGGTCAAAGTTTAAATTGGCAAACAAAAGATTTGATTAATATAAATGAATAATAAAATTATTAAAATCAAAGATGAAATTAAAACTTCTGAAGAAATAATTCATATTAAAAATTTAATACTTAAAACTAAATTAGGTTATTATCCAAAAGAAAAAAAATTTAGCCAAAAATTAATATTTAATCTTAAAATCTACATAATTAAAAATATTTACAAAGACAGCAAATTGAAAGATGTGGTTGATTATGATCAAATAGTAATAATTATAAAAAAAATCCTTATTGAAAATATTAATTTTCTTGAGACACTGGCCGAAAAGATAATAAATAAAATTTTTAAAGACAAACGAATAATTAAAATAAATATTAAAATTGAAAAACCTGATGTAATATCAGAATGTGATAGCGTGGGTTATGAAATTACCAAAGAACGGATGTAAAAGTAAAATGAATTCTTTAGAAAAAGGAAAAGAAATATTTAAAAATAAATCTAAGTTTTGTTCTAATAGCCCGGGTGTTTATCAAGTTTTTGATGAAAGAAATAAAATAATCTATGTTGGTAAAGCTAAGAATTTACCAAATAGATTGTCAAATTATACATCCAGCTCCACTCAACCCATCAGAACCGAGAGAATGATAGCTTCCACAATTAGAATTGACACTATCAGTACGTTGAATGAGTCTGAAGCTTTATTATTAGAAGCAAATTTGATTAAAAAAAACAAACCCAGGTATAACGTTCTTCTTAAAGATGATAAATCTTTTCCATACATTCAAATTCGATCAAGTCACAACTTTCCGCAGATAACTAAATTTCGTGGTAAGCATAATGATAAAGATATTTATTTTGGACCTTTTGCATCAATTGCATCAGCAAATTGGACTATTAAAATGCTTCAGAAAGTGTTCCAGTTAAGAGTGTGTGATGACAATACTTTTAAAGGAAGGTCTAGACCATGCATTTTGTATCAGATTAAAAGATGTTCTGGACCATGCACAAATGAAATATCAAAAAAGGATTATGAAGATAGTGTAAAGGAGTGTAATAATTTTTTAAATGGCAAATCAAGAGATATTCAAAAAAGAATGTCCAATCAGATGGAAAAAGAAAGTGAAAAATTAAACTATGAAAAAGCTGCAATTCTTAGAGATAGAATAAAATCGTTAACTTACATTCAATCATCTCAAAACATTCAAAAAAATAATTTAAAAGATGCAGACTTAATTGTATCTTTTAGGAAAGAAAATTTGACATGTGTTGTTATATTTTTTTATCGGTCAAAACAGAATTGGGGTAATCAATATTTCTACCCTGTACATGATTATGAAGATAGTAATGAGCATATTTTAAAGTCTTTTTTAATGCAATTTTACGAAAATAAAGAGCCTCCATCAGAAATTGTTTTAAATCTTTACCCTGAAAATGAAAATTTAATAAAAAATGCATTAGAAAAAAAATATAATAAAAAGATTTCATTAAAAATATTGCCAAAAAATTCTATGGTAAAAAACGCGATTAAAAATGCAGAAGAACAGCTCCAACTAAAAATTATATCTCAAGAGAAAAATAATAATCTATTACTATCCATGGGAGAGAAATTTAATCTTAATTTTACACCATCGTTAATAGAGGTTTACGACAATAGTCATAATCAAGGAGATAGTAATATTGGAGCTTTAATTACTTTTGGAAAAGATGGTTTTATTAAAAATAGATATAGAAAATTTAATATTAAAAATACAAAAATTAAGTCAAACGATGACTATGGAATGATGTCTGAAATAATAGGAAGAAGATTTTCAAAAGTTCATAGCTTATCAGATGATAATGTTCCTGATTTATTGTTAATTGATGGAGGAAAAGGTCAGTACTCTACTGTTAGAAATAAATTAAATGATTTAGGTTTTCATGACCTTAAAATCATTGCTATTTCAAAAGGTAAAGAACGTAATAAAGGGAACGAAAAATTTATAACAGACGATGGAGTCATTCAATTAGAAAAAAACGATCCAGTATTATTTTTAATGCAAAGAATCCGTGATGAAGCACATAGATTTGCAATTACGACTTATAGAAAGAAAAAAAATAAGAAAATGTTTAAATCCCCTCTTGAGGAAATCGATGGTATCGGAGCTAGAAGAAAAAAGGCGCTATTAAGTCATTTTGGATCCGCAAAAGCAATTGAAAGTGCAGGTCTTGATGATATTAAATCCGTTGATGGAATTAATGACAGCTCTGCTTTAAAAGTTTATAATTTTTTTCATAAGAAAAAAAATATACTCTAATGATTAAAATACCTAATATTCTTACAATTGGTCGAATTATACTTGTTCCGATTTTAGTATTTGTTTTTTTTTTACCAGGACCTTTAGGAGATTGGTTGGCTTGCAGTATATTTGTCCTTGCTAGTTTTACAGATTTTGTAGATGGCTTTTTAGCGCGTTTACTTAAGCAACAATCAAGGCTTGGTGAGATGCTAGACCCTATTGCAGACAAAATTATTGTAGTAACGGCACTAGTCCTGTTGGTAAAAAATGATACTATTTCAAATACAGGTATAATAGCCGCGATTATAATTTTATGTCGTGAAATTTTAGTATCTGGTTTAAGAGAATATCTTGCAAAGTTCAAACTTAAAATGCCTGTTTCACAACTTGCAAAAGTGAAAACATTTTTACAAATGTTTTCTATATCAATTTTACTAGCTGGTAACTCAGGAGATAAGCTTATTGGTGGTTATGGAATTGAAATTGGTATGATTTTACTGTGGCTCTCTGCAATTTTGACTGTTTACACTGGTTACGATTATATCAAAAAAGGTATTGATCATGCCTTAGATTAGACACTAACTTTTTTTTTATTAACAATTTCCAAATATTTATTAAAGAATTCATTAATTGATTTTGTTACTTTGAAAGTATATTCCCCGATTTGTGAAACAGGTGTGACTTCCGCTGCCGTTCCGGTTAAAAAACAAGCTTCAAAATTTTTAAGTTCATTTAACTCAATTTTTCTCTCAATAATTTTATATCCCTTGTCTTTTGCAATTTCAATAATCGTTCTTCTTGTAATTCCATCTAAAAAACAATCTGGTGTTGGAGTGTGAATTTCCTTTGAGCTCTCTATTATAAAAAAAATATTTGCACCTGTAGCTTCAGCTACAAAATCTTCATGGTCTAACATTAGTGAGTCGTTGAAACCATCTTTTTCGGCTTCATGTTTTGACAAAGTGCAAATCATATACAAACCTGCTGCCTTAGTGTCCCAAGGTATAGTATTTGGAGCGGGTCTCCTCCATTTTGAAATATTAAGTTTAATACCGACTTCTTTGATCTTTGGATCAAAATATGAACCCCACTCCCATGTAGCAATAGCAAAGTGAATTTTATTTTTTTGAGCTGAAATAGCCATCATTTCACTACCTCTCCATGCAACAGGTCTAACATATCCATTTTTAACATTTTGAATCTTTATAATTTCATTACATGCCTGATCAATTTGATCAGCCGTATAAGGGATTTCAAATCCCATTCTTTTTGCAGAATATATAAGCCGATCAGTATGTTCTCTTAATTTAAAAATTTCACCATTATAAACACGTTCACCCTCAAAAACACAACTTGCATAATGTAAACCATGGTTTAATACATGAAGCTTAGCATCTTTCCAGTCAACAACTACACCATTAAACCAGATCTTACCTTCTCTTTTATCGTACGGGATAGATTCCATATTGAAATTATAATAGAAATTATAATTGAATGTAATATAAGTCAATAAAACTGACTAACTTCTGATGCTTAAAGATTTCCTTTATTTGAAAGAAAAAAATCTAAAAGACGTGATTGAATTATTGTTAAAAGCTTACATAACTTCATTCGGAGATAGTGAAAAAAATCTAAAAAGAGTATCTCTCGGTAAAGCGCATCAAAGATTAGTGGTATTAATAGACAATAATCCAGGAATAAGAGTAGTAGAAATATTAAATATTTTAAAAATTACTAAACAAAGTTTAAATAGAGTTTTACAAGATTTAATTAAAAAAGAGTTGGTTACCCAAAAAAGAGGTTGCAGAGATGGAAGAGAGAAAGAAATTTATTTATCAAAAAAAGGTTTAGATTTAGCTGGTAGAATATTTAGTTCACAAAAAAGACGTATTTTGAGTGCATTTAAAAAATCATCACCAGATGAAGTTCTTTACTTTAAAAAAGTGTTAAAAAGGATCATAGAATGATTGAAGAAAAAAAACATATATTAATAATTGACGATGAACAAGGTATTCGTGAACCATTAAAAGAGTATCTTGAAGGTGAAAACTTTTTCGTATCAACAGCAAAAAATTCTGATGATGCTAAAAATAAAATTGAACTTTTAGAATTTGATTTACTGATTGTTGATATAATGATGCCAGGCCAATCAGGCTTGGAATTAACAAAAGAAATCAGAAAAAAAAAAGATACTCCAATTATTTTTCTTACAGCTATGGGTGAAGTAGCAAGTAGAATTCATGGTCTTGAAACTGGGGCAGATGACTATATTCCAAAACCTTTTGAGCCAAAAGAACTAGTTCTGAGAATTAATAATATTCTAAAAAGAGTCAAAAATTTAAAAGAGGGAATGTACTTAATAAAATTCGGTCACAAAAAAGTCGACCTAAAAAAGTTAACAATAACTTATAAAAAAAATAAAAGAAAAATTAATCAATCAGAAAAAATATTACTAGAAAAAATGATTATGTCTTTAGGTAAAGTATTTCAAAGAGAAGATATCTCCAAAATTTTAAATTTAGAAAAAGAAAGGGCAGTAGATGTCATCATTACCAGATTAAGACAAAAAATTGAACCTGATCCAAAAAATCCTATTTACTTACAGACTGTTAGGGGTAATGGATATGTTCTTTGGACGGACTAAATGATTAAAAAATTTATACCAAAAACACTTTTTTTTAGATATTTTCTAATAATTATAGCACCAGTAATTTTCCTTCAAATATTAATCTCTGTAGTTTTTTTTGATAGCCTTTGGTTAAAAACAAATAAAGGTCTTGTAAATTCTTTATCAGATGAAATTATTACTTTTATCAGCTTATATAAAAATGAAAAAGAAAAAGAAAAAAAAGAAATAATTTTAAAATCATTCCAAAATAATAAACCGTATCTAATAAAAATAAACTCTGGTAATATTAATAATAAAGAAGAGTATTCCAAATATGCTTTTTATGATAGGCTTTTAAATGAAGAACTCAAAAAAAATTTAAATTATAAATTTTGGTTTAATACTAAAATCCATAAAGATTACGTTAAAATTTTGGTAGAGTTTGATAATCAAGTAATTAACCTGATTGTACCGAAGTCCAGAATCAGGAATGCATCTGGTAGAATATTTTTACTATGGATTTTTGTACCAGCTTTTGTTTTAATAATTATTTCAATTCTTTTTCTTAAAAATCAAGTACGACCAATTACAAATCTAGCTTCAGCAGCAGAAAAATTTGGAAAGGGACAGTATGTTGCGGAAACTAAGCCATCTGGGGCAGTTGAAATTCGCAAAGCAATTAATGAATTTGAAAAAATGAAACAAAGAATATTAAGACACATTAGTCAAAGGACATCTATGTTATCAGGTATTAGCCACGATCTAAAAACTCCTCTAACCAGATTAAAATTACAAATTGAAATTTTAAATAAAGACGGCAAATTAAACAAAATTAAAGACGATATAAATGAAATGCAAAAAATGATAGCAGATTATCTAGATTACTCTACTTCTCAATCAGAAATATCATCAAATAGATTTAATTTATCTGTTATGCTTAACGAAATAAGTCATAAATTTAGCAGCTCAAAAATTAAAGTTGACTGTAAAAAAAATTATTTTTTGATAGGTAGGCAGAATTTGATTAAAAGATCTATTTTAAACATTATAGAAAATGGTTTAAAATATGGAAATTCCGTTGAAATAATTGTTAAAGAGACGAAAGACAAAATCATATTAAAAATAGATGATGATGGTCCCGGTATACCTGAGAGAGAAAGGGAGAGAGTGTTGAGACCTTTTTATAGATTAGATAAGAGTAGAGGTGCAAGCCCCGGCAGTGTCGGTTTAGGATTATCAATTGTACAAGATATTGTTAATTCTCACGGAGGTCAAATAGAATTACTTGGAAACCCAAAAGGCTCGGGACTAAGGGTAAATTTAATTTTTCCATCTTAGATGTTTGTCAATAATTTAAATCCGATAGCAATATCATTATATGGAATTGATATAAGGTGGTACTCGCTGGCATATATTTTTGGTTTAATAATCGGTTTCCAATATGGAAAATTTCTAGTGAAAAAAAATGTTTATTTTAATTTTGAAGATAAAATACTTGATAACTACCTTCCATTTGCAATCTTAGGAATTATAATTGGTGGAAGACTTGGATATATTTTATTTTATGATTTTGTCTTTTACTTAAAGAATCCATTACAAATTTTTTTTATTTGGAGAGGTGGTATGTCTTTTCATGGAGGATTAATTGGGGTAATTTTATTTTCTGCATACTTTGCAAAAATTAAAAATATTGAATTTTTTAAATTAACTGATTTAGTGTCTTTATTTGCTCCAATTGGACTTTTTCTTGGAAGGATAGCAAATTTTATTAATTCAGAACTTATTGGTTTGCCGACAAACTTGCCTTGGTCAGTAATATTTATTAAAATAGATAAAATACCGAGGCACCCATCTCAAATTTATGAAGCTTTACTTGAGGGATTGATATTATTTTTATTATTGAATATTATCTTTAAACTTAAAAAAATAACAGGCTTATCGTCAGCTTGCTTTTTAATATTTTACAGTCTATTTAGAATCTTATCAGAGCAATTTCGAATGCCAGATAAACATTTAGGTTATTTATTAAGCTCAATGAGCATGGGAACTATATTAAGCTTGTTAGCATTAATCATTGGATTGGTGATTTTTTTTCAATGCAAAAAATTATAAATAAATTAAAAAAAAAAAAAATTCCATTAGATATATACATAGACTATTGTCTTTATAAATTTAAGGAGAGTTATTATGAAAAGAAAAAAATATTTGGACCAAAAGGTGATTTTATAACTTCTCCTTATATATCAAGTATTTTTGGGGAAATGATTGCGGTATTTGTTGCAAATTATTTTATAAGAAAAGGTATAAACAAATTTTCTATTATTGAAATTGGTGCAGGCGAAGGATTAATGTCAAAAGATATCATAAAAACTTTGAATAAATTTAAAGAAATAAAATTCACTTATTCTATCTTAGAAAAAAGTAAAAATTTAAAAGAAACTCAGAAAAAAAAATTAGAAGAATTTCAAGTAAATTGGTTAAATTCGCTTGGGACAAAGAAAAATAAAAA
The DNA here is from genome assembly GCA_003209195.1 of Pelagibacteraceae bacterium AG-470-E16. GTDB lineage: Bacteria > Pseudomonadota > Alphaproteobacteria > Pelagibacterales > Pelagibacteraceae > HIMB114. The sequence goes on along the minus strand of QCSF01000003.1, from coordinate 3,410 downwards.
TGTGTTTATTTTATCGAATGAATTATTAGACTCATTGCCAGTAAAGCATTTAAAAAAAATTAATAATAAATGGTTTGAAAAATATGTATTTTATAATATTACAGAAAAAAAAATTAAAACAAAGTATTATAAAACAAAAAAAATAAATAATAAAATTTTTAATCTAATAACAAAAAATATAAAATTTATTGAATACTCTCCCTTAGCGTTAAATCTATTAAATAAAATATCAAATTTAATTAAAAAAAATAAAAATAATTGTTTTCTCACTTTTGATTATGGATATACTGATAGTAATTTTAAAAATACCTTACAAGGTATTAAAAGACATTCAAAATTCAGTATTTTCGAAGATCCAGGAAATGTAGATATAACATATTTAATCAACTTCCATTTAATAAAAAATATTTTTAATAATAATCGTCTATTTAATAACATAATTATGTCTCAATCTAAGTTTTTAATAAATAACGGTATTCTCGAAAGGCTAAAAAGAGCTAATAAGCTTTGTTCTTCAGAAATTGAGAAGAGGACGTTAATTAAATCTGTAAATAGATTAATAGATGTAAAACAAATGGGTAAATTATTTAAAGTTTTCTTTGTTCAGAATGATATTTAAATCAAAAAAGTTATCTAAAATAACAAATATTTCACATGCATTTTTCTCAAAAAAAGGTGGAATTTCTTCAGGAATTTATAAATCTTTAAACTGTGGGCTTGGTTCAAATGATGATAGAAAAAACGTAATAAAAAATTTAAATATTATAAAAAAAAAATTTCAAATAAGAGAGCTAAATCTTTTAAATCAGATTCACAGTAACAAAATAATTGATTTAACTGCTAGAAATAAAAATTTAAAAATAGGAACTGCTGATGGTATATTTACTTCTATTGAAAAAAGTTTATTAGCTATCCTTACGGCTGATTGTATTCCAATACTCTTTTCATCAAGATGTGGAAATTATATTTGTGCTATACATGGTGGTTGGAAAGGTTTATATAAAAATATAATTAAATCCTCAATTATGTTATTTAAAAAATATAAAATAAAAAAACAACATATAATTTGTGCAATTGGTCCAAGTATTGACCAAAAAAGTTATGAGGTAAAAATTAAATTTATGAATAAAATTTTAAAAAAAAATATAAAGTACAAGAAATTATTTAAAATTAAAAAAAACAAAATTTTCTTTGATATTAAAAAGTATGCCTATGAAAAACTTATTGAAGAAAATTTACCTAGAAATAATATTGAAATTATAAATATTGATACTTATGCTAATCCTGATCTATTCTTTAGTCATAGAAGATCTGTGCATAAAAAAGAACATGATTATGGAAGAAATATTTCTATCATAGTAAAAAAGAAACTGCCGTATGAAAATAATTTCTTGTTCAAATAGTATCAATCTATCTAAAGAAATTAGTAGAAAATTAGGACAAAAACTAGTTGATACAAAAATAATTAGGTTCGCTGATGGCGAAGTTTATGTAGAAATTAATGAAAACATGAGAGGTCAAGATGTTTTTATTATTCAGAGTACGTCTACACCAGTAAACGATAATATCATGGAGCTTTTGATTTGTGTTGATGCCTTAAGAAGAGCATCGGTTAAAAGTATCACGGCTGTTCTCCCTTACTTTGCATATGCAAGACAGGATAGAAAAGTAACGCCAAGATCACCTATTAGTGCAAAGTTATTTGCAAATCTTTTAGTGGGATCTGGAGTAAATAGGGTTCTAACTATGGATCTACACGCAAATCAAATTCAAGGTTTTTTTGATATTCCAGTAGATAATTTATTTGCCGCACCAACTTTCGTTCAACATATAAAAAAAAATATAAAATCTAATAGTTTTGTTTGTGTTGCGCCTGATGTTGGTGGTGTTGAAAGGGCAAGAGCGATAGGCAAAAGACTATCTGCAGATTTAGCTATAATTGATAAAAGAAGGTCTGGCCCTGGAAAATCAGAGGTTATGAATGTTATTGGAAATGTTAAAGGAAAAACATGTATTATTTTTGATGACTTGGTAGATAGTGGAGGAACAATTGTTAACGCCGCTCAAACCCTAGTAAACAAAGGTGCTAAGAACGTTTACGCTTACACTGTACATGGTGTATTAACAGGAGACGCTATTGAAAAGATTAGTAGATCAAAAATAAAAAAATTTGTAATATCAAATTCAATAATGAATAATAAAAAAATAGTAAAATGTTCAAAGTTTCAAATTATTAGCGTTGGTAGTTTATTTGCTGAAGCAATAAAGCGAATATCAATATCAAAATCCGTATCTAGACTCTTTAAATAATAATTTTATTAATAAATCTATCTTGTCTTTTCTGTTGATTCCTGTAAAAACCAAAATTTATGAGCAATGAAAATATTTCTATTGATGCCACAACTAGGATAACTAAAACTAAGTCAGAACTGAATAAACTCAGAAAAGATGGTTTGGTTCCAGCTATATTATATGGAGATGTTAAAAAAAATATAAATTTAAGTATAAAAAAAACTGAATTAGATCATTTCCTAAAAACTACAAACTTCAAAAGTAAAGTTATAAAATTAAAACTTGAAGGAGAAGAGCATGAAGTTCTTCCAAGAGATATTGAATTTGATATTATTACAAATCAACCTATACATGTCGATTTTCAAAAACTATCAGCAAATACAAAGGTTATTGTTTGGATACCAGTAAAATTTTTAAATGAAGAAATTTGCCCAGGATTAAAAATGGGTGGTGTTTTAAATATAGTCAGAAGAAAAGTGGAGTTAAATTGTCCTGCCGAGAAAATTCCGTCTGAGCTAATTGTAGATTTAGGTCAAAAAGAAATTGGAGAAAGTATTCATATATCGAATATTAAGCTTCCTGAAGGTGTATTTCCAACCATAAAAGATAGAGATTTTACGATTGCAACTGTAGCGGCTCCAACAGTTGTTAAAGAACCTGAAACGACAGATAGTGCAGACACTAAAACAACCGAAGCCAGTGGAGAAGATGTTAAATCTGACGATGCTAAAACTGGAGAAAGCGAAAAAGCTGGCGAGGGAAAAAAAGAGAATACTGACAAGAAATAATGCTCTTGTTCGCTGGTCTCGGAAATCCTGACCAAAAATATAATAAAAATAGACATAACGTAGGGTTTAATTTTATAGATTTTGTAAATGAAAAAAATGTTTATAAAAAAAAATTTGATAGTCTTTTTTCTGAACTTTTAATATATAATCATATCATTTACTTATGTAAACCAATGACATTTATGAATTTGTCTGGTAATGCCATCTCAAAATTTAAAAGATTTTATCAAATAAAAAATAAAGATATTTATATTTTTCATGACGATCTTGATTTAGAAATTGGAAAAATTAAAATTAAAAGCGGTGGTTCAAGTGGTGGTCATAATGGTG
>QCSF01000002.1 GCA_003209195.1 Pelagibacteraceae bacterium AG-470-E16 | reverse complement strand
AAGATTTGCTGATAAGCAAAATAAGGATCGAATTAATTTTAGAGTTCAAATTATAAAAGAAATTAAAAGAGAGGAAAAACAAAAAATTTATAGGCTAAAAGATAATTTATGGAACATAAGTGAAAGATTTCAATTAATACGAAAAAAATACAAAGAATATCGTCAAAATCTCAGAGAAAAACAGCTTGTTGAGTTGGAAATTAGACGCAAAACCAGGGATGAAGCTAGAGCGATATTAGAGGCTGAGAAAGACAATAACGCTCTAAAGCAAAAATTAGTTGAGAGATTAGAAAGGTACTCACGTAATATGAAATCGATAGTATTTCAAATCAACAAAAGATACATTACTAAAAAGAGGGCACCATTAAGATTTATTGATAATATTACTCATAATGGTGAATGCTTAATTAAAAACGACGACGCCCCTACTAATAAAGATTATTTAATTTTATTATATGTTGATGGTGATGATATCAATCAACGTTTAGTAAATCCAGTATGTTTAGACGATAAAACTGATATTGATTATCAAAAAAACTTTCAGCCCAAAAATATTTTTGAGGCTTCAGATTACATAATCGACCGTCTTGCGACAATGTTTGAACAAGAACGAAAATTAAAAAAATAATTTAGCTAATTGTGGCCTTGACACGACCTAGTGATTTAATTTGTCCTTCAAATAACCCTTTTTTAAGAATAGGTACAACGCCCACTGTAGATCCTGTGAAAACATAAAAATTTTTATTAATATTTATTTCATCCTTTTTTAATTTATTAATTAACCAAATAAGGGATTTGAGCGGACTATCATAAACAACTTTAGTATTACCGTTAACCATTTGCTTACTTTTCTTATTAAACAATTGTGACGATAAACTGTTAAATTTTAATTTTTTATATTTTAATTTTTTTCCGATTATAAATTTAACATTGCATCCAAAGTCAGCTGTAAGGTCTCCCAAACACGTAACACCTTTCTTCCTCTGTCTATATCCGACAAGTTCAATACAAGAACCCATACTCTCAATATAATGGCCGATGTTATTTTCCGTTAATCTTGATTTAGACTGCAGTATATTTTTTTTAATTGTATAATAAACTTCTAACTCAATACCAAAAGTATTTTTTGAGCATTTAACTTTTGCGTTAGACTTAAGTAGATTCTTTTTAAAAATAGCTGCATAAAATGGCTCTTTTTCTTTCCATTTTTTTAACATTGCTTTACCAGTAGCGCCTGCTTTGAAACCAATTATAGGACTTTTTATTAACTTCTCTGCTGCTATGCGAAGTTTGTTAGCATTTTTTGTATTTTTGCAATATTTTTTAGGTAGAGGAGCAATTAATGTATCGTTATTAAAAGCTTTCGCTAATTTTTTCGATAAAACATTTATTTCATTATTCATTATGCAATACGTTTAGACTTGATTAATATTTAAATCAATTATTTTTTAATTTAGATTTCCCTTTTTTACTTATTTTAAACTTTTTATTAAATCTCCTGTCTTTTTTACTTTTTCCAGAGTATCGCTTACTCATTAATCTCTAAAATTTATGAATTCAACAGGTTGACCAATATCTACAGTCTTAATTAAATTCATAGACTCCTGTAAATCATCTTTTTTTTTTCCACTTGCCCTAAGTTCATCGTTTTGAATTTTAAGCTGAACTTTAATTTTTGTTTTTTTTAAAGCTGATATAATTTTTTTTGCTGATTCTTTTGATATACCTTCTTTAATTTTTATAATTTGTCTTTTCGAGGCTCCAGTGGTTTCTAAAGATCTTTGAATATCAAAAATTCTTGGATCAATTTTTCTTTTAATTAAGTGACCTTTGAGTAGGTCATCAACTTGTTTAAGCTTTAAATCATCTGGAGCGATAATGGTGATAGTGTTTTCTTTCTTGTTATTTTCAATTAAAATTTTAAGGCCTTTGAAATCAAATCTAGTAGAAATTTCGCGATCACAATTAGATATAGCATTTGTTAATTCTTGTTGATTTACTTTACTAACTACGTCAAATGAAGGCATATAGACTTATACTATATTATAACTATATAAAAAATATATTATGAAGAAATTGTACGATTTTATTGTGATTGGTGCTGGGTCCGGTGGTGTTAGGTTTGCCAAATTAATGGCAAATACTGGGAAAAAAGTCTGTATTATAGAAAATAATCGTGTGGGAGGAACTTGTGTTATCCGTGGATGTATACCGAAAAAATTATATGTTTATGCCTCTAATTTTAGCGATCATATTATAGATGCTAAAACTTATGGTTGGAATGTTGGTAAAGTCAAGCATGATTGGAAAAATTTAGTTTTAAAAAAAAATAAAGAAGTTTCAAGGTTAAATAAAATTTATGAGAAAAATTTAAATACGTCAGGTGTTAAAATAATCAAAGACCATGCATCATTCATATCCTCAAACAAAATTTTATTAAAAAAAAAAAAAAAAATAATTATTGGAAAAAGAATAATCTTAGCCACAGGTTCTAAACCCGACTATCCTAGTATTCCTGGTTCAAATTTAGGAATTAACTCTGATCAATTTTTTGAAATGAAAAATATTCCAAAAAATATTTCTATAGTTGGAAGTGGCTATGTTGCACTAGAATTTGCATTTCTTTTAAAAAATTTAAATTTCGATATTAATTTAATTATAAGAAAAAAAACAATTCTAAATGAATTCGACCCAGATATAGGTAATCGTATTTTAAAATATGCAAAAAAAAAGGGCATTAAAGTATTTAGTGAAACATATTTAAAAGCAGTAAAAAAAATTGGATCAAATTATAAAATTATTACAGATAAAAAGGCAATTAAATCAAATTTATTGATTTATGCTATTGGTAGATCACCAAATATAGATACCTTAAAATTATATAATACCGGTGTTTTATTAAATTCTAAAGGGGCAATAATAGTAAATAAGAACTCTCAAACTAAGGATAAAAATATCTATGCGATAGGTGATGTTACAAATAGAAAAAATTTAACCCCAGTAGCCATTAGAGAAGCAATGAGATTATTTAATTGGTTGATATCAAAAAAAACATCTTTAAAATTAGATTATAATAAAATTGCTTCAGCAATTTTTACACAACCAGAAGTAGGTTCAATTGGATTTGGTGAAAATGATCTTCAAAAAATGAATAAGAAATACAAGGTACTTAAAACCGAATTTAACCCTCTTAAATATTCATTTATGAGGAACAAAAAAAATAAAATTTTTATAAAAATACTATATCAACCAAAAAATGAAAAGGTTTTAGGATTGATTTACATTGGCGATAGTGCAGCGGAAATTATTCAATCGTTGGCAATTTCGTTTCAAAAGGGTTTATATCTAAATGATTTAAAACAGACTGTGCCAGTTCATCCTACTTCGTCTGAAGAATTAATTACTATAATTTAGCTTTCAATTATATTCTTGCAAGTTTCATGCAGTATAGAATGAAGTTCAATAAGTTTATGAAAATTATGATTGTAACCACCACCTAATACACCACATAAAGGAATTTTCTTCTTATAAAAGTTATTAATTACTAATCTCTCTCTGCTCCTGATACCTGTTTCACTAATATTTAATTTTCCTAATCTATCTTCTGAATGAACGTCCACACCAGCTATGTAAAATACGTAATCAAAGTTGTATTTATTAACTTTATATATTAGTTTTGATAAAATGTTTAAGTACTCGTCATCTTTAATTCCATCTTCAAGTTCAATATCTATATTGCTAATTTGTTTTTTTGAAGGATAATTTTTTTTCGAATGAACACTTGCTGTAAAAATAGTATCGTCATTTTGAAAAATTTTTGCTGTTCCGTCGCCCTGATGCACATCTAGATCAAGTATTAGAATTTTGCGAAGCAGATATTTTTTTTTCAAAAATTTTGCAGCAACAGCAACATCATTAAAAACACAATATCCATTCCCTTGATCATAAAATGCGTGGTGAGAACCACCAGCCGTATTACACGCTAATTTGTTTTTAATTGCTAGTTTTGCTGCTAGTACAGTTCCACCTGTAGCTACAAAAGATCTCCTTCTCACACTTCGCACTAATGGAAAACCTAATTTTCTTACCTCATCTTCATTTAATGATAAATTATTAATCTTGTTAATATACTCTTCACTATGAACATTCAATAGAGTGGAAACAGATACCTCATTTGGTGTAAAAGTATTATTTTTTGTTGCAATATTTTTTTTGACTAAAAGTTTAATTAATTCACCAAATTTTTTTATTGGAAACCTATGATCGTCTCCAATTTGTGCAACATAATCTGGATGATTGACGATTGATACTGTCATAGATGTATTTGGTCAATTAAATGATCTGCAAATGCAAATGAGGCTGACCAAGCAGGACTAATTGCATTTAACACATGGGTTGTTTGGTTTTGATTTATAATAACAAAATCATTTACAAGATTTTTGCTCTGCGGATCAAATATTTGTGAGCGTATTCCAACTTTTTGCTTTGATAATTCTAAATCATTAATATTTATATTTTTGAACATTTTTTTTACCTGACTATAAAAACCAAATTTAGTAATCAATAATATTTCTTTAATCGCCAGAGTACGAAGTTTATTTTCGTTTAAAGCGATTTTTTTGCTAAAATTATAAAGTAAATTTAGACTTTCTTTAATGTTGTCACCAAAAAAATCTGTATATGCATCTCTGCTAAATACTGGTGTTGAGCTTGGACCTATATAAAAATCACCGTTTTGGTTATGTGAAGAATGTAAACCTAAAAAAGGGTAGCGTGTATCTGGAATTGGATAAACCAAATGTTTTAATTTAAAGTTTTTATTTTTTATTTTCCAATATTTACCTTTAAAAGGCAAAAAACTATATTTAAATTTTAAATCAGAGTTTTCAGCAACTACATCAGCAAATAATCCAGCACAGTTGAAAATATAATTTGCCTGAAAATTTTTATCTTTCGTAATCAGGTTCGTACCACTAATTTTCAAAATTTTACAATTATATATTATATCTATGCCTTTTTTCTTAATATTTTTTATTAAAGATTGTGATACTTCATAAGGGTTGGCAACAGAAGTAAAAGGTACGTGAAGACCGTAATTGTATTTACAATTTATATTTGGTTCTTTTCTTTCAATTTCCTCTTTTTTTAATTTATAAATCTTAACATTATTTTGTTTTGCTCTCTCATAAAGTTTATTTAAATGAGAATATGATGTATTAGAATTTGGAACTAGTAATTTACCACACTCATTGATCCATAATTTTTCAGATTTAATATACTCTTTAAGTTCTATAGCACCTTTTACACAAAGATTTGCTCTTAACGATCCAGGTTCATAGTAAATTCCGCTATGAAGAACTCCGCTGTTACGACCTGAACCGTGTGATGTAGAATTTGGCTCTTTTTCAAAAATTATTATATTTGCGCTTTTGAGTTTTTTTTTTAACTTAAAAGCTAGTGTTAAACCAATAATTCCACTACCAATAATTGCAAAATCGTATTTCATTAGTTTTAAAAAAATATAAAATAAGGTTATGAATATTTTTAAAAAATTAACAATAGTCTCGTTATTTATTTTTTTCAATCAGTGTACTTATATTGATAAAGAAATTTCAAAATCACAAAAAAAAGAGAAGAAAATTTTAGAAAAATACTTAGGAAAAAAGAGTGCGATGTTAAAATCAGTACTTGGTAATCCGACAAAAATTATTTTTAATTCACCTTATAAAATATATGTTTATAAGAAAAGTCAGCTATTGATCACGTGTGAAAGAAAATTTTACATTAATCCAAAAAAAGATCTAATCGAAAAGTTTGATAGTCAAAATTGCATTAACAAGTGAATAAACTTTACTTGAATATTGTTAATGAAGTTGCTCAAACTATTTTAAATTTAAAAAAAAAACAAAGAAATATTTTTTGTCTAATATCTGGACCTCAGGGGTCGGGCAAAACAACATTTACATTGTACGTTAAAAAATTTTTAAAAAAAAAAAAATTAAAAGTTTTAGTACTATCAATTGATAATTTTTATATGAGTAAAGAAAAAAGAGCAAAACTATCAAAAAATGTATCCGAATTGTTTAATACACGTGGTGTCCCTGGAACACATGATTTAAAATTATTAAAAGAAGTATTGAATAATTTTAAATCTAAAAAAAAAAAAATTATTAATCTACCTTTGTTTTCAAAAGCTCATGATGATATTTTAAAATCGAAATACATAAAACTTAATTTTCCATATGATGTATTTATATTAGAAGGTTGGTGCATTGGTTATCCTGGATTATTATTAAACGAATTAAATAAGCCAATAAATAAAATAGAGAAAAAATTTGATGCTAAATTAAAATGGAGGAGATATGTAAATATAATGAGTAAAAAATATAACACTTACATTTATAAAAAATCAAATTTATCAATTTTTTTAAAGATACCGTCTTTTAAAGAAGTCTTTATTTGGAGAAGAAAACAAGAGCGACAGTTGCCAAAAAAATTAAGAATGAATGATAAACAGTTAAAAAATTTTATTTACTTTTATCAAAGAATTACAATTTCATTATTAAAAAATTATAAAAAGTTATTTGATGGCTACATTTCTGTAGATAAAAGACATAATTTTACAAAATTTAGGTTAACAAAATGAAAATGTTAATTTGGTTTTCTTTAATTCTTTTTATAGCATTAGAACAAAAAATACGTGCAAATGAATGTAATCAAATTCCAAAAAAAGGATCAAAAAACTATGTTATTGGTTATGGCAGTCTTATGGAAAAGGAGTCACGTATTAGAACAAACAAAAAAGCCAAAAAAGTTAAACCACTTTTAATTAAAAACTTTAAAAGAGAATGGGGTCAAAGAAGTGAGTTTTATAAAATTACATTTTTAACTCTTTCAGAACATGCTGGTTCACAGTTAAATGCTGTATATTATCCTCTAAGCATTAAAGAAATTAAAAAATTAGATCAAAGAGAAAAAGGATATTGCCGAGTGTTGGTTAAAAAAAAAAATATAAGTTTTTACGAAAGAAGATCAAATTTAACTGGTAAAAATTTTTGGGTATATTCTGCTAGCAAAAATAATGTAAAATATCCTGACAACAAGCACCCAATCGTTCAATCCTATGTTGATATTTTTTTAAACGGCTGTTTTCAAATTCAGGATAAATTCAAAATTAAGGAATATGCGAAAACTTGTATTACAACAACAAAAGGATGGAGTAAAAACTGGATAAATGACAGACTATATGCCAGGAGGCCTTTTAAAACACCGAATTCTTATAGAATAGACAAATTATTAAAACAAAATTTTACCTACTATTTGGATAATAAGATTGAATAAAAAAAAGTCTTAGTAAAATAGGGTGTAGAACTAGTGTTACAAAATAGGTAAAATTCTCTTAATTTTGTAGTAAATTTAGCAAAAAAATTAAACAATCACTTGATTCAAACTAATAAAAAATATAAATAATAATCGTCGATTTGAACCAGCTTGCGGACAAAGATACAGCTAAAGCGTACTTCCCAAAAGCTTAGATAATCATTTTGACCAAAATGAATAACTAGGGAGTAACAATGACTACAACAAGTAAAAATCCAGAGACTATAGGTCTTCATGGCGGAACATACAGAAAGGATGAAAGTCAAACGTCTGTAGCTGTTCCAATACATCAAACCACATCTTACCAATTTAATTCAGCACAACATGCTGCAAATTTATTTGGGCTAAAGGAGTTTGGTAATATTTACACCAGGATTATGAATCCAACTACTAATACCCTTGAGGAAAGAGTTGCAGCTTTAGAGGGGGGTGTTGCAGGGCTATGCGTGAGTTCAGGACAAGCAGCGAGTGCTTTTGTGGTTCAGAATTTATGTAGCACAGGTGATAATATAATAGCATCTACCGATCTTTATGGTGGAACTGTCAATTTATTCTCAAATACTCTTAAATCTATGGGTGTAGAAGTAAGATATGCTGACCCAGTAGACACAAAAAATTTTGAAAAATTGATAGATGAAAAAACACGTTTAATTTATGCGGAGGTATTACCGAATCCTTCATTAAGAGTTTTTCCAATAAAAGAAGTTGCTGATATTGGAAAACCTCATGGTATTCCATTAGTCGTTGATAATACAGCATGTCCGGTGATATGTAAGCCGATAGAGCATGGTGCTGCAATAGTCATGCATTCACTTACAAAGTTTATTGGTGGTCATGGAAATAGTATTGGTGGAATTATAATTGACTCTGGGAATTTTGATTGGTCAATAAATAAAGATAGACAGCCAAATATTTGGAAACCAGATCCTTCTTATCATGGCGTAGTTTGGGGCGATGCTGTTCCTCAATTAACTGGAGCAAATATTCCATATTTAGTAAGAGCTCGAGTTGTTCTATTAAGAGATTTAGGTTCTGCAATTAGTCCATTTAATGCTTTTCAAATTATTCAAGGCTTAGAAACAGTAGCTCTGAGAATGAAACAACATTGCGCAAATGCAGAAAAAGTAAAAGATTTTTTGAAAAAACATTCCAAAGTCCAAAAAGTTATTTATTCTACATTACATAAAGGTGAGATTGGCGAAAGAGCTAAACGTTATCTAAAAGGGGGTTATGGAGCATTGATGGGAATCGAGTTAGAAGGCGGATTAGAGGCAGGAAAAAAATTTATAGATAGCCTTAAAATGCTTTACCATGTTGCTAATATTGGTGACGCAAGATCTCTGGCAATACACCCTGCGAGTACAACTCATTCTCAATTGAGTGATAAAGATTTGGCTGCTGCTGGCGTCACGCCAGGTTATGTAAGATTATCAATTGGTATTGAGCATTCAGATGACATCATTGCTGATTTAGATCAAGCATTGAACACATAAATTTGATTAATTTCTAAAAGGTCGTAATATTAAGTACGACCTTTTATTATGAATAAAGAAAACCTAGCAATTGTGATTGGTGGAACAGGTGCAATAGGTAATGCTGTTGCGCATGAAATCGAAAAACTTGGTTTTAAAGAAGTTTTAAGAATTGGTACAAAATCTACACCTTCATTAAATTTTAACGATGAAAGTACAATTGTAAAGGCCGCGGAATTTATAAAAAAAAAAAATAAACAAATATCAATTCTCTTTGATGCAACCGGAGTATTACATTATGAAAATTTTATGCCAGAGAAAACTTTTAAAAATATTAATTTTAAATTTATGGAAAAAAACTTCTTAATAAATGCAATAGGGCCAGCGTTGTTGATTAAACATTTTGCGCCATTGTTAGATAATCAAAAAAAATCAGTTTTTGCAACTTTATCTGCAAAAGTTGGATCAATTAATGATAATAATTACGGTGGTTGGTACTCATATCGAGCATCAAAAGCTGCATTAAATCAATTAATCAAAACAATTTCAATCGAAATGAAGATTAAAAACAAGCAAGCAATTTTTATTGCTCTACATCCTGGTACAGTTAATTCAAATTTGTCAAAACCTTTTCAAAAAAATAATCTTAAAATACAAGAGGCTTCAGAATCAGCTCAGAATTTAATTAAAATTATAAAGTCTATTGATCAATCTGCGTCAGGTAAATTTTATAATTGGGATGGTTCAATTCTTCCCTGGTGATCATTGAATAGTAATTCTGTGCATTAAACGATGTGCGTTAAAGTCATTTACTGGATTATGAAGCATTGAATAATTGGACCATATCGCAAGGCAATTTGGTTCCCATTCAAAACTATAAATAAATTCCTCTTTCGTTTGATGATTTATTAGCAAATCCATTAATGATCTGCTTTGAATATCGTCTAAATCACAAATTCTAATTGCGTGACCAGGCGATAAGTATATAGATTTTTTTTTATTCCTTTCATTTTCTTTCACAATGTTATGAATTGCTTTTAATGATTTTGGGTCGATACCGGTACCCCCTTTTTTTATTAAATGTTGCCTTGTTTTTGAAATCGGACCATCAGCACTGAATACTACTTTTAAATTTTGTATTTTTTTTTTTATAGAGTTATCTAAAGTTTCATAACTTTTGTATTGTGAAGCAAATAAAGTATTACCTTTACCTTTTTTTGGAGTTTTAATTGAATATAACATAGTAAATCTTGGAGGATTTTTCGTATAAGTTGAGTCTGTGTGCCAACCTTCACCAAACATAATATGTTCATTTGGTTTTTTTTCAACTACAGTAATTTCAGGAAAATTTTCTAAACCTTTTAGCATTGGATATTTGGCAAGATCTCCAAATTGTTTAGCAAATTTTATATAACTTTCAGAATCTAATTTTTGATTTTTAAAAAATAGAACTCCAAATTTTGCTAACGCATCCTTTATCTCTTCGATAATTATTTCATTGAAATTTAAAAGTTCTGTGTCTATTATTGCCCCAATTTCATTTTTGGTAGGTCTAACTTTGATATGTTTAAGCATATAAATATTTAACTATGTTGACTAAAAAAAGTCAATTGATACAAAAAAAACAATGATTAGAATTTTGATATTTTTTATTATTTTTTTTTCTACAGATTGTCTTGCAGATAGGCGTTTAGGCCCAAGTGATTTAAAAGAGTTAATCGATTTAGGTTATAATAAAAAAGATGCCTATGCGGACAACTACTCCGGGAGTAAAGCATATTGGTTTAAACTAGAGGAGCATCTTGAAGTTAAACCAAAATACCTAGCACTACTGTCACAAAAAATGAAAATTAATGGTAAAGAAAAAATTAATCAACATATCTATAATAGTAAACATCATTTTTTTGGTGATAAGAAGACTAAATGCATTGGTAAAAAAGGATTTACAGTTGGTCCATTAAATTTACAAAAATGTGAGTATTTAAAGCCAAAGATAATAGATGACACTGAATTATCTAAAGAAACATTTATTAACATGGCATTAGACCACTGTAACGAAACAAAAGTAAAGAATTTGAAAACTGAAGAGGGAATAAAATTGAAAATTACAGACAAACAAAAATGTTCAATGAAATTTATAAATTTCTCTAAATACGAATTTTCTAAAGTCCTTAAAAAGGTAGGAAAGAATGAAGATAATCCAAAAAAAAAATCAAAATATAAAAAAAAAGTAGACTTAGAAAAATTTAAAAAAGAATGTGAAGAATTAGGCTTTAAGCCAAAGACTGAAAAATTTGGTGAGTGTGTTTTAAAATTGTTAGATTCAAATAGTTAACTGTTGTCAATATAAGCTTTAAGTTCAGAATATTCCTCACATTTGCAATTTTTTAATTTTTTTAGAATTAAAACAGCTTTATTTTTTCTGTTAGTATCAACGTACAGCTCACCCAAATATTCTAGAGCACCTTTGTGCTCTGGATCGATTTTTAATGCTTGATTGTAAAATGTTTCAGCTTTAGATAAATTACCGCTTTGTCTTAATGCGAATGCGTACTCGTTTAAAATATCTGGATCTTTTTTATAAATTTTTTGATTTAATATCTTTTCTAAAACAGTTATCGCTTCAGAATATTGTTCTTTTTTAATTAATTTTAAAGCATTTTTATAAGATTTAGGTTTTGCTATCGTATTATCGATATCACTACCGGCCGAGTAAGCGTTTAGCGACAAAAAGAGTAAAAAAAAAATAATTAAAAAAGTTTTCATGTCTATATAATTATATTAAAAATTAGTTATGGAAAGTATTTATAAATCAGATGTTGTAATTGTAGGCTCTGGAATATCAGGGTTAATGACAGCTGTGTCACTTTATCCACGAAAAGTTACATTAGTAACTAAGAGGAAACTTGGGGAAATGTCATCAAGTGCCTGGGCTCAGGGTGGTATTGCAGCTGCTGTAACAAAAAACGACAGTCCAGAAATACATTTTCAGGATACATTAAAAGCAAGTTCTGGGTTGAGCAACGAAAAAGCAATTAAAATAATCACTAAAGATGCACTGGACATAGTAAATTTTTTAGAAAAAATTGGTGTGTTATTTGATAAAACAAATGGAGAGTATACATTATCAAAAGAGGCGGCACATACTTACCGTAGAGTATTGAAGATTAACGGCGATCAATCAGGAAAATTTTTAGTAAATCATTTAATAAATTTTGCGAAAAAACAAGGACACATTACATTTGTCGAAGACATATCTATAGATCACATTATTCAAAAAAATAATAAGTGTCATGGCATAATGGGTCATATTCACAAAGACGAAGCGGTTGATAATTTTGTTTTTTTTCAATCGCCTAATGTAATTTTAGCTACAGGAGGTATTGGGAGTATTTATGCTCATACTACTAATCCAAGGGATGTTTATGGAGAATCTATTGCTATGGCAGCTCAAGTTGGAGCAGAGTTAGTTGATCTCGAGTTTGTTCAGTTTCATCCAACTGCACTAGATGTTGGAATTGACCCTGCTCCCCTGTTAACTGAAGCGATTAGAGGAGAAGGTGCATACATTGTTGACGAAAACAATTTTAGGTTTATTTTTAAAGATCATGAGTCAGGTGAACTTGCACCAAGGGATATAGTTTCGAGATCAATACATAGGCATAAGGAAAAAGGACATTCAACTTTCTTAGATTGTAGACATTTTAATTTCGATTTTCATTTAATGTTTCCAACGGCTTCACAATATTTAATAGAGGCCTCAATTAATCCATCAAAAGATTTAATACCAATAATACCTGCAGCACATTATCATATGGGTGGGATAAAGGTTGATGAAGATGGAAAGACAAGTGTTGATGGACTGTGGGCATGTGGTGAGTGTAGTTCGACTGGTGCTCATGGAGCAAATCGTTTAGCAAGTAATTCACTTTTAGAGGCTTTTGTTTTCTCAAAAAGAATAGCAAAAAAAATTAACTCAGAACCGCCCAAACAAAGCCATAATCTAATTAATATCGAAAATTATATACCAAAAGAAAAAACAATAAGCAAAATTAGAGCAAAAAAGTATATTTGGCAATTACGTTCTACTATGAATAAATTTGTGGGTGTCGAAAGAAATCAAAACTCGTTAGAGCAAGCTTTTGTTGAATTTTCAAGAATTGAAAGAGAGACAGAAAGATTGTCCGCGAAACTTAAAGATATGTTGTTAGTTTCCAAACTAATAACATTTGCAGCGATGCAAAGAAAAGAAAGCCGCGGAACACATTTTCGAACTGATTACCCTAATAAAGACAATACTTTATTAAAAAGAAATGTTTTTAATCATGTTGATTTATTAAATTATTTAAATACAAAATTTGATATGGCAAACTAAAATATGGTTAGAATTGTTTACTTAAATGGTGAGTATTTAGAAGAGACAAAAGCCAAAGTATCTATTTTTGATAGAGCATTATTATTTAGTGATGCATTATACGAAGTTACTTCTGTATTAGATGGAAAATTAATTGATTTTAATAATCATATGAAAAGATTAGATAGATCAATGACAGAACTTAACTATCCAAGAAAACTTGATCATGAAGAGATAAAGTTATTCCATAGAGAGCTTGTAAGAAGAAATAATTTAAAAGAAGGGATAATTTATTTACAAGTTTCTAGAGGAAAAGCTGAGAGAAGTTTTGATTTTCCAGATCCTGATAATGAATTTACAGTAATGGCATTTTCACAAGTGAAAGATTTATTAAATAATGATGCAGCAAAAAAGGGTATTAAGGTAATGACATTAGAGGATCATAGGTGGGGTAGGTGCGATATAAAAACAACACAATTACTTTATCCATCGCTTGCTAAATCATCAGCAGATAGACAAGGTTTCGATGATGCTTGGATGGTAAGAGATGGTCACATAACGGAAGGTACATCTAATAACGCATGGATTATTAGAAATGGAACTGTAATTACACGCCAAGCTGACAATTTAATACTTAAAGGTATCACTAGAGAAGCAGTTGCCGAGTGTGCAAAAGAACTTAATTATAAAATTGATTACAAAAATTTTACAATTAATGAGGCACAAAATGCAACTGAAGCGTTTATTACGAGTGCTACCACTTTTGTTACACCAGTAATTAGAATTAATGACCTTGAAATAGCTGATGGCAATCCAGGTATGTTCACTAAATTGCTCAGACAAAAATACATTAAAAAAGCTCTAGAAATTGCTATATAAAAACTACAAAGACACGTTGTGTGAGAATCAAAATTTTTTATTTTAAAATTTTTCGAATAATATTAAGGTTTATTGGTGTGCTTAAGTTTGCTTGCTAAATGTCCCCTACAAGTTAAATTTAAGCACATCAAAGTATACATTTTATGCAATTCTTGCATTACTTTTTTAGATATCTAATATTAGAGAGTCTGGTGAGCCGCATTAGCGCTTTAGTATCATACCTACTTATCTAAATTTCTCACAACTAAAAAAAGGAGAATAATTATGAAAAAAATAAGTTATTGCTTAACTTTAGCAGTGTTTTCTTTGATATTAGTAGCTGAACCGAGTTTTTCTGCAGAAAGTAAAGTTGGAGCGGAAACACAATATGTTTTTAATACTTTGTTATTTCTTATATGCGGTTTTCTAGTAATGTTTATGGCACCGGGTTTTGCAATGTTAGAATCTGGAATGGTATCATCCAAAAGTGTGGCGTCCATAGCAACAAAAAATATTGGATTATTTGCTATTGCAGGAATTATGTTTTGGTTAGGAGGATATAACTTAGCTTATGGAATTCCTGAAGGCGGTTATATTGGTTCATTTTTACCTTGGAGCGATGCTTCAAAAGTTGACACAGGATATTCTGATGGATCAGATTGGTTCTTTCAAATGGTTTTTTGTGCAACTACGGTATCAATAGTTTCTGGAGCTTTAGCAGAAAGAATTAAAATTTGGCCATTCTTTGCATTCGCTGCATTACTAACAGGATTAATTTACCCAATCCAAATGGGCTGGCAGTGGGGCGGTGGCTGGTTAGCAGCTGCTGGTTTCTCAGACTTCGCTGGTTCAACATTAGTTCATGCTACAGGTGGAGCTGCTGCTTTAGCAGGTGCAATAGTTCTTGGACCAAGATTAGGAAGATTTGCATCTAAATCAGATAAACCGATGCCAGGCTTTGCAAACTCGTCGATCCCACTAGCAACAATTGGAGTATTTATTTTGTGGTTTGGCTGGTTTGGATTTAATGGTGGGTCACAGCTGGCTTTAGGCACTGTTGATGATGCAACAGCTATAGCAAAAATATTTATAAATACGAATCTAGCTGCTTGTGGTGGTGTAATCGCTAATGCGTTAATCACCAGATTTTTAACAGGTAAAACAGATGTCATAATGATGTTAAACGGTTGTTTAGGCGGATTAGTTGCAATTACGGCAGAACCGTTAGCTCCATCACCAGGTGCAGCAATTATAATTGGTGCTATTGGAGGAGCAATTGTTGTTCTTGGCAGTAAGTTGTTAATTAAATTAAAAATTGATGATGTTGTTGGCGCGATCCCTGTTCACATGTTTGCTGGGATTTGGGGTACACTTGCAGTACCAATAACAAATGCTGACACTAATTTTGGATCACAATTCCTTGGTGTGATAAGTATTCTTGCATTTGTTTTTGTAGTTTCACTTGTTGTATGGAAAGTAATGGCATTAACATTTGGAATTAGAATTAGTAAAGAAGCTGAACAAAAAGGAACAGATGTCGCAGAAATTGGTGTGACAGCATACGCTATAAGAGATTAAGTAAAAATAAAATTCTTTTATTAAAAAAAAAAGGCCCAGACTTTAAATCTGGGCCTTTTATTTATTAAAAGCATAACTGAATTGCAGAATAAATATTATTAAATTTTCTTCAATTAAATACTATAAATTTATGAACTGGAAAAAGCTTGAAACATTTAAAAAAATTTCAAAATATAAAAGTTTTAATTATGCTTCAAAGGTTTTAAATAAATCTCAGTCAAGTTTTAGTAGAGATATTATAAGCTTGGAGAAAGAACTAGGTTTTAAACTTTTCAATCGAAACATGAAAAGTGGTATTGAATTAACTGAAAGAGGTAGTGAACTGTTAAAGGTTGTAAGAGAATTTGATAGTAATCTAAGTTTATTTAAAAACTAACATTATAGTCACACCCAAAACAAATATTAATATTCCTAAAACCTCAATCAATTTAATTTTTTCCTTAAATATAATTATCGATGAGAAATAGCTAAAAACCAATTCTATTTGTCCAAGAGCACGAACAAATGACGATTGAATTAAAGTAAACGCATAAAACCATGATAAAGTTGCTATAAAACCTGAAAAACCAGCAGCAAGGCATTGGTATCTGTTTTCATATAGTTTTTTAAACTGATCTCTCTGAAAAATTAAGATATAAATCGTCATTATTAAAGTTTGAAAAGTAACTCCAAAAAAAAGAGTGCATAACGCTTTTTCAAAGTTTAAATCGAGATTCTCTAAACTTAATGCAGCCCCTCTATACAGCACAACACTCAAACCTAGAAAGAATCCACTTAGTATTCCAATAATGGTTGTTTTTGAAAAAAGGTTTTTAAAAAATAAATTTATATTTTTCACAGAAAAAATAATTACACCCAACATTGATACAAATATTCCACTAAGTGTCAGAGCATTTAGTTTATCACCTAAAATAATAAATTCTAAAATAGCAATTTGAATAACTTCTGTTTTGCTTAATGAAGTTCCGACTATAAAATTTGAAAATTGAAAAAGATAAAGTAATATAAAAGTAAATATAATTTGGGAAATTGAGCCTAAAATTACGTAAATTACAAAATTTAAATTATTTACGCTTACTTCGATAATTTCTAAATTTTGAAAATATAAAAAAAATAAAATGATAGTAAATGGAAGTGAAAAAACAAATCTTACATAAGATGATGAAAAAGTTGATACTTTTCTGTTAATATTTTTTTGAAGAGTAAATCTTAAATTTTGAAAAAATGCTGCTAAAATAGTTACTACAATCCAATTCATAAATATTAAAAATAAATATACACTTTATGATCAATGAATAATGAAAAGTAAACTATTTTTGATAAAATGGATATTGAAGAAACTGCAGAGAGTAGATAATCTCTGGAAAATATCATTCTGGAATCAGGTAGAGGTGGTATAAAAATACTTTTAGAGGTTGTAGAGCGGTAATTTACGGAGTCATAAACTTTTCATACATTCGAATTATGATTTTATTAATAAGAGTTTGTTTTATTTAGCAAATAGTTTAGACAAAAAAGATAAAAAATTAACTTTAAAAATTTTTTTTTTGAAGATTTATAAACACTCGATAGTAATTATTAATTTGTTAAGTAAAATTATAAAGTTTTGATTGATTATTATCAATAAACCTTAAAAAAGTTGTATTTTCAATTAAATAGTCGTTATTCATTAAGAAGATAACTGTTGTTTTTTCTTAAAAAAATTTGTTAGAATAATGAAATTTATAAATAGGGAGAAACAATGATGAAAATATTAAAAAAAATATTTTTATTTATCATTTTAGTTTCATTTTCTTCAGCATCATTTGCTGCAACTAAAATGAGAATAACACTTCAGCTTCCACTTAAGGCGCATTTAGGGCAAAATTTGCTCGTATTTAAAAAGGAAGTTGAAAAAAGGTCAAACATTAAAGTTGAAATCTATGATTCTGCTCAACTTTATAAAGATAAGGAAGTTCCACAAGCTGTCGGATCTGGCGCGATTGAAGCCGGTGTCGCATCTATTACTAGATTTGCGGGAACGAACCCAGAGGTAGATGTTTTCTACTTACCGTTTCTATTTGACACAGAAAAAAAAGTAAGAAAGGCAACAATGCAAGGTTCAAAGATTAGAGCAATCTTAGACCCTGCTATTGCTAACACTGGTGCTATGCCACTTTATTATCAAGCTTATGGAAGCGCGATTATGCTTTCAAAGGGTGGTCCTATGAAAACTCCAGCTGATTTTAAGGATAAAAAAATCAGAGTTTTTGGTAAAACACTAGGAGCTTTTGTATCATCATTAGGCGGCAAGCCAGCTTTAATTTCAGGATCAGAACAATATTTAGCTTATCAACGTGGTACAGTTGATGCTGGTATGACAGGTGTATCAGGTGTTAAATCTAGGAAATTGTATCAGGTAATGGATACATTAACAGTAACCAATCACGGTGATATTGAGTTTGTTGTTGTTGTAAACCAAAAATGGTACGATACGCTTACAGCAAAACAAAAGAGTGCAATACAGTCTGCATCAAAAATTGCAGAAAAAGCAGTCAGAGATGATATGGCTAATATTGAGGCTGGTGCATATAAAATTGCCAAAGAAAATGGTATGAAAATTGTTAAGCTATCAAGCTCCGATTTAAATGAGCTTAAAAAAGCTTCAGCATCAGTAATAGATGACTATATTAAAAGAACTGGTGGTACTGGTGGTGTTGGTGACAAACTAGTAAAAGAAGCAAAGAAACTATAATCTAATTAAATATACCCACCCTCAAAAGGGGTGGGTAATTTTTATGAATCTTGATAAAATAATAAAATATTCCGGTTATACAGCTGCTGGTTTATATGTTTTAATCGGTTTTATTATTTCTTTTGAAGTAATTTCAAGATATATTTTTAATGCTCCAACTATTTGGGTAAATGAAATTTCAAGGTTGCTACAAATTTGGGCAACATATCTTGCTTTAACTTATACATTTCATAACAAAGAATTTATAAGAATTACTGTTTTTTATGATAGATCAAATAATAAAGTAAAAAAAATTTTAGATTTCATATCGATTATTTTCATATTATATTTCTCATCCTTTGTTACTTACTATGGATGGCTAATTGCTTATGATTCTTTTAATGTAGGAAGAACAAGTTCGACTATTCTGGATTTGCCAGCTGTTATAACTGAAATAGCTATCCCATTATGCTTCGCATTTTTGGTTTTGAGGGTCATCTTAGAATTTTTAAGGTATATTAGAGAATTTATTAAGAAATGACTGTTGCACTAATTCTCTTCTTTTTATTTTTTATTTTATTTTTAGGTGTCCCAATTGCATTTGCTTTGGGATCATTAGGGTTATCCTTGATGGTTTTGGGAGATATTTCTCCAATGATGTTACCTCAAACTTTTTATAGCGTCGGAGATAATTTCATTCTGTTAGCAGTTCCAATGTTTTTAATGATGTCTAATATTTTATTAAAGGCAGGTGTGGGCGAGGATTTATTTAACTTTGCTCAAAGTTGGGTTGGTAATTTCCCTGGTGGATTAGCAATAGCAACAATTATATCTTGTAGTATTTTTGCCGCAATTTCTGGTTCATCAGTTGCTACAGCAGCTACAATTTCAACCGTGGCTTTTCCTGCAATGATAAAAAGAGGTTATCATAGAAATTTTACATTAGGAATTTTAGCAGCAGGAGGTACTTTAGGTATACTAATACCTCCGTCAATACCAATGATTGTTTATGCGTTTGTTGTTGAGGAATCAGTTTTGACAATGTTTTTGGCAGGCATTGGACCTGGGATAATGTTAGCCTTATTTTTTATTATTTTTTCTGTCTTTTACGTAAAAATTTTTAATAAAGAAGTTCAGAATGTTTCAAGCACAAAAGAAGAAAAAATAGAAAATACTAAAAAGGGTTTACCAATCTTAATAATGGCATTCATTATGCTAGGTGGAATTTATGCAGGTATTTATACCCCAACAGAGGCCGGTGGTATAGGTTTTTTGATTTCTTTCATATACGTGCTCGTAAAAAAAAGAATTACATTTAAAGGTTTCATAGACTCTGGGTTGGATACAATGAAAACAACCGTTACGATATTTGTAATTATTGCAGGAGCTAAAATTTTCGGTAAAGCAATCTCTTTATATAGGATACCACAAGACTTATCAAATTTGATTGTCAGTAATATAAATGAACAAGGTTTTTTTATTTTGGTTGTTTGTATAACATTACTAATACTCGGTTTTATTATGGAAACACTATCTTTAATATTAATTATGATGCCAATATTTTCAATTTCAATAGCCGCTATGAATATAGATATTATTTGGTTTGGCATAATATTTACAATAATGATTGAGTGTGCGTTAATTACACCTCCGGTAGGATTAAATATTTATGTTCTGCAGGCAATTGGTAATGCCAAAATGGGAGAGATTGGAAAAGGCGTCGCGCCATTTGTAGTAATAATGCTTTTTACGGTTTTTGTAGTTTACTTTTTTCCAGATATAGCTTTATATATTCCTTATAAATTATGACATTATTTAACCCTTTAGACTCAAAAAAAAGATCCAATCAACTTAAATTACTATTAGATAATGAAAAGCTTGTTACTTTGCCTGGCTGTTATGATGCTCTCTCTGCTAAATTGATTGAAAAATCAGGCATGAAAGCAGGTTTTATGTCAGGATTTTGTGTGTCTTCAAGTAAATTAGGTATGCCAGACACTGGTTTAATTTCTTATACTGAAATGCAAGATCAAGTTAGAAACATTTGTAATATTACATCTATACCAATTCTATTTGACGGTGATACAGGATGGGGGAACGCTGGCAATATTTTCAGGACAGTTAGAGGATATGCAGACGCAGGTGCAGCAGCAGTCATGATAGAGGATCAAACATGGCCAAAAAAATGCGGTCATACCAAGGGTAAAGATGTTGTTGGGATTAACGAAGCAAAATCTAGAATCAAAGCAGCAGCAGATGCAAGTAAATTAAATAATGAGAAAGATATTTTAATTATGGCAAGAACTGATGCCATCGCAACAAGGGGATTGAAAGATGCGATAAACAGAATGAACACTTATAGAGAACTAGGTGCTGATCTATTATTCATTGAAGCTATAAAAAATAAAGAAGATATGAAAACTGTAATTAAAGAAGTTCCAGGTTATCATATGGTAAATTTAATTGAAGATGGAGAAACTCCATTACTAGAAATAAATGAATTAGAGGATATTGGCTTTAAAATTGCTGTGCTGCCACTAAGCTTGATGAGTGCAAATGTAAAAACAATGATAGAGAGTTTAGAAAACATTAAAAATCGCAGATATAATACAAATGTTTCTAAATTTAAAGATCTGCAGGATGTTGTTGGTTTTAATGATTATTATGAAATTGAAAATAGTTATAAATCAAAATAAATTTAGTTATTATTTTTGAAAATGAATAAAAAAAAAATAGCAATTCTTTTAGGAGACCCTTCTGGTATAGGACCTGAATTAATCTGTAAATTATTGAATGAGAAAATAACAGATAATGCAAATATTGTCGTTATAGGTGAGAAGAAAATTTTGGAAGATGGCGAAAAAGTATCAAAGAAAAAAGTAGATTTAAAGTTTGTAGAAAATTTTGAACAAATTAATTTTGATAATAAAACTAAGTATTTTTTAGATATTTCTAAAGGCACAAACCGAAGATATAAATATGGTGAAGTTTGCTCAGAATCAGGCGCAAGTGTACTGGACGCAATGAATGAAGCAATGAAACTTGTAAATAACAAAAAAATTGATGCTATAAATTTTGCTCCGATGAATAAATCAAGTTTAATGTTGGGCGGTTGCCCTTATAATGATGAGCATGATTATTTTCAAAATAAATTAAACATTAAAGAATTTTGTTGTGAATTCAATGTTATAGATAATTTTTGGACTGCAAGAGTTACTTCTCATATTCCAATTAAAGAGGTACCTAAAAATATAACAAGAGAGAACATATTGAAGCCTATTAAACTTTTAGATAAAACTTTAAAGATGAGTGGTATTCAAAATCCAAGAATTGCCGTACAAGCTTTAAATCCCCATGCAGAGTTTGGAACAGAGGAAGAAGACGAAATAATACCTGCTATTGAAGAAGCAAAAAAAATAGGAATTAACGCCGATGGCCCTTTGCCATGCGATACATCATTTATAACTGCCTTTAAGAATAAAAATCATGATTGTATAATAGGCATGTATCATGATGCGCTTCAATGTGGTTTGAAAGCATTTGGTTTTGATCGGGGTGTGACTGTATCTGGAGGTTTGACTGTACCAATTACCACTCCGGCACACGGTACTGCTTTTGATATAGTTACTAAAAATATTGCAAATCTAGAGCCTATGATTAATTCATTTAAATTAGCTTTAAAAATGAAAGTAAGTCGTTGAAAAAACTGAACAATAAAATTGTAAAAAAATGTGAAAAATGTGGTGTTGTAAATGAAACAGTTTATCCAAATTATTTGCTTTATGGTTTCATGATTTGTGAGTCCTGTAAGTTATCTGAAACTTTGTTTCCTATAATTTAAAAAAGAGAAAATTGCTAGTATAGTCAATGCAAATGGATAAACTATATTTTTGTTTGGTCTATCTTTATTTTCAATTTTGACTTCAGTTAAAATATCATCTGTTTGAAACCCCGCTTTTTTTGCAAGTCCATTCCATTTAATAGTATCAATAATAATTTTATTTTTTTTATTAATTACATTAATTCCATATTCTTCTAATGAGAAAGTTTGATTAAAAGTTTCTTTAGGAATTTCGTACATTTTATATCTTGGACCATATGGAGTTTCTCTTGTTACTTTAATTTGAATTTTTTGATCAGACTGAAATTTTAAATTTTTCAAATTTTCTGCTGCAGGTTTTATTTTATTAAACTCAGGATAAAATTGATCTATTACCAAACCAGGTCTAAATAATGATAATGATATTAATAAAAAAATTATAATTTCATACCATCGTAATTTATTTATAAACCAACCTTGCGTTGCGGCTGTAAAGATCAGAATTGCAATGAGTGAAGTGATCATGACAACAATACCGTGAAACCAGTTTTGAATTCCAATTAACAACAATTCATTATTAAAAATAAAAACAACTGGTAAAATTCCTGTTCTTAAACTGTACCAAAATGCCTGAATACCTGTCCTGATAGGATCTGCACGAGAAATTGCAGCAGCAGCATATGATGCTAAACCAACTGGTGGTGTAACGTCTGCCATTAGACCGTAATAAAAAACATAGAGGTGAATTGCGATTAATGGAAAAATATATCCTGATGCACTTGCAACTTCGACAACAACATTAGCCATCAGTGCCGCAACAACTAAATAATTAGCAGTTGTTGGTAAACCCATACCTAAAACAATACATAAAAAGGCAGTAAGTGCTAAAAGGTAAATTATATTGCCACCAGATATTGCTTCAACTATAATTACTAAGTTGTTGCTTAATCCAGTCGATGAAACAGCGCCAACAATTATGCCAGCTGTGGCAATAGCAATACCAACACTGACCATATTAATCGCTCCTTTTTCAAAACCACTTATTATTTTATTAAAAGCATTAATAAAAGCATATCTAACAAACTGACCTTCTCTTTTAGAATTAATAAATTCTTTAAAAATTATAATGATTATTAAAGAAAGAATTGAATAAAAAACAGCCGACGCAGCCGTCCAATTCATAACAAGCAATAAATAAACCAAGACAAAAATTGGAATCAGGAAGTGTATGCCACTTATAAATGTTTTTCTAATGGAAGGAATATCTTTTTCAGGCAGGCCTTTAATATCAAGTTTTAATGCTTCTAAGTGCGATATATAAAATAAAGCAATATAGGAAATTACTGCAGGTAAAAATGCATGCGTTACGACAGTCAAATAGGGTATTCCTAACAACTCAGCCATTACAAATGCTGCTGCACCCATAATTGGAGGCATAATTTGACCATTTACAGAGGCCGAAACTTCAACTGCACCGGCTTTAACAGCTGGTAAACCAGTTTTTTTCATAATAGGAATCGTAAAGGTTCCGGTAGTGACTGTATTTGCAACAGAAGATCCAGATATCATTCCAGTTAGACCTGATGCTAAAATAGCAGCTTTTGCTGGACCGCCTCGCATTTTTCCAACCAATGCGAATGCTAGATTTAAAAAATATTTTCCACCACCAGCTGCATCTAAAATAGAACCAAATAATACAAATAAAAAAATAAAACTTACAGAAACACTTATTGGTATACCGAAAATTGCTTCTCCGCCTAACCAATGATATCCAACTAATCTTGTGATAGATAAGCCAGCGTGTGCTATTAGATCGGGCATTTGCTGGCCAAAAATTGAAAAGATAATAAAAATAACCGCAATGAACACTAATGGTAAACCAATTGCTCTTCTTGTGGCCTCTAATAACAAAATAATACCGGTCGAACCCAGGATCATTTCATAAGGGATCTTGAGCCCAAAAATATTTGTATTGGCTAGAACACCTTGGCGATTTACCAATCCTTCATAATCGAATACAATATAAAAAGTTACAAGAATTGATAATGTAACACATAAATAATCTTTAAACTTAACTGATTGGTTGGATTTTGATTTTCTTGCTGGATATATTAAAAAACATAAAGTTAAAGCAAAAGCTAAGTGAATAGCCCTAGCAGGTAAGTCTATAAAAATTCCAAAATTTAATAAGAAAGGCAATGGGCTTGCGTACCATAATTGAAATAACGTCCAACAAATTGCAATCCCAGCAACTAATTTTAAATTAAAACCTTTTAAATTTCTTTTAATCCCCCCTTCTTCATCAATATTTTTTAAATTATCAGGTATTTCTTTAATTTGTTCTCTTAACATTACAAAGGACCATAATTATTAGAATTAAAAGGCGAATAAAAAAGGCCCAATTAATTTAATAATTGGACCTTTAATATTTCAAGACTACATTAAGCCTTTTTCTTTATAATATTTTACTGCCCCAGGATGCAATGGCGCAGATAAACCATCTACGATCATTTTTTTTGGATCAAGATTTGCAAACGCAGGGTGCTGTTTTTTAAAATCATCAAGATTTTCAAAAACTGCTCTCACCACATTGTACACCATTTCGTCTGAAACACTTGCGCTGGTAACAACGGAAGCCATAACACCAAAGGTAGTAACATCTTTTTTTGATGTTTTGTAAGTTCCCTTTGGTATGCTTGCGAAGGCATAAAATGGGTTTTCCTTTACTAGTTTTTTAACTTGCGGTGTTGTTAAATTAATAATGTAAGCACCACAACCATCTGTTGCTTGTGCCACACCAGCATTTGGAACTCCAACTGTGTAACCGTAAGCGTCTATTTTTTTATCACATAGAGCTCCTGATTGTTCAGATGAAGTAAGTTCAGATGTTGACCCGAAGTAACTTTTATTTACTCCATGAGACTCCATTAAAACCTCAAAAGTTCCTCTTTGACCAGAACCTGGGTTACCGATATTTACCTTTTTACCTTTTAAAGAATTCCAATCTTTGATTTTAGATCCTTTTCTTGCAATAATTTGAAAAGGCTCTGGATGTGCTGAAAACACAGCTCTTAACTCTTTGAAAGGTTTTACTTTTTTTGGCTTAGATGCGTTGTAAGCATGATATTGCCAGTCAGATTGAGCTACACCAAATTGAAACTCACCTGCTTGGATTTGACCAATGTTGTATGTTGATCCACCAGTGGATGGAGCAGCACATCTGTATGCTTTGTCAGATCCTTTTTTTCTACCGTGGTCTGCAGATTGAAGCTTTGCAACCATTTTGCAAATAGCATTACCAACTTGAAAATAAACACCAGTTGCACCACCAGTCCCAATTGTAAAAAATTCTGCTGATTTTACATTTGTACTGAAAGGTATACTAAAAGCAAAAATTGCCAAAGCCGACGTGAAAGAAGCAAATAGCTTTTTCATTTTGTCCCCCTTAATTAATTAAAGTTTAAAGAAAAATACTATAGCAAGGTTATGATAGCAACCTTTGTGTTAGCTATATTTTTTTGTAAAATTAACAATTTCTTTTATACCATCAACAATTTTTGGAGCATATATAATTAAATTTTTTTCTGTAATATCCTGATCATTAACTTTTAAAAAAGCTGTGCCGTTAAAATCTACATAACTTAGTCTAAAAATCAGTTTATGAGGGGAAAATCCAAAATCTGTTCCAGGCAGCACAGCTACGCCTGTTTCATCAAGTAATATTTTACAAAAAATTTTAGAATTTTTGAATTTTTTATTTAGTAATTTTGTAAAATCAGGCATTAAATAAAAGCCTCCTTCAGGTTTTTTGATATCAACATTAATTTTTTTTAATTGCTCATAAATATAATTAGAAATAACTTTTAAAATTTTTTTAGATTTATTAAGATACTCAGAGTGGTCTTCATCATAAGCCGTAATAGCGGCAAATTGTGTTGGTGATGATACTGCGCTAAAAGTTTCAGTACCAAGAACAGCTAATTTTTCAAAAATTTCGATTAAATTATTTGGAACAGCGAAATACCCAACTCTCCACCCACCAGCACCAGCCCATTTACTTAAACTACTGCTAACAATTGTGTTTTCATGAAAATGTGAAATTGATTTATAATTATTTTTAAAATAAAGTTCAGAATAAATTTCATCAGATAAAACTGTTATATTGTGCTTAGTAAAAACTTCGCCCAATTCTTTTAAAAGATGAATATTAGTACCAGAAGGATTATTAGGTGAGTTTAGAATGATAAGTTTATTTCTGCTTTGAATTTTTGATACTATTTTATCAATGTCTTCTGGTGTAACGTGCCAGTTGCTTCCCTTGTTTGTTTCAATCCAATGAAATTTATTTTTAGCAATTATTGCTTGAGGTGCATAAGACACCCAGCTTGGCACAGGTAAAATAATTTCGCCATCAAATACAATTTGAAGTAAAAACATTAATTCTTTAGAACCTGGTCCGATAATGATATTTTCATGATTTAAATTTAAATAACCTTTTTTTGTTAGGAAATTTGAAATTGATTTTCTTAATTTTAATAAACCTTTAGATGGTAAGTAATCCTTCTGATAAGCATTTATTTGAAGAGCTTTTATAATTTTTTTTGGAACTGGAAATGGTGATTGGCCAAATCCAAATTGATATATTTTTTTCCCATCTTTAGCCATATCTTTACACTTTTCGTTTATAAGAAGAGTGGATGAAGGAAGTAAATCTTTAATATTTTGTTTAATTAAACTCATTTATATTTAGTGATATTACGTTTGATACTAATACTAAAAAATTATGTCAAAATTCTGCAATTAATAGTAGATTTGTAGTTAGAATTAGCAGTTGTCTTCATCACAATTATCAGTTTCACTAGGACTAAAAATTTTGTCATAAAACTTTATTTTTTTAGTTTCTAATAATTTAGATATTTTTATTGAATTTGTTGAGTTAATAACCTTTAAGAAATCAGATTTATTTTTTACATATTGATTTATTCCATTCCAAACAATTTTCTTTTCAAAAGCAAAAATATAAAATTTTGAATTAGCTTTTTTGGAGTGTTTAGAAATAGTTTGTAAAATATAAATATCATTAGCGCATTTTTTTATATAATCATCACACATTAAAATTAAGCTCTGATAACCATCTTTTGTTATAGCAAAAGCTATTGGTGATTTTAAATTTTCATCTCTACCAAATTCGTATGAAAAGTATTTACCATTTAAATAAGATATGAATCTTTCTTGTTGTTTTTTTGTTAATAAAATTTGATCTTTGCCGTAGTTATCTTTTAAACTCGTTAAATTCGAACAAGAAACTATTATAAAGAAAGAAAATATTAAAATTTTCCTTAGATTTAAAATATTAAATAAATAAATTAACATTCACTCGCTGCATTTTTACCGGCAATCTTTCCAAATACTTGCCCTGATATAAGCCCTGATCCACCAGGATAATTATCATGAAATAAACCACCTACCATTTCTCCGCAAGTAAAAAGTCCTGGTATTGGTCTCCAATCTGTTCCTATGACTTGAGCATTCTCGTCAATTTTAAGACCTCCGAATGTAAATGTTATACCACCTGTAGTTGGATAAGCTATAAAAGGTGGCTCATCTATTTTAATTGCCCAATTACTTTTCGGCAAATCTAAACCATTGGTTGATAATCCATCTTTACATGTTGGATCAAAATTATTTGCAGAGTTTGCGCAAAAGTTAAATTTTTCAATTGTTTTAAGCGCTTGTTCTTTATTTTCAATATCCATTAATTCAACTAACTCTTCAATCGTATCAGCTTCTATTGATTGACCAGTTTTATATCTTGGCTCTAAGTGTTGCACTGTTTTTTGATCAAAAATTTGATAAGCAATCCCTCCAGGTTGTTTTAACATTTCGGCACCAAATTTTGCGTAAGTATATAGTTTAGTATCTTCACCTTCGTCAACAAATCGTAAACCATCTCTATTAATTATAATTCCAAATGAATAAGATAATCGGTTCGATTGATCACCTCTTTTACGGTCTGCATGACTAGGCCAATTAGCATCTATTGGTGTAGCATGTCGTCCAGTCCACTGCCCAAACGGCATTGCTCCAATTGATAATGCCATATTCAGTCCATCTCCTTGGTTAAAAGATGTTCCTCTAACTTTCGCAGTATCCCAAGGAGCTCCTAAGTATTGAGCTCTCATTTGTGAATTTGCTTCAAATCCTCCGCAACCAAGAACAACTGCATTGGCATATAATGTTTTTATACCGTCGTCTTCTTTAGTTATTACTCCAACAACTTTCCCTTTATCATTTTGTATAAGCTTTAATGCTCCCGATCCATATCTAATATCTATTCCTGCATTTTTTGTTGCTTTAAACCAAGCGGCCGATAAACCTTTTCCTTCATGCTTTGCTCTAATGACAACACCACCTGGAAAGGTCCATTGACCATTCACTTGTACACCGCAAACATGACAAGCAGGTTCACATTCAATCTTTGCTGTATCTACAGCCCATTTTAGAGTATTATAGGAATTATTTACTAGTATATTTGCAAGAGTAGGATCAGATCTTCCACTGGTAACACGAAGTAAATCTTCCATGTACTTTTTTTTTGTGTAGGGTTTAATACCATCGTAAAAATTTAAATATTCATTTTCAACACCTGGTAAAAATGGCGCTAGTTCTCTAGAGTCATCAAAAGCTATACGCAATATACCACCTGACCAATGTGTGTTTCCGCCACGCATATCCTCATTAGCTTTCTCAAGAATTGCAACGCTTTTTGCGCCATTTTCTAAAGCTGACATTGCTGCAGCTTGAGCCGCATTTCCTGCCCCAACTACTATTACATCATAATTTGACATGTAATAATTATAAAAATTATTTAGCAATTGTAAAATAATATTTTTAAAATCATTTATGTTAATACAAGGTAATAACTAGTTGCGCTCATAGATTAACTAAAACGATCGTTTGACTATGGATCTAACGTATAAAAAAATTATCTTTCTATTATCCTTAGTTTAAGGGGTTGATAGATTTTCTGTAAATCATATTTACATCTCGACCTAGATTTGACCTGCATTTTAAAATAAAAATTTATTTTATTAACTTCAATATTTGCTTTTTATTTCTTTTTATCTGTTCTTTGCCTTCTTTCCATTGGGTTTTTTGATACTGAACGGTGTCTGACCACCCACTTGATACCCAATTAAAAACTACATTAGTATAAATTTTAGCTTTATTACTTATATTGCTAATTATATTTTTATTTTCAGCTTTAACGGATGTACTTAAAAAACTTAGAATTACTAAGTATAAAATTAGATTTTTAACTTTGAGTTTCATATTTTATTACCGTATATGTTCTAAATTGATTACCTTGCTTAAATGTTTTCGTAAAAACTACTTGATAGTTATGTAACGAAGTTTCTAATATTTTATTTTCTTCTGTAGTTTTATAAGTACTTTTAATGCCCTTGTTAGTCTCAGATCTAGATTGTTTTTCACTTTTTAATATAGATGAACCGACAATATCAGCAACATTCACCTTGGCATTCAAAAGTGCTTTTGTTCGTGATACTTCCAAGTTAGAACTTATTGCAGAGCCGCACCCAAAAGTATTTAATTTGTTACTTTTGTATTTATTACAGATTTCAGCATTTAATTTTAATAAATCTGTACCACTATTAATTACTGTTTTTTTTTCTACAAAGTTTTTAGAACATGCTGTCATAAATAATATTGCAGCTATTGATATATATCTCATTATATTTCCTTTCTACATTGCCTCTAGGACAATGCCTAAAATAAAAACTAAAGTTGTTTCGTATTGAGGACTAGAAATAAAAGACTCAATAAAGCCAATTTTATTACCAGTAATTTTTGTTTCCTCACAGTTTTTTTCTTCACGATGCCCTTTAATTTGATTATTTTCTGTTATAGTTGTAATTTTGTAATGACACACCGTTCTTGCTTGCACAGAATTAAAAAAAAATAATGATGTAGTAAAAATTATTATGAATATTCTTTTCATAACTTTACCTTTAAATCTTTCTCGATATTTAGTTTCATGTTATTTAAAATATCAGGTAAAAGATCCTCAAATGTATCAATTATTCCTAAAAAAAAGACCTGTGTTGAATATTTTAACTCTGACTTCAGGATTGAATTGATGCATTTTTTATTTTTTCTACAATCCTCACTAACGACGTGAGTAATTACCTGCTTGCCATACTCAGTACTTCTCGCATAACCAAGGCTTACAAAAAAAGTACAATAAAGCATGTACATTAAAATAATTGTTCTAATCATCTTAATCATAGAAAGAATTTAGTATTGGAATTACATAAATCAAAGTGAAATAAGTTATTAATTTTTTCACTAATAATGATATAATATTATTTTAATGACAAAGCTTAGAAAAGCAAATTCATTAGAATTTGCGCTTCAGAACGCGTTAAAGAATCTTACGGATGATGAGATAAAAGATGCCACGCATAAAAGTAAATCACACTTTTTAAAATGTAGTGATCCAGACGACAAGTATCATAACATATCTGTTAATGACGCCCTTATATTAGATGAAATTTTATTAAAAAAATCTAAAGGTACACCATTATTTGATGTAATAAATACTCACTTATATAGTATTATAAACAAGTCTAATTATTTCCATAATATTAGCTCAGTTCTAATGAATGTAGGTGGCAGAATTGGAGATGTAATGGATTTAACAGAAATTGCTTTAGATCCAAAAGGTGATTCAGGTTCATCATTAAGCAAAAAAGAAAAGGATGATATACATAAGGCAATATCTCTCCTAGAAGAAAAAATTAAAAATCTAAAAATTTCTATTAACTAGTTTTTTTTTTAACCAAGTATTGTGACGATAAATCTAATAATTTTTCCGCTAAATTTTCAATTGGTTTTAAGAGCACTCCTAATAACACTTTACTTAATATATTAAAGATAGGCACACCACCAGTTAAATTATAAAATAAAGGATCAAGTACGAAATTTACATACTCAAACAAAATTAAAATCATAATAAATGTTAAGGCAGTTGCATATTTTTGGGATGCATTATTTTGCTTCGATAAAATAGTTATAAATAGTAAAATCATAAAAAAAATAATCTCACCGATATAAAAATAAATAGTTTGCCACCATGGTTTTTTAATAAAAAAATTAAATTTAAGTGGCTCTAACATCTGATTTCTAGCATTCTTTGCCTCTATCAAAAGATTATATTTGCCAGGAGTAAGATTGCTAAATGAAAATTTTTTATCTTTTGTAAACTGTTGATTTAAATTTTTTTTATTTTTAATTAAATATCCGTTAAATAGGTTATTTTTCTCATCCAAATAATCTGTTGCACTTACATAAAAATGAAAATTATTTTCATTGTAGTTGAACTTATTTCTTATTTTAAAATTATCTTTATCAAACGATACATTATTTCCTCCATAATAAAAAGGTTTTTCATTATTAAGAATTTTTGAAAAAATTATTTTACTATTATTTTTATTTGTAATGTTATTGTAGTTAAAAATACCCACTCCTTCATTACTCGTAAAATATATCTTATCATTTTTAAAATAATGATATTTAACAAATATGTTATTTGAAACTTCTGGTATTGGAAAGTTTTCTAGCTTATCATTTTGAATGGAGTAAAATTTTTGTATTCTTTTAAAATTTTTATAGTGAACAGTATGAAAGATATTTTGATTATTAATTTCAATCATTCTTATAAGCTGTTCAGGTTTACTATCTAAATTCTGGTCAGTAAATACTTTGCTTTTTTCAAATTTATTATTTTGGTAATTAAATTGGTATACTCCTTTTTTTGAGCCTACAATCAAATTTTTTTTATAACGAACAATATAAAGTTTATTATTAAAAGGTAAGCCATCTTTTTTTGTATATTTAGTGACAGCAATGTTTTTTAAATCATTTACATGAATTTTGTATATACCTTTAGCTTCATTAAAAACCCAAATATTTTTTTTATCTGCTATTTCGACTATTCTCCATACAGAATTATTTATCTCTGGAATTTTTATAAAATTTTTTAAATTTTCTATATCAAGAATAAACAAACCTTTTTTTGATCCAACATAAAACTTATTTTCAAAAATTTTTGATTTTTTTAATGAATATACGGAACCTGTAATTTTTTTTGGAAAAATTTGTGAATAGTTTTCCTTTTTGTCAATAAAACCTAAGCCACCTAAATGTCCAATGATCATATTTTTTTTTAGCGGCAACAAAGCCCAAGTCTGACTTTTAACAAAATTTATTGCCACAGGTTCAAAGTGATCTTCAAGAGTTAATTGATTTTTTACAAGCTTTCTCAGACCTGTCGATGAAGAAATATAAAATTCATTATTAAAAAAATCTAAATCGTAAACATTACCCCCTGTTTTTGATAAAATTTTTGGATAAAATCTAAATTGCGAACTTAATAAAATTTTAGATATACCGTCATTTAATCCTGCCCATAAATTTCCAGAGCTATCTTCATATAGAGATCTTACATTATTAGTTCTCAAACCTTTTTTTGAGTCAATATGATTAATAATTTTTAGGTTTTTATCTAATATAAAAATGCCATCATATGTAGCTAAAGCTAAATTAGAGTTTTTCAATTTTATTGTTCTGTATATAGTAGTATTATTAATTTTTGGATTTTTATATTCTATTTTTTTTATACCATTGCTATCCGATAAAAATATTCCAGCTCGTCTAGTCAAATAAATTTTTTGATTTTCTATTTTTTCAAATCCATTAATTATTTTTGACTTAGTATTAAAAAATTTTGTATCAGTGATGAAATTGAATTTTTTTGTATTTAATTCTAAGTGGTACAAACCCTTTTCTTCTACAAATATATATATTTTTTTATTAACATAAAAAGATCTACTAAATCTTTTTTTAAAAGGATTATTGATTACTGTGACAACATTGTTTTTTACTAAAAATAATTTTGTAAATGTTCTAAAAAATAACGATCCATTTTCTATTATATGAGTTTCATAAATAGCTGAATTTGATCTATATTTTGGGATATTTTTGCTTAAACTAACAAACTTTGGTTCACCAATATTGTTATTTTTGATAAAGCCAAAAGAGCCTCTGCTACCGACAATTACATTACCACTAGGATCAGAGGATATTGATCTAGCGCTTTTAAAATCGGGCAAACTAATTAATTTCCAATTAGAACCATCGTAAATTAAAACACCATTATTATTAGCAAAATATATCCTTCCATCTTTATCTTCTGTAACACCCCAATTTTGAGTTAAGGCACCATATTCTGAAGGAGAATAATTTACTATTTGTGGTAATGGCTTAGAAAAAGCTGACACTTCAAATAGTAAAAAAAGGAAAAAAAAAAATAAAAGTTTATTTAAGTTTTCCACCTTGAGCATCGGTGAAGCTACCTGTTATTATCATAATTAAATCGATCAAAGCCCAAATACCTAAACCTCCAAGAGTAAGAAGTTGTATTACTCCAGTTCCAATTTTTCCAACATAAAATCTATGAACACCTAGGGCTCCCAAGAATAAACAAAGTAAAATTGCTGCAATTTTTGATTTGTTCATTTTTAACCTTTTAAAGAAATTATATTTTTTTTTGACTTTAAAATCAAGTGTGAAATTAGTATATTTCCAATACTTGGAGCAAAAAAATTAGCAATAGGAATTGTATATAATAAACTTATAATTAATCCAACAATATAAAGCTCAGTATCTGAAAATATAAAAAATCTTTTCATTTTTTCTTTATTTAAAAATTGGACTAAAAAATTTCCACAATACTCTCGACCCACAATAAAAGCATTTATAGCTATAAATATAAAAATATTTGCAACTGGTAGAAAAATATATAAAGGAAGTATTAATACATTTATCAGGAACCCTTTTGATGCAGAAACACAACCATACTGAATACTTAAGAGAAATGAATTTTGTTTTAATTTTTTATT
Source organism: Pelagibacteraceae bacterium AG-470-E16 (assembly GCA_003209195.1). Classification (GTDB taxonomy): domain Bacteria; phylum Pseudomonadota; class Alphaproteobacteria; order Pelagibacterales; family Pelagibacteraceae; genus HIMB114. Next base: position 134,068 of record QCSF01000002.1, on the reverse strand, counting down.
CCATTTATATTTATGAATGTCATTAATAGAAAAAAAAATTTTTTCTGAATATATTCCAGAGATAATCGATCCAAGAGGAACTAAAATAAGTGCAAATATTATCCAGGATGCAAAAAATTGAACGATACCTAGTAAAATCGCAAAAATTTTAAGACTTAAAATATATTGAATAATACCACCCTCCCTAAATTGATTTGGATCAGTTAAACTAAATAACGATGTAAACAAGAAATAGTAAAATAAAAAAAAAATTAAAATACCAGAAATTAATGTAATTATTGATGAAATAAGAATTATTTTAAAAACTTTTGGATTTTCAAGATCAATTATGGTTTTTGGGAGTGTATCTTTAATAAATTGAAACAAAATTATTCAAATTTTTGCAATACCTAATTTAGCTTTTATAAGATCCTTATCGGCTCCATTTAAAGATTTAATTTTAAAACTGTTATTAAGCAAATCTCCTGCGTACAATTTATTATAAAAAAAGCATGTGATAAGACTACCAAAACCAAGTGTAATCCAGCCAATTGCAAAAAAAATTGCTGCCCATTTCCAATCTCCTCTAATGAGTGGTACAAAAAAACCAAAAAATAAGTTTGTCCATGAAAAACCTACTGGAACCATTTTAACTTGGTTGGTTTTTTTATTTTCAAATGTTACTAATGCAAAAGCCATTATATTAATGAATTAACAATTATGATTATTTTTGCAATAAAAAAAGCGTTTATTAATTATTTTAAACTTTCCGGAAGATCAAGCAGATCAGAATTTTGGTATTTTTTTCTTTTTGTTATTATTATGAGTTCAATAACTACTTTCATTGACACATATATTATAGGATATCACTCTGAAGAACTAGGAACTACCGGAAAAATATTTTTAATTCTTACTTTAATACCTCAATTATCTATTGCAATAAGGAGATTGCATGATGTCGGTAAAAGTGGGTGGTGGCTTTTATTATCATTTACAATTATTGGCTTAATACCGCTATTAATATGGTACTGTACAATGAGTGATCCAAGAAAAAATAAATATGGAGCTATCCCAAAGTTACTTACTGATTTTACAAAATGAGACTAATTAAATTATTTTTTTTAATCTTTATTATCTCAAGCAATGCAAATTCAATTGAAATTGTCAGGCAAATTAAAACTATAAAAAAAGATTTTAATATTATTTATGATGTTTGGAATCGTCGTGGATTTGAAAAATACGAGAATATTTTTAGAAGAGATAATGAAAACGCTTTTTCGACATGCATTGCTACAAGATGCGGGGGAAGTCTTATTAAGCAATATAATACTATAGTCTCTAATTTGCAAAAAGCTACTGGGGAAAAACAAGGAATGTTTGGAAAGCAATTTTCTTGGGAGCAGTATCAAAACTATAAAAAAATATATTTTGATCAAAAACAAAGCACTTCCCAGGCAATCAAAAATACAAATAGATTTTTAAATTCTTTTGAAAAAAATTTTTTAATTATATCTTCGTTATGTAAAGAAATTGATAATAAAAAAATAAGCAATAAAGAAATAAAAAAAAAAATTAAATCAAAATACAGTTTTTGTAAAAAACTGTTTGTGGATACAAAAAAAAATTTGAACTTAATTCAAAAAGAATTTTCAAATTTTAGACTTTTGATAAATTATTCACTAAACGAAAATCATAATAACAATTTAAAAAAATCATCACAATTATTAATATCATATAATGAAACTGTATTAGATATCTTAAACAAATCTATAAAAAACGTAAATCTCCAGAATAAAAAAATCAAAAATTTAATCGCTCAAAAGAAATATAAAGATAAATTAAATAATCAATCGATGATTTTTAATATTAAACTTTTAGATAACATTAATAATTATAAAGATTTAATTTTAGATAAAAGTACATATGATCCTACAGTTGATTTTTACTATGAAAAGTTTGATAGGTTGAAGGTTTCAAAATTTCAATATGAATTTAATGTTAAAAATAAAAATAATTTTTTTAATAAATATTATTTATATACTTATAAATTAATTAATAAAAAAAATTCTTTTGAGCCTATAGTGGGTATTTTAGCAGAAGGCAGCAGTATTTTTAAAAATCTTGAAACTTGCCTAGCTGCTGAAAATAAAGTTTTAAAGGAGTATAGTAAGCAAAAAAGTATTAACAAAAACGAAAGTTTTAATGTAATTGATACAAAAAATCAAAATTATTTTTTTAATTTAAGGACAGGTTGTTATGAAAAAATTTTTTCCACAAAATATACTTTAGTCTTTAGAGTTGAGATTGAGAATATTCAATTCAATAATTATAATGGTTTATTAAATTTAATGAATCCAGAAGTTAATATACAAAAAAATATAAAAAATAATAACAAAATTAAATTTTGAAATTTTTTTCGACCTGTTGTTTTCTAACAATTAAGATTAAACACGAATGTAAACTAGGATAAATTACGTATCTGTCTAAACTACGTTGTTCTGCAATATTGCTTTTGGTATATTTTTTCATAATTAATTAGCTTTCGTTGAATAAACCGACATTTTTGATTTAAATTTTCTGAATAATTTTCATGTTAAACAGTTAAAACTAAATCGTTTAGACCTACTTACGACCTTGATTTTTGTCCTAAATCGTCGATGTTGATAGGATCCATGCGTAACCATTTCGGCGTAGAAAGATTGATTTACTTGTGTTACCTTTTGATTTAGCGAGACGCGCCCGTAGATCAACTGGATAGATCGTCTGACTACGGATCAGAAGGTTGGGAGTTCGAATCTTCCCGGGCGCGCCAATGTTAATAAGTTTCTTAATTTTGCTGTTTCAGTCTTTACAATTGAAGTTGTATTTAACACATTGATTTAGAATAATAGTATTAAATTTTAATGTATGTTTAATTAAGATTGTTATGTAGTAATTATCCTATTAGTTTGTGGTTTTTTTGTTATACGTATCACTCTAAAATATGAGAGTAATAGAGTTATTAGGCAAAAAATTTTGCAAGTAAATCATAAAAAAATTGACGCACTTTCTTTACGTAGCATAACAAAGCTTTAAAAACATAGAGAATAGGCTCTTCTCTGTTTAAATTTAAAAAATAGGACAATCTTTCTTTTGAAATTGATATGTTATTTTTATAAAAGACTAACGTGAGAAATGTGAAAAAAGTAGTTCAAGAAATAAAATATTTTATAGATAAGTTTGACTATTCTTTATTAAACACAAAAGATCTGAACACGAGCTTGATGAAAGTTATAGAAGATCAAAACTTTCAAGATTTTTTAAAAACAATAACAAAAACTGACACCTACTCTGAAGATATTGGTAATGAGTTTCAAAAGGAAGATGCTATAAAAGGATTATCCAACATAAAAATTTTAAAATCTGCATTAAATCATAAATCATATTTTTTTCTTCAAAACCTATCAGATTTGATTTTCTCTTTTGATAAAGATAAAGGTAATGTATGGAGAGATTTTGCTGAGCGAATAAAAAAAATTAATATTTCAGATATTAAAATTTTAGACTTAGCATTAAAGTCAAAAGCAAGATTGGATTATACTGATTTGAAAGATATTTATGAGATGACAAATCCTCATGCGCTGTATCCAACATCTAGTTATCGTGAAAGCTATGGATATACATATAGTACTAAAAATTATCAGCACATAGAAGCTGTGATGGGTCTTAAAACATTTACGACCTTAAAAGTAGAAAATAACACTTTAGATCCCGATAATACAATCTTAAGAGATATTTATAAATCTTTTAAAAGGTGCGTGTGTCTAGTTGATCAGAATGTTGAAGAAAACTTTAGTGAAACGATTTCAAAATATTTTTCTCATCACAATATAAAATTGGAAAAACTAGTTTATAGAGCAATGGAGATAGATAAATCTTATGAAAATGTTGGAAAGATTTTGGGAGATTTTAAACAACTTGGCGTGTCTAGAAATGAGCCTGTGTTAATAATGGGTGGCGGTGTTTTAGCAGATATAGGGGGCTTTGCATGCGCTTTGTATCACAGAAACACTCCTTACGTAATGCTTGCCACATCTATTGTTTCTGGCATTGATGCGGGTCCATCACCAAGAACATGTTGCGATGGTCACGGATATAAAAATCTTTTTGGCGCTTATCATACCCCAATACTTTGTATTACAGATAAATCTTTTTATAAAACTTTAGAGCCAGGTTGGCTCAGGCACGGGGTAGCTGAAATTATAAAAATGGCTGTAGTAAAAGATATTAAACTTTTTGATGCTCTTGAAGAAATTGGTACAGATCTTTTAAGTTCAAAATTTGGAACCCGAAATTGTATTAAAGGCGACGAAATAGATAAGGGATCAGACAAAATTTTAGGTCTCGCACTTAAAAGTTACGTAGCTTCAGAATATGATAATCTATATGAAACACATCAATGCAGACCACATGCTTATGGACATACATGGTCGCCTGGTTTTGAAATAAAAGCAGGATTATTACACGGACATGCCGTTTCAGTTGGCATGGGATTGGGAGCATACTTCAGTTATGTAAATAAATGGATAACCTCAGAACAAATGCATAGAATTTTTAAACTGATAAGTAAATTTGAACTGAGTTTGTGGCACGACATATTACTTGACGACGAATGCGTTTGGGAATCTCAAGTAAAAATGATACAAAAACGTGGTGGTAATCTTTCTGCACCCATTCCCAAAGGTGAAATTGGCAAGTGTGGATATTTAAATGAAATGACTAAAGAAAATTTATTTAGATACATTCGAGAATATCAAGCTGTTGTTGCAAAATATCCAAGAGAGGGCAAAGGTATTGAACCTCTTTGTTCCGATGTAGGTTTAGAAGATCCGGGAACAGTATTTAGAAATACACCAGAGAAAGTTATAGAAAATTTAAAAATTAATTGATGTTAGAAATTGTAATCCCGTTATTTAAAATTAACTGGGTAACAAAGGCTGTTCTAGAGGGTTTAAATTTTCACTATAGCCCAAAAAAAATCCATATTATTTCTACTCAAAATGAAATTAAATTTTTTAAAAAATTAAACATAAAACATTTACCCCTTTGGTTTTATGATGAAGATAATTTTTTTAACGAAAAATTTAATTTTACAAAAGAAAATTTATTAAGTGATTTAATTATAAAAAATAAATTATATACGAAAGGTTGGTTTTATCAGCAATGTTTAAAAATTGGAGCTAATGATGTGATTAAGCTTCCCAACAAATTTATGATATGGGACGCTGATATGTTACCAGTCAATCCATGGCCAGTTGCTGATAATAAATTTGCATTATTACAAGATTCATCTGGTGGAAATCCTGAGATAGTTAAAAAATGGAAAATTTGGATAAAAGAAGTCTTAGAAATAGAACCAGTATATAATCATAAATCTACTTTTATTTGCCACCATATGATCTTAAATCAAATTCATTTAAATAGTTTTAAAAAACAACTACAAAATCATTATGAGTCAAAGGATAACTGGCTTAAATTATTAATCAATTCATTTAACGATTATGAAACATTTAGTGAATATTGGGCTTATACATCTTGGGTGAACAAACAGGAAAAAAATGATTTAAAATATTTTGAGTATAAAGATTACGGGTTATTTCATGAGAGATTTTTTGACGATGGAACAGGCTTGTTTTCTTTTAAACTTAAAGAATATTTAAATATTAAAAATAACATTTTTTTTTATCCATCCTATATAGAAGTAAAAAAATTTATTGAAAAGACATATGGTAAACATTTACCATCTACTTTATCATTTGAAATGAGCAAAAGACACTTAAATAAGAAAGTTGAAACTATACATATTGAAGAAAAAAGATCAAAATGGAATCTTAGATTTAATGAATTTTAAATTTTATAATTTTAAATCAATTAGAATTAACAAGAAAAATTTCAAATAAAGATTAGTAGGCTAAAAATTTTCTTAATAATTTTATTTTATGGATACACAAAAGTTGAATAATCATTTATTAATATTTTTTATAGAAAAGGAAAAAAGTATAACAAAATTAAATGATCTGTCTTTATAAAGAAAGTTTGTCGATTAAATTTTTTAAAAGAAAATGTTTGATTTGAAATTTAAAATAACACAATTAAAAAATTATTTTTTAATTATATTAGCTTTGATTTTTTTATTTTTTAATATCTCTCTTGCAGAAGAAAAAGTAACAGTATTTGATTTTAATAAAGATAAAATATCTGATTACAAAACTTATAGTTTCAAGAAAAAAACTAAATATACAATTATTACGACTAAAAATGGTGAAAATCATTTAAAAGCTGAGGCAAAAGGTCAAGCTTCGGGATTAGGTAAAAAAATTAAAATTAATTTAAAAAAAACCCCTATTTTGAATATTACCTGGAAGATCGAACAGGGTATTCCAGGAATAAAAGAAGATACCAAAAAAGGTCACGATTTTGCCGCAAGGGTATCCGTTATCAAAGAGGTTGGAAAACTACCATGGCAAAAAAAAGCAATGAATTATGTTTTTTCTAGCAATAAAAAAATTAACACATATTGGCAAGGACCTTATAGAAAACAAATTATTGATTATGTTGCTTCTTCGTTAAATGATCAAAATATAAATAAGTGGGTTACTATAAGACTTAATGTAAAAGAGCATTTTAAAAAATTTTTGAATATGAATTTAAATGAAATAGATGGTGTTGCGATTATGACAGATACTGACAATACGCAAAGAAAAGCCATTTCTTATTACAAAAATATTTTCTTTTCTAATTAATGTTTTTTAAAAGTTAAACTTGCCCATCGACTAAAAAAGTTAGCATTATATTTTAATCGATCAATTAAGTTTAAAGTTTTTAGATCTACAGCGCTTATTAAATATAACCCCCCTTTTTTTGTATCTATTTTTGCAATTCCTTTGATGTTAGTTTTGTAATACTTTTTTTTAAATCCATTAGAATTTTTAAAAAAAACTATAAAACTTTTTTTTGCAAACAATTTTCCATCTAAAATAATTTTAATTTTAGATTCATCATATTTGTACGGATCATTAAGATTTATGATTTCAAAGTCTAAATTATTTCGAGATGGATAGAATTTATTTCCATCATACTTAAATATAATTTTTGAAAATCGTTGATAAATTTCTTTTGGGATTATCTTATCTTTATAATTATATGATAAATTGTAATCTTCTATAAATTTTAAAAAAGTTTTGAAATCGGTATATTTAATGGTTTCTTTATTGGACTGGTAATACAAATATTGGACACCACCCTTACTATGTAAACTTTGTTGGATTGCAGGATAATCTCCATTTATTTGTTCAACATTTTTGATTTGAAAATTATTTTCGATGAATAATTTTTCTGTTTCATGACTCAAATAAGGATATTTTTCGCCACTTAAATTTTCTCCAACTTTTATATTTACAATTAATTTATTATTTTTCTTTATTAGATATTCCTCAGCCTCAAGCCACAATTCGTGTGAATCTAATTTATTTGCATTAAGAAATAAAAATATTAAAAAAACTAAAATTAATTTCATATGAAACGTTTATTTTTTATTATATTATTCTTTCCTACGATAGTTTTTTCTCATGAATTAAAACCATCAATTGCTAATTTTAAATTTACTCAAAATTCAACATCACTTAATTTTGAATTAAAGATTAGAACTAATTTAGAGGCAATTTTAGCAAATATTGATCCATCACATTCAAATACAAATGAGTCTGAAAACTCAGATTATTATGATAAATTAAGAGCTTTAAAATCAGAAAATTTAAAACTTGAGTTTAAAAAATCTTTAAAAGAATTTAGAGAGAATATATATATAATCCAAAATGATATTTATTTAAAATTTAATATTGATGATATTAAAATTGAGGATAATGACGATTTAAAAATATCACGAGAAACTATCATTTACATTTCTGGTTACGACATAGAGGATAGTAAACTTAAAGTTGGTTGGAGTGGCGATTATGGTCCATTGATATTAAGGGTTTCGAACTACAAAAATAATAAAATATATACTGAGTATTTAAAAATTAATTCTATCTCAAGGAATTTTTCATTAAATTATTATAAAAAAAATAATTTTTTTTCAGCAACATTTGATTACTTAATAATTGGTTTTGAGCATATTATACCAAAAGGATTAGATCACATACTTTTTATAATTGGTTTATTTTTATTTTCACCAAACTTTAGACCTCTTATAATTCAAATATCGATGTTTACATTAGCTCATACTTTAACAATATTTTTAGGTACGCTTAATATACTAAAAATTCCACAAAATATGGTTGAACCAATTATTGCTTTATCAATATCCTACATAGCAATTGAAAATATATTCTTAAAAAAGATTTCACTGTGGAGACCACTAGTAGTTTTCTTTTTCGGTTTATTACACGGATTAGGCTTTGCTGGGGTAATAACCGAAATTGGCTTATCACAAACGAATTTTTTGTTAAGCCTTGTGTCGTTTAATCTAGGCGTTGAACTTGGACAGTTATTCATTATTTTAATAAGTTATTTTGGGGTAGCTTATTGGATTAAATCTAAGCAATGGTATAAAAAATTCTTTACAAATCCATTATCACTAATAATTTCAGTGATTGGTATATATTGGTTTTTTGAAAGAATAAATTAAATGTCACTTCGAAAAAAATTTTCAATAGTTGTTATTGCCTCTAGAGAGGAAAAACAGTTCTCATTATTAAGAGCGCTTAAGGATAAATTTTATGGGCATGAAATTATTTTAGTGCTAGATGATAAAATTGAGCTTTCATTAGACACGCTAAATGAAATAAATTTAAATATTAATAAACTCATAAAAGTTTCTGAATCAACTAGAGGAAAATCATTAAATGCTGGAGCCTTGAAAGCTGAAAATGACTATTTGTGGTTTTTACATATTGACAGTCAAATTAATAAAATTGAAAGAGATGATTTAGATAGACTACAAAAAAAACAATTGGGTTATTTTAAACTCAAATTTGATAATGACAGAAATAAAATTAATGCATCTGGTGCAAATTTCAGATCAAATAAATTTGATCTACCGTTTGGTGATCAATCTTTTTTAATTCATAAGAACTTGTTTAATTTAATTGGGTGTTTTGATGAGGATATTAGAGAAGGTGAAGATCACAAATTTGTTTGGGATGCAAAAGCACTAGGTGTTGAGATAAAAGAAATTAAAAGAGAAATTATTACGTCTGCTAGAAAATATCAAGAAAAGTCTATATTTCAAACTTTTAGAAATATTTTTAAAACTTTTACACAGGTAAAAAAATTTAAAAAAAAAAAAATTAAAAATATTTTCTGCTTTTTTGTAAAAGATCCAAATTCAAAAGACTCCAAATCAAGATTAAGAGATACGTTGAAAGATGATGCTTTGGTTGATCAGTTTAATTTACATTGCTTAAAAATTCTTAAGTCTAATATTTTATCTTTAGAGCAAGATGAAAATAAAATTGTAATTGTAAATAATAGTAAATCAAATGATTATCTAAAGTCATTTGGTTTAGAAAAGTATAGTATTTTAAAAATAGAAAATGAAAATATTGGAAGATCAATGCAGGATGTATATGACATATGCGCACCATTTACAAAAAACATAATTATGTCTGGATCTGATATACCAGAATTAACAGCTGAACATTTAATTGAATCTGTAAATTTTTTAAAAAATTATGATAATTATATTATGCCTACAATAGATGGGGGTTATTGTTGCTTTTCAACAAAATTAAAAAATTTAGAGGGTTGCTTTTCACGTGTCGATTATACAACAGATCATGTTTTAAATGATTTTACCAAATACTTATACAATACAAAAAAAAGTAATTTTGCACTTATTGACGTTGATACGTTAAGTAATCTGCAGAAAATGTATGATGTTTTAAAATCCAAAACATTATTATCAAAAGAACAAAAAGGTTTAATTGATTTTATTGACAAAAGAAAATACTCATAAATGAACAAAAGATCATTTTTAAAAATTATTTTAAAATTACTTTTTATTAATTTATTTCGTCCAACTAATACTTTAGCTGCTCAAAGGAAGATTATAAGGAAGGACGCTGAATGGAAAAAAATTTTATCTTCTAAACAGTATTACATTTTAAGAAAAGAAGGCACTGAGAAACCTTATTCTAGTGTACTCAATTTTGAAAAACGAGATGGAGAATACGTGTGTATTGCCTGTAATACAAAAATTTTTCATTCATCAATGAAGTTTGACTCTGGGACTGGATGGCCTTCTTTTTTTGATGCATATAAAGGAAAATTAGGTACGAAACTAGATTATAGACTTATTTATCCTCGAACAGAATATCACTGTATCACGTGTATGGGGCATCATGGCCATGTTTTCAATGATGGACCAGAGCCAACATACAAGAGATATTGTAATAATGGAGCTGCATTAAAGTTTATACCAACTTGATAAAACGTAATTAATTATTAAAAATATTCACTAAAATCGAAGTTTTTAATAAAAATTATCGACCAAATTGTTTTTTTAATATAATTTGGAAGTATGATACAGGTAAGTAGAACGTCACGACATATATTTAAAAAATTAGATCCTATTTATGAAAAATTTTCTCCATTAACTTATCCAATAATTAGACTTGTTGTAGGAATAATGATGATACCCCATGGTTATGGGAAACTATTTAATGAGAGTGGTATCGAAAGAACAGCTAAATTTTTTTCATCAATATCAATAGAACCATCTGTATTTTTTGCATGGTATGTTGGAATTATAGAATTTGTTGGAGGCATTTGTGTAGCAATAGGTTTTTTAACACGGTTATTTTCTATACAGTTAGTCGGTATATTATTTGTTGCAACTTTTATAGTTCACTTTAATAACGGGTTTTTATGGATCAAGGGTGGTTATGAGTATCCACTAATGTGGATGATAATTATGATAGCAGTTACGTTTAGAGGTGGTGGTAAATTATCTATAGATAACCAACTGCCAAAAGAATTTTAGTTTTTATAGATTTGATATCTGTTTAAGCAATTGAAAAGCTAGCTATTGATGATAATTTGCTAATGAAAATGAGTCTATCAAATTTACCTTTAAACAAAGCTGTACCTATTTTGCTGATCTTAATTGCTTTGATTTTGGTAATAATTGCAATGTTTGTCTAAAATACAACTATTTAGTTTGTGTATGTAACAAAAATGTAACATTTATGTAACATATGTTTTACCAGTGAAATTTATAAGCAGCGAATTAAACAAAATAACAATCTTATTTTTATTAAGTAAAAGAATCTGATCTTGAATTAAATTTAATGCTTTGGTCCAGGTTAAATATTTACTTTCATCTTCATCTTCTTCAATTTTTAGAGACGATTTAGAATCTTTTATTTTAGAAAATATTTTTATAATTACGTAGGCAATTATAAAACCTGCTAATAAATATAAAAACTCCATAGTCACTTTGTAGGTTATTTAAAAATTTTTTTAAATACAATAAGAACTAAACCAATTGATATTAATTGTGCGATAATAAACATTGGTACATTAGAAAAATGTATACCAGTAAAAGTATCTGTAAGACTTCTAGCTATTGAAACAGCTGGGTTGGCAAAAGAGGTAGAGGAGGTAAACCAAATTGCAGATGTAATATATGAACCAATAACTGCACCAATGGCAAAGTCGCTTTTTCTTCCATTCAAAAGTATAAGAAATAATAAACCAAATGTCGCAAAAATTTCTGATATAAATATGCTTTCCCCACTTCGAATTTTAGCTGCCTGTTGAATTGCATCTAGACCAAAAAGATAATTTGCGAAAATTACCCCTAAGCAAGCTCCAGTTATTTGTAAAAAAATATAAAAAATTCCTTCTTGGGATTTCATTTTTTTCATAAGTACTAACATTATGGTTACTGCTGGATTAAAGTGAGCGCCTGATATGGATCTAAAAGATGAAATTAATACGAAAAGAATTAGACCAATCGAGATTGCATTAGCTATTAATGTTACACTTTCATTATTTGAAAGGTTAGCACCCATTATTCCTGAACCAACAATGGATAAAAGTAATATAAAAGTTCCAAGAAATTCTAAAAAATATTTTTTTATATTTTTGTTCATTAATTTATGAATTCCTTTTTAATACGTTCATGAATTTGATCAAATATTCTTTGAAATTCATTTAATTTCTCTTCATCATTTCCATTAAAAGCATCAGGATCCTCTAGATCCCAATGTAATTTATTTGGCGATCCAGGATAAACAGGGCATGTTTCGTTTGCTGCATTGTTACAAACTGTAACAATAGTATTAAACTTCGTATCTGAAAAATTATCCCAACTTTTACTTGAAACTTTTTCATAATATATATTATTTTTTTCTAAAACTTTTATTGAATAGGGATTGACCTCACCCGTTGGTTTTGATCCAGCGCTATATGCTTGATATCTATTTACTCCCAATTGATTTAAAAGGCATTCAGATATAATAGACCTTGCAGAATTTCCTGTACAAATAAATAATATTTTTTTCATAGCTTCAAACTATTACGGTTCTGTTACAGTTTTATTAAATAAACATAAATATAAGAAATTTATAATTTTATATTTAAACCATCGTAACAAGGAAAAATCTTGTTATTTTTAATTTTTGTTTTTAATTTAAAATAGTCTACATCGTGATACATATTTGTTAAATATGCTCTTTTTGGATTGATTAGTTTAATATATTCTAAGCATTCAGTAAAATTAACATGTGTGTTATGGGATCTGTATCTAAAACAATCTATAATTAATACATCAAGACTTTTTAATTTTTTTAATTCAGTTTTTTCTATTTTTTTAAAATCAGGAATATAAGCAAATTTGTTTATTTTAAAGCCTATAGTCTGCATGGTCCCATGACTAACTTTAATTGTTTCTATTTTTATATTTTTAATTTTATTTTTTTTCTTTAAAATATTAGCTTTTAAAACTGCAGGGTAGTTTTTTTGATTTATAAAAAGGTATTTGAACATCTTTTTTAAACTCTTTTCAGTATGTTTAGTGAGGTAAATATTAAATTTCTCTTTATATTTTAAATAAAAAGTCCTTAGCTCATTTATCCCTAGTATATGATCTGCATGAGCATGAGTGAAAAGTGCGAAATCAATATCGTAAATTTTGTTTTTCAAAAATTGTGATCTGATATCTGGAGAAGTATCAATTATAAATTTAGATTTGTTGATTTTTACAAATATTGAACATCTTGTCCTAATATTTTTTTTATGCTTTTTACAATCTCCCCAACTCCCATCCATCTTAGGAACACCTTGAGAGCTGCCGCAGCCAAGTATTCTAACAAATTCTTTTACCATTTTGATACAACCTAGGGTATATTTTTATAATCAATCTTTAATTCTTAAAGATACTTTTATCTTGTTTTGATTGGTATTTTTATCATATACTTTAATTAACACTTAAGTGAAACTCAAAAAGGGGAAAATATGCAAATAGTAAGAAAAGTATTGGTATTGTTTGTGGCTCTTTTTCTTGGGACAAACTTTGCATATGCAAAGTGTAAGGATCCCAAGCAATTAAGATTCTCAATTATACCAACAGAGGAGTCGTCATTTGAGCTTGATTTATACAGACCAGTATTAAAAAAATTAAAAGCAAATACTGGAAAAAAAATCGAGTTCTATATGCCAACTTCATACGCTTCAGTTGCTGAAGCATTAATTGGTGGATTTGTTGACGTTGCAGTTTTAGGTCCATATGGATACATCACGGCAAAGAAAAAAGACAAATCAATTGAAGTTTTCGCAACATACGCGAAGAAAAAAGGCTTCATGCAAAAAGAAGGTCCTGGATATGAATCAGTGTTGATTACAAAAAAAGGATCTAAGTTCACAACTCAAAAATCTTTAAAAGGTGCAACGGTTGGTCACGCTGACCCTGGAAGCACTTCTGGAGATTTAATTCCAAGAGTTGTTTGGGCTCCAAGTATGAAAACTGATGCAGATAAATTCTGGAAAAGAATTGTTTACACAGGTGGTCATGATTTAACAACTTTAGCTGTTCATAGTGGTAAAATTGATGCTGGCTTTGTCGCTAGTCACCGATTTGATAACGTTGTTTCAAAAGGCAAAGTTAAGTTATCTGACTTTAATATTTTATGGAGATCACCAGCAGTTCCACAAGATCCGTTTGTTTACAGTGGAAAATTATGTGATCCGATTAAAAAAGCTATCAGATCAACTTTCTTAGATCTGGGTAACGACCCTGGAGCTAAGAAGTTCTTAGATAATCTAAAATCATCTAAATTTGTTGCTATGTCAGACAAAGATTATGATGTGATTAGAACTTTAGCGAAAGCTAAGGCAGAATTTAAGAAGAAAAACAAAAAATAATAGTCCCCAAAAATTCAATCTTGTGCGCTTATAAATTTTATGAGCGCACAGGGGATATTAAAGGTAAAAAAAATTTATGAGTGAAAAAGTTTTAGAGGTACAAAATTTAAATTTAACATACACCAAAGGGGGACCGCAGGTCTTATTTGATATTTCGTTTCAAGTAATGAAAGATGATTTTTATGCAATTATTGGCCCAAGTGGAGCTGGAAAATCTTCATTGATTAGATGTATTAATAAATTAGCTAACCCCAATAGTGGAGAAGTAAACTTCAAAGGTGAACAATTGTTAAATCTTAAAGGGCAAAAACTTAGAAATGTAAGAAGAAGAATTGGAATGATTTTTCAAGAATTTAATTTAATTGATCGAATGTCAGTTATAGATAACGTTTTAACTGGGCGACTTGGTTATATGAATACTTTTACCAGCTTGTTTAGAATGTTCAGTAAAAAAGATGTAGGTCGATCTATAGAATTTATTGAAAAGGTTGGGCTTAAAGATTTTGCGAATAAAAGAGTAGACCAGTTAAGTGGTGGACAAAGGCAGCGTGTTGGTATTGCTAGAGCATTGATGCAGGAGCCAGAGATGCTTTTAGTTGATGAGCCAACCTCAAGTTTAGATCCAAAAATTGCAGGTGAAATGATGGAACTAATTAAAGGTATTGCCAATGAACTTAACATACCTGTTTTATGTAATATTCATAATATCGAACTTGCTAAGCAATTTGCCAATAAGATACTGGGTCTTCAAGATGGAAAGAAAAAATTTGATGATGTTACAGCTAAATTAACCAATGGTGTTTTGCAAGATCTTTACAAATTTGAGGTTTTATAAAATATTAATATGAGTGGATATCAACTAAGTATAGAAGATTATTCAAAACAAAATTCTTCTAAAATTTATAAAAAGATAATTTTTTATACATCTTTAATATCCATAATTTTTTTAAGTGTATATTTTATAATTATTTTAGATACTGACTGGCATCGTATTGGTTCAGGACAAGCAATCTTAGAGCAATTGTCTTATTTCATAGGTTTAGATGTGAGTATAATGCCACTTCTAATATTACCAGCATTTGAAACTTTTCTAATGGCATGTCTTGGGACAATGCTAGGATTATTATTATCTTTACCGGTTGCTTGGCTTGGGGCTAAAAATGTTACACCACTCGGTATGTTTACTTTTAGTATTGCAAGATTTTTAATGACTATTAGCCGTTCTGTTCATGAAATTATTTGGGCATTAATTTTTGTTGGCGCAGTAGGGTTAGGTGCTTTACCAGGAATTCTCGCACTCGCATTTAGATCAGTCGGTTTTATATCAAAAATTATAGCTGAGAGTATTGAGGGTGCTGATAAAAAACCAATCGAGGCTATAAAAGCTGCAGGTGGATCAGGTTTTGATGTAATGTATTATGGTATTATACCACAGATATTACCTACCGTGATTGGTACTATAATTTTTGAATGGGACATTAATATAAGACGATCAGCAGTAATGGGCTTAGTAGGAGCCGGCGGATTAGGTTTGGCTTTTTTTAGACAAATGCATATGTCTAATTATCCAGGAGTTACAACTGTTATATTATTTATTGTTGGCTTAATAGTAATTGGTGAAATTTTATCACATTATTTGAGAAAGAGAATAATTTAATATGAACGATATTTATAAAAGAAATAATGCGAAAAACTTTATTTATATAAGTTTATTTTTCTTTGTGATCTATTTATGCTTTCTGTATCTTGGAATAGATTTTCAAAGATTTTTTTCAGCGCTAGGCCGTTTTGGAAATTTAATAGCTACCCGTTATTACCCAGTTGATATACCCTATGCATTAGAACCAGGTTATCTTGCTTCAATACTTGACAGCGTTCAAATGGGATATCTAGGTTTAATTATTGGCGTTATTATTGCATCAATATTAGCATACTTTGCTGCATCCAATATCACACCAAGTAAGAGAGTTGGTTATGTCATTGGTAAATTTTTTATTATTTTTTCAAGGTCAATCCATGAAACAATTTGGACTATTCTGTTTGTCACTATTGTAGGTTTTGGTATGTTAGCAGGTACAATGGCCCTGACAATGTACTGTATTGGTTTTTTTGGAAAATTATTTTCAGAAGAATTAGAAAATGTAGATATGAAATTAGTTGAAACAATTAGATCAAATGGCGCAAACGAGATGCAAGTATTTGCTTATGGTGTTTGGCCACAAGTAAAAACAGCTTTTACAGGTATTTTAATTTATACATGGGATGTATGTTTTAGAGCATCTACAATTATTGGATTTTTTGGTGCTGGTGGCATGGGATGGTATTTAAAAAGAAATGTATTACAATTAGAATATGCAAGAACTTCTGCAATCATAGTATCAATTATTGTTCTTGTCATTTTTTCAGAGGCTTTATCTGCTTACATGAGAGATAAGATTTATAAGGAAACTCAGTAATGTTAAAAAATCATCAAAAAGAACTTATAGAGTCCATCAACATTTTTTTAGATAATATTTTAAAAATAAACATACTATTTAAAACATTATTAGAGAATTATTTCCAAAAAAAATTCCAAGAGGTAAATAAAATTACGAACGAAATTTCTGATCTTGAGAGTGAATGTGATAAAATTAGAAGAAATGTTGAAAGAAAAATTTATCAAGAAACATTAATTCCAGATCTACGTGGAGATGTATTAGGAATGCTTGAAAATTTAGATAAGATACCAGGTCAAATTCAAGCAAATGCCCATAGTTTTAATACTGAAAAGCCAAATGTAAGTGTAGAATTAAATTCTAATTTTTTAAAACTTTGTGATTTTGCATCAGAGTGCATATCGTTGTTAATAGAAGGGTCCAGAAGTTTTTTTGTAGACAAAAAAATTACGATTGAAAAATGCTTACAGGTTTCAAAAGTTGAAAGTAAAGCAGATAAGATTAGTACAGATTTAAAAAATATTATTTTTTCTAATAAAGAAAATGGTTTAGCAACGAAAGTTCATTTAAGGTATTTTGTGGAAATTATGGACGAAGTTGCAAATCTTTCTGAGGACGTAGCTGATAGACTAATCATATCCTCTTCAAAAAATTAGATTATGTTTGAAATATTACTGATTGTGATACTAGCTATTATTGTAGGCGCAAATGACGGTGCAAATGTTTTTGGGTCAGCTATTGGTTCAAAAATGTTAAAATTTAAATATGCGATTATTTTCTTTTTTATTTTTATAATTTTAGGGGCAATTATAAATGCTAAATATCCATCTGCTGTTTATTCCAAACTATTAATCGAATATCCAAACATTAAAGATATTTTTAAGATATTATTGCCTGTGATAATTATCACAATAATATCTTTGAAATTTCAAATACCAAGTTCAATCTCACAATCATTAATTTTTTCTATTTTTGGTTTTGCAATAGTGAATAATGTTAATTTTGATTTAGATTTATTAAAAAAATTAATTTACTTCTGGATTGCAACGCCAATCTTGGCATTTTTGCTATCAATATTATTTTGTTATTTAATAAATGTAATAATTAATTTTTTTAAATTAAACTTATTTCAAATTGATTACCAAATTAGAATTAGTTTAGTCTTATTTGGTTGTTTAGCAGCTTTTGCTTTAGGCTCTAACCTTACCGCATCTATTGTTGGAATTTACTCGCCATATTTAGATTTAAATATTAAATTTCTCGACTTGTTATTTATTATCTCAGAAGAAAAATTATATTTTTTTGGATCATTGTTTATTGGAATTGGTGCTTTATTATTTTCAGAAAAAATTGCTCAAAGTGTCGGTTCTCAAATATCAAAAATAAAACCGGTTGCAGCTTTATCAATATTAATTACACAAATCATAATTTTGATTTGTTTTTCTTCTCAAATGGTTATTAATCTTTTAAATTCTATTTTACCGTTTAATATGCTTGCCATGCCGCTATCAGCATCCCATATTACTTTTGCCAGCATCATTGGAATTGCATCTTTTAATAAATTTAGAGAAGTGAAGCGCACTCATACAATCAAAATTATTTTATCTTGGTTTTTAATCCCAATATCTGTTTTCTTTACAAGTTATTTATTTGGTATAATTAAAATATAATGTTAAATATTGATTATAGGAGTGCAATAAAAAATACATGACATCATTAAATCAAACAATTTCAGTAAATGGAAAAACTTATAATTGGCCAAAAAAAACTAGCATTATCATTTGTTTAGATGGTAGTGAGCCAGGTCCAAAGGGCTATATAGATACAGCAATTCAAATGGGCTTGATGCCTTTTATGAAATCAATGATTTCAAAATCTACTTATGAAGTCGGCAAATGTGCAATGCCAAGTTTTACAAATGTAAACAATATGTCAATTGTAACGGGTTCAACACCTGATGTTCATGGCATATGTGGTAACTTTTTTTTAGATCCTGAACTTGGAACAGAAACACTAATGAATGATGACTCATTTCTTAGAACAAATACGATTTTTGAGGCTTTTGAGAGAGCTGGTGCAAAAGTTGCAGTCATAACGGCTAAAGATAAATTAAGAAAACTGCTTGGAAAAAATTTAAAAAAAGCGATTTGTTTTTCATCAGAAAAAGCTGATAGCGCTAATATGAAAGATAACAGAATTGAAAATGTTCTAGATCTTGTGAAAAAACCGCTACCTGAAGTTTATAGCTCAGATTTGTCTGAATTTATTTTTGCAGCGGGTGTTGAGATTATTAAAAAAAAAAAAATTGATATCATGTATTTATCAACTACCGATTATATCCAGCATAAATGTGCACCAGGTAGTGAAATAGCTAACAAGTTTTATCATATGATAGATGGATATTTAAAACAGCTATATGACTTAGGGTGCGAAATATCTTTTACTGCTGATCATGGAATGAAAGGTAAAACAAATGAAGACGGTTCATTGAATGTTATCTACCTCCAAGATGAGCTGGATAGTAAATTTGGAAAAGATGCATGCAATGTAGTTTGTACAATTACAGATCCATATGTTGTTCATCATGGTGCCTTTGGATCTTTTGTAACCATTTACTGTAAAGATAAATCGAAAATAAATGAAGTCATGGTTTTTTTAAAAACAATTAACGGTGTTGATTTAGTTTTAAATCATAAAGATAGTGTTGAAAAGTTACATCAACCAGAAGATCGTATTGGTGATATTGTTTTTACGTCAAATGAAAAATTTGCAATTGGAAAAAAGAAAACTGACCATGATTTAACTAAATTAAAAGAACCACTTAGAACTCATGGTGGTCGGGGTGAAAGCGATATACCGATATTCATTTCAAAAAAATTAAATGGAAATTATAAATCAAAGGGTGAATTAAAAAATTATGATATCTTTGATTTAGCCTTAAATTATGGATAAGAATATTTTTAAAGTTAAAGGTACCTTTGTGAATGGAGAATGGTTTAATTCAAAAAATCGTTACGATGTATTTAATCCTGCCAATGGAGAAAAACTATCTGATGTTCCTATATCAGATAGTAAAGAATTAGAATTAGCAGTTGAGTCTGCAAAGAAAGCACAATTAATTTGGGCAAAAACTTCTCTAATCGAAAGAGCAGCAGCTTTAGAAAAACTTGCTAAGAAAATTTTGGAGAAAGAGGAAGAATTTGCTCTGATTGACTCTTATGACTCTGGAAATGCTTTAACTGGAATGAGAAAAGATGTTAAAGAAACTGTAAATAATATTAGATATTTTTGTGGTTTAGTTAGGGAAGTAAAAGGAGAAACATTTACCATGGAAAAAAATCATTTAAATTTTACTAGGTATCAACCCTACGGTGTTGTTCTAAAAATTAATCCTTTTAATCATCCATTTAGATTTTGTGTTGAAAAAATAGCAGCTCCATTATTAATGGGTAATTCTTTAATTATAAAAAATTCTGAGCAAGCTCCAATTTCCTCTTTAAGATTCTGTGAACTTCTTGAGGGTATATTCCCTAAAGGCCTTATAAATGTAGTCACTGGCGGACCCGAAAATGGAAAGTATTTAGTCGAACATCCAGATATTAAAAGAATAGCAGTAATTGGTTCAGTTGGTACCGGGATTGCTATAGCTAAAGGCGCTGCTCCATTGCTTAAAAATGTATCCTTAGAACTAGGAGGTAAAAATCCTATTATCATTTTTGATGATGCAGATCCTGATTTTGCAGCTGGGCTAGCAATCAAAGGAATGAACCTCAGTAGACAAGGTCAGTCTTGTAGCTCTACATCGCGAGTTTTAGTCAATAAAAAGGTAAAAGATAAGTTTTTAAAATCATTAGTAGAGAAAGCAAAGACCATTCCTATTGGGTTGCCTTGGATTGAAACAAATGAAATAGGCCCAATTGTATCAAAAAAACAATTTGAAGGTGTGATGAGTTATATTAAATCCGGTATTGATGAAGGCGCCAAATTACTAATAGGTGGAAATCAAAATAAGTCTGAAGATTTAAAAAATGGATTTTTTATTAATCCAACTATTTTCTGTGATGTAAAGCCTGATATGAAAATTGCCAAAGAAGAAATTTTTGGTCCAGTAATTTCTGTCATTGATTGGGATAATTATAATGAGATGGTAAAGATTGCTAATTCTACACAGTATGGATTGACCACTATGATTGTAACAAATTCATTATCCAACGCTATGAAAACTGCTGAGGATGCAGAAGTTGGATACGTGTGGGTTAATACTGCTGGACGCTACTCTGGTGCTCCTTATGGTGGATGGAAATTAAGTGGTATTGGTGTTGAAGAATGTTTTGATGAGATGAAAGGTTATGCTCGCCTAAAAAATATTAACATGAAATGGCATTAAGTGTTTAAATATCAAAATCCTTCAAATATAATTTTCGAGACCGGAATTTTAGAAAATCATAAAAAATTAAAGAATCTTATTGGAGTTGGTGAGTATTGTATTTTTACCTACTCTGATGACGTATTTAAGCAGTACACAAATCAGATAATCAAAGCATTAGGCGAGCCAAAATTAATTGTTAATAATATTTTACCTAATCCAGACTACAAGAATTTTAAAGATATATGTAAATCGTTCACAGAAAAATGCAAAGATATAAAATTCGCTATTGCGTTAGGAGGAGGATCTGTAATCGACACAGCAAAATTTTTGGTTTTAGGAAAAGGTAATTTTCAGAGAACTGTTGATTATTTAGAAAAGAAAACAAAAGATTTTGTTTCAACTGATATTGATTTAATTTCAATACCTACAACTGCAGGCACTGGTAGTGAATTAACATGTTGGGCTACAATTTGGGATGAAGAAAATCAAAGAAAACATTCCCTCATACACACGAGCCTTTTTTCAAAACTCTCAATTTTTGATAGCAAATTGACATTGTCATTACCAAAAAAAATAACGATCGAAACATCTTTAGACGCAATGTCCCATTCTTTCGAGAGCATATGGAATATAAACTCTAATCCTATTTCAAATATTCATGCAATTAATTCTATAAATATAATTTTAAAAAATTTACCAAAGTTAATTAACAACTTAAGTGATATTCATTTAAGAGAAGAAATTATGAGAGCATCTATGTTTGCGGGTTTGGCGTTCTCAAACACTAAAACAGCGATATCTCACTCTATTTCATATCCAATAACTTTAAAATATAAAGTGCCTCATGGCATAGCTTGCTCATTTACTTTACCAATCATTCTTAAATCAGTTCAAGGTCTAGATCAAACCTGTGACAGAAATTTAAAAGCACTATTTCCGAATTTTGAGAATGCACCAAAAGAACTCGAAAATTTTTTTAAAAGTTTAGAGGTTTCGACTAATTTTAAAGATTACATTGGAAATGCCAATGACTGGGATTTGATTGTTAAAGATGCTTTTGGTGGTGAAAGAGGAAAAAATTTTATTGGTAATTATAAAAAAGTTTTAGAAGCACAAGAGTTCTTAGGATATTAGGTTGGATAATATTCTATTTTTAGCCATTCTTACGGGTGCCTTGGGACATGTTTCATGGAACATTCTTTTAAAAAAATCCAATGATAAAATAAAGTTTACTAGAGCCTTCACTCTTCTTGGAAGTTTCATAATGTTTCCTTTGTTATTCTTTATCGAGCCTCTTCCAAAAATAGCTTGGCCTTTTTTTTTGATGACAATTTTTATTCACGTATTTTATAAAATATTTTTATGTAGAGTTTATGATTATTCTGGTCTGTCCTATGGATACCCCATAGCACGTGGATTACCTTCATTAATTTTATTAGCATTAACACCAATATTATTTGATGAAAATCTTACTTTATCTAATCAGCTATCTATAATTCTAATTTCCTTAGGTATATTGTTACTAGTTTTTTCTGAAGGAAATTTGAAAAAAATTAATATTAAAGGCTTAATATATAGTTTACTAGTTGCTGCGATTATTGTTGCATATTCTACAATAGACGCAAAAGGAGCAAGACTATCTAATGCTTTTATTTATTTGATTTATTACTTTGCATTGGATGGCTTTATTTTTAATTTAATTTCTTATTTCACTTTTAAAAAACATAATCTTAATTTTATTTATTTTAAAAAAAATTTTATAAGTATTTTTGCTGCTGCCTCATGCAGTATCTATTCTTATATACCAGCGGTATATGGTTTTACTGTAGGTAAAATCGCGGTTATTGCTGCTTTACGAGAAGTGAGTATTTTGTTTGCATCAATTTATGGATTATTTATTCTCAAAGAGAAGGGTGGTTTTTTAGCTTTAATTTCTGCGATATTGATTTTATCAGGATGCGTTGCTATTAAGATTTTCCAATAATGTCTAAATTTTATAGAAAAAAATCTGGAATTAATAATTGGGGTTTATTTGCAGGAGAAAATTTTAACAAAGGTGATAAGGTAATTGAATATAAAGGCAAGCCGTACACTCATAAGCAGGTTGAAGAAGATGATCGGTTTGATAATTCCAAAGCAATTTATTTATTTACTCTAAATAAAAAAATTGTTCTTGATGGTGATATAAAATCAAATACTGCAAAATACATTAACCATTCGTGTAATCCAAATTGCGAAGTTGATATCATCAAAGGTAAGATTTGGATTTTAGCTATCCAAGATATTAAAAAAGGTGACGAGCTTTCTTACGATTATGGTTTTGGGTTCGATGAGGACTATAAACAGTTTCGTTGTAAATGTGGTTCAAAGAATTGTTGCGGTTTCATTGTAAGAGATGATCAACGTTGGAGAATCAACCGCAAATTTGCTAAAACAAAAAAAGCTAGGCTTAAGCGCGTTTAATATTCTTTTGTGTAAAATTTTGAGCTTGATCGATGTTTCTATGAGGTTCCTCATTTTTTTGACCACGCGGTTGATAGGCATGAAGTACATGGAGTTTGCAATATACTCTCTCATCCATTGGTGTTCTACCACAAAAATAAAAACCTTTTTCATCTGGATGTCCAATTGGCCACCTACATGTTTTATCCGTTAAATTTTCCAATGATGTTGGATTTTCAGGCTCAAAGTTTTTCTCTATAACTATAGCCCTTAGACCTCTTGGTCTTCGCACCTTATTTTGATATTTATCTTTTTTGTTTTGATGTTGATTGTTATTAATTCTTGGAGAAGAGATCATTCTTGATTGAGTTCTGCCTGCTAGATTTAGTCTGTGAGCCTTTCCTATAACAGCGTTACGTGAAATATCATCACCTAGCATCCTAGAGATTTGACTTGCGGTATGACCCTCTGCCCACAATTTTTTAAGTTGTTCTGTTTTATCATTTGTCCAAGCCATTACCTTTTGTACAATCCATATGTAGGATATACAATTTAATTGAATACTACATGTTGATTAAAAAAAGTAGCAAAATAAAGTATTTTTGAAAAGTTAATTAAATATCCACATTTTTTCCCCTTTTTTTAAATATACTGATAATGAAAAATTTATGAGCACAATACAGCACAAATATAAAGTTGGAGTGAGAAGATTTGGTATGATCAACTGGATAGGTTTTTACACTTTATACCTTAAAGAGGTACAAAGATTTTTTAATGTTTGGTTACAAACAATTGTATCTCCAATTGTTACAATGCTTCTTTTTTTGTCGGTTTTTAGTTTAGCTATCGGAGTAGATAGAGCAAATGTGTTGGGGCATAAATTTACTACGTTCCTAGTACCCGGCTTAATCGCAATGCAAATTATGCAAAATGCATTTGCAAACACGTCATCATCTTTGATGATTTCGAAAGTGCAAGGCAATATTGTCGATATTTTGTTTCCTCCATTGTCTCCAGGGGAGGTAACCATAGCATTTATTTTAGGTGGCATAACAAGAGGGTTGATAGTTGGTTTTTTTGCAGTATCAGTTTCAGTTTTATTTATAAATGTCCCATTTAACCAAATATCTTACCTAGTCATTTTTGCTGTTCTTGGATCATGCTTTTTATCATCATTGGGTTTTATTACTGGGCTATGGTCAGAAAAATTTGATAATATGGCCGTTGTAACAAATTTTGTAATAGTGCCATTATCATTTTTATCGGGGACTTTTTTTTCTATTAATAGATTAGATGGTCCAATATATATGATAAGTCAGTTCAATCCCTTTTTTTATATAATTGACGGTTTTAGGTATGGTTTTTTAGGTCAGTCAGACTCTAATGTTGTTCATGGACTTATAATTTTGTTAATTTGTAACGCAATTCTAATTACATTATGTTACCTTCTTTTTAAGAAGGGTTATAAAATTAAATTTTAAATGAGCGCAATATTAGGAACATACACTAGAAGAAAAGTATCTTTTAAAAAAGGGAAAGGAGTATATTTGTATGCTCACAATGGAAATAAATATTTAGATTTTGTATCTGGTATTGCTGTTAATTCATTAGGTCATTGTCACAATCATATGGTACAGACTATACAAAGACAATCAAAAAAACTAATACATGTATCTAATGCTTTTGAGATACCAGAGCAAGAAAAATTAGCAAGAAGACTTACAAACAATTCTTTTGCTGATTATGTAGTGTTTGTTAATTCAGGAGCAGAAGCTACTGAAGCAGCAATTAAAATTGCTAGAAGATATTTTTTCTCTATTGGAAAATCATATAAAAATAGAATACTTTGTATAAAAAATTCTTTTCATGGAAGAACAATTGCCGCAATTCATGCGAGTGGTTCAAAAAAAATGATTGAAGGATTTGGACCTAAAGTCCCTGGTTTTGATCATATTGAATTTAGAAATTCTATACCTAGATTTTTAAATTTAAGAAAAAAAATAAAAAAAAATACAGCTGCAATAATGGTAGAAACTGTTTTAGGAGAGGGTGGTATTAAATGTATTCCTAACAAGTGTCTAAGATATTTAAGAAAAATATGTGATGAAAAAAAAATATTACTAATACTTGATGAGGTACAGTGTGGTATAGGTAGATCAGGAAAGTTATTTGCTTTTCAATACGCAAACGTTAAACCAGATATTGTTCCAATAGCTAAGGGCATTGGAGGGGGTTTCCCAATTGGAGCTTGTCTTGTTAATAAAAAAGCCTCTATAGGCATGACACCAGGGACTCATGGAAGTACTTTTGGAGGAAACCCTTTAGCAATGTCAGTAGGAAACTCTGTATTAGATGTTATTTTAAAAAAAGGTTTTTTACAAAACGTCGAGAAAAATGGGAAATTTTTTAAAGATGAATTAGTAAAATTAAAAGACAAACATAGTAATAAAGTTTTGGAAGTTAGAGGAAAAGGTTTGATGATCGGAATAAAATTATCTGTCGATAATATTAAATTTTTAAACCATATGTTCAAAAATAAATTGTTAGGAGTGAAGGCCGCCGATAATGTTGTAAGATTATTACCACCTTTAATAATTAAAAAAAATGAAATCAAAGAAGCTATTAAGATTTTGGATAAAACTCTAGGTGATTTTCAATGAGACATTTTCTGGATCTTTCGCAGGTAGATAAAGTTGAATTAAAGAATATTTTAAATAATGCTAAAAAAATGAAAAAAAATTATATGCAAGATAAAAAAGTTTATGTTTCGAAGTCCTCAAATGCTAGAGATAAATTATTATTAATGATTTTTGAAAAACCGTCAACTAGAACCAGGTTATCTTTTGATTTGGCCATGAGGCAGTTAGGTGGACAAACTATAGTAATAAATTCAACAGATATGCATTTAGGCAAAGGAGAAGAAACTATAGAGGATACAGCAAAAGTTATATCAGGTTTTTCCGACGTAGTAATGTTAAGAACTTTTAAGCATCAAACTTTAGTTAAATTATCAAAGCTTATACAGGTTCCACTGATTAACGGTCTAACAAATCATAGTCATCCATGTCAATTACTAAGTGACGTATTAACATTTGAAGAAAAAAAAGGATCTATCGACGGAGCTAAACTTGCTTGGGTTGGTGATGGTAACAACGTTTCAAATTCTGCTATAGAAGCCGCAGTTCAATTTAACTTTTCTTTAAATTTATGTGTTCCCAAAAATTATATGCCATCAAAAAAAATTTTAAATTGGGCAAAATCAAGAAAAGGTAAAATAGAAATCTTTAATGACCCAAAGAAAGGAGTTAAAGATGTTGACTGCATAATGACAGATAAATGGATTTCAATGGGTGATAAAGTTGATAAGAATAAAAAAAAGAAAAATTTAAAAAAATTTCAAATTAATGATAATTTAATCCAATATGCTAAAAGTGATTGTTTGTTCATGCACGTATTACCTGCTGCCAGAGGAGATGAAGTAACTGATAAAGTTATGGATGGAAACAATTCAGTTGTATGGGATCAAGCCGAAAATAGGTTACATGGGCAAAAAGCAATTATTGATTGGTGCTTGTCAAATTAATTTCTCCAGAACGAAGGAAGAAACAAAACTAATACTGTAAGCAGCTCTAATCGTCCTAATAACATTCCAAGACTAAGTAACCATTTAGCATTATCGGATAAAGTAAAAAAATTTCCATCTGGACCTATCATAGGACCAAGACCCGGCCCAACATTAGATATTGAAGTTGCTGCTGCTGATACTGATGTAATCAAATCTAAACCAGTTAATGATAGACAAAGAGTCAAGGTAAAAAAAATAAATATATACAAACATACAAATGCCAAAACAGATGTTAAAAATCTGTCATTTATATTTTGATTATTATATTTTATTGGAAATATACCATTAGGATAAAAAATTTGTTTAATTTGTCTATCTATAAATGATAATATTATTTGGAAACGAAAAACTTTAATACCACAAGTAGTGGAAGCAGAGCAGCCTCCGATAAACATTAATACTAAAAAGAAAAAAACAGCAAAGTTACCCCATGCGCTATAGTCCTGTGTTGTGTAACCTGTGCCTGTTATAATTGAAGTTACATTGAAAGCAGAATTCCTTATAGCGTTTGCTAAATCTTCTTCTGTATTTATTAATGAATGAAAAAAGATAATTATTATAGATATAACCAAAATTATAATAAACCCTGTTATTTGTTTGTCTTTAAAAAAAACTAACAAATCGCCTCTTGTAAATTTTATATATGCTAAAAACGGAATACTTCCTGTTATTATGAATATAATTGCAACTATCTCTATTTTTGCACTATTAAAATGACCTATAGATTGACTATATGTTGAATATCCACCAGTTGAAACAGTTGTTAAAGAATGATTGATTGCATCAAAAAAACTCATACCTGAAAACCAATAGGCAATAATACAAGCGATCGTTATTATTATATAAATTTTTGTTATAGATAATGCAATTTCTGTAGCCTTTGGAACAACTTTTTCAACTTCCATTCCTTCTGACCTAAATAATTGCATTCCTCCTATATTTAATAAGGGTAGGATGGTTATTGCCATTACAATTATTCCTATTCCTCCAAGCCATTGCAATAAAGATCTCCAAACTAGAATACCTTTTGAAGCTCTTTCAACTTCAGGTAAAATAGTTGAGCCAGTAGTAGTTATTCCAGATACACTTTCAAAAAATGCATCAACAAAAGTAAGATCTAATGAGGAAAAATACAATGGAAGGGCCCCAAAAAAACAGATTGATAACCAAGCAAGATTAGTCATTAGAAAAGCTTGCTGGACATTCAATGACCTATTTTTTGTTTGACTAATTAAAACTAATAAAGTTCCAATAAATGCGGACAATATTGCAGTAACTAAAAAATGTTGAGATTTATCACCAATAGTAATTTCAATGATGTGCGGAATGATCATAAATATTGATAATATAATAATTAAATAGCCAATTATTAGAAAAGTAGTTTTTAATCCAGAATTCATTTTAAAAAAGTTAGATCGAAAGTATATTAATTTTTTTTTTAGACAATATTGCAAATGTTTGTAATTTGAAAAAAATTCATTTTAGCCTATAAACGAATAATCTATGAATTCTGAATATTTGAGCTCCGCTGCATGGCCATTTATTGAAGCAAGAGAAATTATAAAAAAAAGAGGCAAAGCTTTAGAGAAAAAAGGTTATGCTTTATTTCAAACGGGATATGGTCCAAGCGGATTACCTCACATCGGAACGTTCGGAGAGGTATGTCGCACAACCATGGTAATACAGGCTTTTAAAAAAATATCAGATATTCCTGTAAAGTTGTTTACGTTTTCAGATGATATGGATGGTTTAAGAAAAGTTCCTGAAAATATACCAAACAATGAATTATTAAAAAATAATTTAAATAGACCATTAACTTCGATACCAGATCCCTTTAAAAAATTTTCTAGCTTTGGTGAATATAATAATATGATGTTAAGATCTTTTTTGGACAAATTTAATTTTTTGTATGATTTTAAAAGCTCAACTGAAATGTATAAAAGTGGCTTTTTTAATAATGAATTAATTAATGTTTTAAAAAATTATGAAAGTATTATGAATGTTGTAATACCCACATTAGGGCATGAAAGAAAAAAAACATATAGTCCTTTTTTGCCAATTTGCCCAAGGTCAGGCAAAGTTTTAGAAATTCCAATTATAGAAATAGATGAAAAAAAGAATGAGGTTACATTTGACAATTATGGAGAAAAATTAAACACAAAAGTAACTGATGGTAATTGTAAATTGCAATGGAAAGTTGACTGGGCTATGCGTTGGTCAGCATTCAAAGTAGATTTTGAAATGTACGGTAAAGATTTGATACCTAGTGCTGAGCTTTCAGGAAAAATCTGCAACATATTAGGGACTGCTCCACCAAATAGTTTTGCATATGAATTATTTTTAGATGAAAGGGGCGAAAAGATTTCAAAATCTAAAGGCAATGGAATTACTATTGAAGAGTGGCTAAAATATGCATCAAAAGAGAGTTTAGCTTTGTATATGTATCAAAATCCAAAACGTGCTAAAAAACTATATCCCCAAGTAATACCAAGGGCTGTAGATGAATATTTATCTTTTTTAGAAAAATATCAAGTACAAGAAATTAAAGAGAAACTAGGTAATCCGGTATGGCATGTTCATAACGGTAATCCACCAAAAGAAAAAAATGTTATATCTTATGGAGTATTATTAAATTTAGTAAGTGCAAGTAATGCAGAAAGTGAAGAAGTTTTATGGAAGTTTATAAAAAACTATAATCCAAAAATAATCCAAGAAGATCATCCAATACTACAAAAATTAATTAAAAATACGATCCAATATTTTAATGATGTTGTAAAACCTTTAAAAAAATTTAGAAAACCAAATGAAAATGAACAACTAGCATTATTAGAGCTCATTGAAGTACTGAAAAAATTACCAGACCATAGCGACTCATCAGAATTTCAAACTGAAGTATTTACTGTCGGAAAAAAATATTATTCAAAAGACAAACTTAGAGATTGGTTTAAAGCAATATATGAAATCGTTTTTGGAGATCAGCAAGGTCCAAGAATGGGGTCATTCATCAGTTTTTTTGGAAGAAAGGAAACAATTAAATTATTAAAAGATAGTTTAAATAGATAAGATGTTAAATAATATATTTAACTATTTCGCTAGATTCTTTGATCCCGAGTCAGCACATAAACTAGCTATTAAATTTTTCAAGCAAAAAAATATTCCATTTAATTTTTTTAAATGCAAAAAAGAACAATCATTAAAAATCAAAGTTTTCGGAATTAATTTTGAAAATCCTATAGGATTAGCAGCAGGTTTTGATAAAAACGCGGAAGTTTATAATACTATGTACAGTCTCGGTTTCAGCTTTGTGGAGGTCGGTACTGTAACACCGAAATCACAAAATGGAAATGCAAAACCAAGGGTCTTCAGACTTAATGATGATGAAGCAATTATTAACCGTTTAGGTTTTCCAAATGAGGGAATGGAAAAAATATACGAAAGAATTAATGAAAATCCTAAACTTGGAATATTAGGTGTAAATATTGGTCCGAATAAAGAAAATGCAACTGATCAAATTGACTATTTAAAATGTATGAAAAAATTTTACAATCGAGTTGATTATATAGCAATTAATATATCATCACCAAATACACCAAATTTACGAAAGCAACATGAGATTAAAAAAATAACTGATTTAATAAAAATTCTTCAAATTTATAAAAGTAGTCAACAGATAGCAAAACCTATAATTTTTAAATTATCTCCTAATTTGAATAATAACGAAATAGATAGATTATCAGATATTTTTTTAGAAAAAAAAATTGATGGTATAATATTAACTAATACTACGATTACAGGAAAGGAACATCTATTAGATAAAAATAAAAATGAGGAAGGAGGTCTTTCGGGAAAACCATTATCTTTACATTCAAATATTGTAATACAGAGTTTTTATAAAAACTTGAGGGGTAAAATACCAATTGTCGGAGTTGGCGGTGTTCATGATGGAAAAACTGCATATGAGAAAATAAAATGTGGCGCAAATTTACTTCAACTTTATACCGCAATGGTATTTAGGGGACCTTATGTTGCGTCAAAAATTAATAGAGAACTTGTTTGTTTGTTAAAAAAAGATGGTTTAAAAAATATTTCAGATGCTATTGGAGTAAATGCTAAATAAAAAAATAAGATATGTAATACTTACATTAATAGTTAAATTTTTTCTAACTTTTAAATATTCTTTGTTTTGAATGAATTCTTTATCAATATAAAAAATTATTAAGTAAAATAATCCATAAATAAAGAACTTTAGTTTTATATTTGATAATATTTCGTTCATTAATAAGAATATTGGACTTAATATAACAATTATTAGTAATATCTTATCAGCTTTTTTTTTGGGTGTTATTAATAAGTTAAGCCATGCAGAACCAAATAAAAAACTTAGAATTACAAGTGAGTATAATGAAAATAAATCTACGATAATAAAATTATAGTGATAAAGATTTGTTATCGATAAAAAATAAAAAGGTATTAAACCGCTATAACAAAGATTTTTTATTAATTTAAAATTTTTCATTTAGTAATTTTTTTCACAGAATACGCTACTGTAATACCAATACCTATTGCAATGGATACGGAAGTTATACCGTAAATAATTGGGTGGTTATCAGAAATATTAATTATAAACTTTGTAAAATTATTAAATTCAGGAGTAAGAGTATTTGTAATATTTAGAGAAGGTAATATTTTTGAAAAAAAGAGGTCATAACCAAATTTAAAACCAAAAGTTAGAATTAAAATTGATAAAAGGCCTCTAAGTTCTTCTCCTGCTAATTTACTACTTATAACGGAGCCAATTTGTGCACCAATAACTGAACCAAAAGCTAATATTATTACAAGGTAAAGATCAATAGTTTTATTTGCAATTGCATGCAACAAAGTTACGATAATCATAACAAAAATCATTGCAAACAAAGAAGTCCCAGGAACAAGTTTTGCTGGCATACCTAATATATAAATTAGTATTGGTACTAAAATAAAACCACCTCCTACGCCGAGTAACGATGAGATAAGACCAATAACTATACCAAAAAAAATTGGCCCGATTGCGCTAATATAAAGTTTAGATGCCTGAATTCTTACCTTAAAAGGTAAATTGTGGATCCAATAATGTCTATGAAGACGTCTTTTTATAAATTTATTATTTCTAATTCTCCTCATTTCGCTTAAACTTTCATAAAACATTAACATACCGATTGTACTCAAAAGAAAAAAATACGATGATGATATTAAAATATTTATTGAACCCGTTTTTAAAAAATAAATAAATATTTCAACCCCAATAATAGAACCAATAAGTCCACCAATTAAAATTAGTATTCCCATTTTTACATCAATGTGGTTTTTAAAATAATGAGCAAGAGATCCAGAAACCGAAGCTGCAAGAATATTATTTGCTCCGTTTGCTACAGCATAAATTGGAGGTATGCCTAAAAATATTAATATAGGTGTCATCAAAAAGCCACCACCTATGCCGAGCAATCCTGTTAAAAAACCAACAGTTGCACTAATAATTAATAATAATGGAACATTAATATAAACTTGTGCAATTGGTAAATATATATCAAGCATTAGTCGTTGAAGATAATAGTTAATAAATATGCTTGTAAATTCAAATTGTCAAATTCAATCACAATGTGAATTCTTAAAAACTTCTTGACCAAAACATTTTAAAGAAATATATCCTTTTTACTTATGGCAAATGTTTGTGAATTAACTGGTAAAAAACCAATGAGCGGTCATAAAGTATCCCATTCAAATAACAAAACTAAGAGAAAGTTTTATCCTAATTTGAAGAAAGTTTCGTTAAAAAGTGAAATATTAAAAAAAAACATTAGTCTAAAAATATCTACTCGAGCTTTGAAAGCAATTGATTTTAGAGGTGGCTTAGATCAATTTTTAATTCGAGCAAAAAATAAAAAATTAGCTCCGAGAATAAAAAAAATCAAAAAAGACTTGATGGTAAAAACAAAAGTAAAAACAAAAGTTAGTTGAATTTTAAAAAATTAACACCTTATGTTTTATTTATGATGCTAATTGTTTTGGCATCAAATTACCTTGTTCAGATACCTTTCAAAATTTTAAATCTTCAAAATATTCTTACTTGGGGTGCTTTTACTTACCCTATAGCCTTTTTGGTTACTGACCTAGCTAATAGAGTTCATGGAATAAATTTTACAAAAAAGGTAATCCACATAGGTTTTTTTTGGGGTATAGGAGTGTCTTTATTTTTTTCAATCAGCGATTTTAACTTTATTTCTTTTAGAATAGTAATTGGTTCTGGAACTGCTTTTTTAGTTGCTCAATTACTAGATGCTAAAATTTTTAATCAATTGAGAAAAAATAAACATTGGTTTATTCCTCCATTTTTGTCATCAATAATCTCTTCAGCTGTAGATACAGTTTTATTTTTTTCAATTGCATTTTATGGAACAGATACACCGTGGGTAACACTTGCTTTAGGAGATTTTATTGTTAAAATCTTAATTGCTATGTTGATGCTGATACCTTTTAGAATTTTTGTAAAAAAATTAATTTCAGTTTAAGACCCTTTTTTTATTTGGTGAGTTTATAAAAAGGTCTACAAGTTGATCAACCATTGCATCTCCTAATTCTTGAACGTCAGCAATTTTAATGGCTTTTTCATAATAATTTGTTACATCATGACCTATACCAATAGCATTAATTTCAATTTCAGAATTTTTTTCAATCCAATTTACTACTTTTTTTAAATGAAGTTCTAAATAACTAGGTTGATTAACGGATAAGGTAGAATCATCAACGGGGGCTCCATCAGAAATTACCATGATAATTTTTCTCTCCTCTTTTCTTTTTTTTAGCCTGTTATAAGCCCAAAGAATTGCTTCTCCATCGATATTTTCTTTTAATATTCCTTCTTTTAACATTAATCCTAAATTATTTTTTGATCTTCTCCAGGGGGTATCTGCTGCTTTATAAATTATATGACATAAATCATTCAATCTGCCTGGACTCTCTTTTTTATGTTTCATCCATAGCTCTCTGCTTTTTCCTCCTTTCCAGTTCATGGTTGTGAATCCTAATATTTCAACTTTTACAGAGCATCGTTCCAAAGTTCTAGACAAGATATCAGCACAAATAGCAGCAATTGTAATTGGTCTTCCACGCATCGATCCAGAATTATCAATTAATAAAGTTACAATAGTATCTTTAAAATCAATATCTTTTTCTTTTTTGTAAGATAATGAATTAAATGGATCTATTATTATTCGAGGCAATTTAGAAGCATCTAACAAACCTTCTTCCAGATCAAAATTCCAAGATCGATTTTGTTTTGCAAGTAGTTTTCTCTGTAACTTATTTGCTAATCTTGCAATAAATGATTGTAGTGAAGAAAGTTGAACGTCTAAATTATTCCTTAGTTTTAAAATTTCTTCATCAGTGATCAGGTCGCTCGCTTCTAAGATTTTGTCAAATTGATTAGTAAAAATTTTATACTTATTATTACTTTTGGATATTTTTTTTTGTACTCTTGATGTTTTAATATCCTCATTATCGGTATCCTCTAAGGAAATTTCTTGATCATTTAAGCTTGGATCAAAATCTATTTCTGGAACTAAATTTTCCATATCAAACTCTGGATTTTTTGATTGGTTATTCTCTTGGTCTTGTAATTGTTGCTTTTCATTATCTTGTTCTTTTTTATCTTCCTCATTATCATCTTCATTTTGTGTATTCTTAGGATTTTGATTTTGATCTTGAAATTCTAAATCATCAATAATAGATTTAATCTTTGTGCTATATTCATGTTGATTATCTAAACTTTGCGTTAAAGAAGCTATTTTTTTCGAAACTTTATTATCAAATATTTCATTCCATCTTTTAAAATCTTCTTTTTTATTTTTTGGAATATCAAAATTCATTACTTTATTTCTTAAATATGCTTCAAAAGCATCTGCTACAAAATTTTGAGAATGCACGTTACTTTCAGAAATTTTTTTATTGTAAAATTGATTAATATTATTTTTTATTCCTTTATATTGATCGGAACCAATTTTTTCATATCTAATTTTTTCTGCAATATTATAGATTGCTCTACTAATCGTTCCATTTGGTTGATTTTTATTAAAAAGAGTTTCGTTGCTATATTTAATTTTTAAAGCTTCGCTATCGGATACAACTCTAGCCTCAAGTATTTCCTCTTTATTTTTAATTGATAAAATTTTTGGTTTAGTTATCTTATCAAATTTTTCTCTTTTTTCTTTAAAACTTTTTCTTGCAATTGCTTTGGCTGCCGAATGTATAGCTATTTTATATATCTCAAGTTCTGAATTATCAGCCATTAATTTCACAATTTATTTTTTATAGCTGTAATATCTTCTCCAAAACATCTTTGGTAATATTCAGATATTATTGGCTTCTCAAGCTCATCACATTTATTTAAAAAAGAAACTTTAAAAGCATGACTTAAATCAGAAAAAATTCTAAAATTGTCTGCCCACGTTAAAACTGTTCTTGGACTCATAACTGTTGAAATATCACCATTGGCAAACCCATTACGTGATAAATTAGCCAATTGTACCATATTCTTAATTATGTTTTTTCCTTCATTATTTTTAAGAAATTCACATTTTGCCAAAATAATTTCTTCTTCTTTTAATTGATCAAGGTAATTAAGTGTAGTCACAATATTCCACCTGTCCATTTGACCTTGGTTAATTTGTTGAGTTCCGTGATAAAGGCCACTAGTATCTCCTAGACCAATTGTATTGGCAGTTGCAAATAATCTAAATGAGTTGTTAGGTTTTATTACTTTGTTTTTGTCTAAAAGTGTAAATTTACCTTCACTTTCTAATACTCTTTGTATAACAAACATTACATCAGGCCGACCAGCATCATACTCATCAAAAACCAATGCTACAGGATTTTGTAAAGACCAAGGCAATATACCTTCTTTAAATTCAGTGATTTGTTTTCCGTCTTTTATAACAATCGCATCCTTACCTATAAGGTCAATACGACTTATATGACTGTCCAGATTTACTCTAACGCAAGGCCAATTTAGTCTTGCAGCAATTTGTTCTATGTGAGTTGATTTTCCTGTTCCGTGATAACCCTGTACCATTACTCTTTTGTTATTAGAGAAACCAGCTAAAATTGCTAAGGTTGTGTCTTTATCAAATATATAAGTGTTATCAATTTCTGGCACATAATCGTTTTTTTTAGAGAAAGCTGGTACTTCTAAATCGCTATCAATGTTGAAAGTTTGTTTAACTGAAATCTTTAAGTCTGGATGATGATCAGTTATCATTTTTTTTAAGCCACCTTTTGTTTATCGCTTAGCGATGATTTTAAATAAGAATATGCAATTGTAATTTCTTTTAGTTTTTCTTCGTATTTTTTATCGCCAGCATTCATATCAGGGTGATATTTTTTCACAAGTTTTTTGAATTGTTCTTTTATCATTATCCAAGTGATGTTTGGTTTTAATTCCATTTTTTTTATAGCCGCCAGTTGTTTTTCTGTATATTTTTGGTTTTTAATATCAAGTGAACTTTTAAATTTTGAAATATTTAATAACTCATCCTCGATAGCATTATTCCATAAATCGTTAAAAAAATTATCCATTGATCCAAATTTTTTGGTTTTTCTGTGACCAATAATGTCTTTAAATATAAATTCTTCAATTTGAGCTTGCGTCATACCTTCAAAAAAATCCCACTTTTTATTATACACCTTAATATGTTCTTCACAAAACCAAACATATTTTTTTTGATCTTTAGCAGGAGCTTTGAACTCACCAAGTCTATTACAAGACGCCCAACTACAATTTAAATCTTGATTTTTAATATATTGTTCATAGTGTTGTTTGCATAATATTTTATACTCTTTATTTTTTTTATCTCTTATAAGAACTTCTTTAAAACCTCGTTCATAACAATTTAAATTTTCACAACTTTTTTTCATAAACAGTGTATAATATAAAAAAAAAATGAATGCTGAAACAAAAATTAAAAAAAAATTATTAAATAATTTAGGAATTAAAAGTGTAAGTGTTATTAATAATTCTTATTTACATCAAAAACACAGACAATCTCCTAAAAATGGTAACAGTCATTTTAAAATAATAATTAAAGATACCGATTTTAATAAAATTTCTAAAATTGAGTCACATAAAAAAATATATTCATGTCTTTCTGGTGAAATGAAAGATTATATTCATGCGCTTGAAATCGAAATTACTAACTCTTAAAAGATTTATCTAAAATAACCTTGATTTGTGTAATTTGGTTTTTGTTTTTATTTAAAATTTCATAAATTATTTTATCAAATCTAAAAGTTTGGCCCACTTCTGGTAAAGCCTCTGTCTTAAAAATAATGTAACCTGCTAAAGTCGATGCATCATTATCCGGTAAATTTAAATCTAACTCTCTATTAATATCCCTTAAATTAACGTCACCTCTAATTCTGTATTGGTTTTTACATATTCTTCTAATACCAATAGTTGAAAAGTCTTTTTCATCAAAAATGTTTCCAACTATTTCTTCAATAATGTCCTCCAACGAAATTAAACCCATGAGTTCACCGTATTCATCAATTACAAAAGCGAGTTTTTCTTTTCTCTTAATAAACTCATTTAATTGATCTTTTACTTTAGTTGTTTCGGGAATAAACCACGGTTGTAGAATGCTTTGTTTAATTTTTTGAATTTCAATTTTACCTTTGCTATCTAAATAACTTAAAATATTTTTAGCATGTATGATACCCAGGATATTGTTAGGATCATTTTCCCATATTGGAATACGGCTAAAAGAACTTTTAGCAATTGTTGAGTAAAAAAGTTTTGTTTCATTAATATTTAGTGAAAAAATATTTTTTCTATGAGTCATAATTTTTTCAACAGTAATTTCTTTTAAATCAAGTATAGCGTTGATCATATTTCCTTCATCCTTGTGAAGCCCACCCTCATCTTCATGCATGTCAATTATATTTCTTATATCTTCTGTAACAGATTGATCATTATCTTTCTGACTAATGCTAAAGATTTTATAAACAATAGAATTTAAAAATTTCAATATTAAATTGATCGGATATAAGATTTTTAGAAAAATTATAAGAGGACCAGAAAAAAATAGTGCAAATCTGTCAGCCTTAATTAAAGCAATATTTTTTGGCAAAACCTCAGCAAAAATAACTATTAAACACGTCATTACAATCGTAGAATAAATGATGCCCTCACTACCGAAATAATTAATTAAAATTGCAGTCGCCAATACAGATGCTAAAATATTAACAATATTGTTTCCAACGAGTATTGACCCTATAAGATCATTTTTATTTTTTATAAGATGTAATAATCTTTTTGCTTTTCTATCACCTTTGTTGGCAAGCTTATAAATTTTACTTTTATTTACTGATGTTATAGATGTTTCGGAGCCTGATAGCATTCCAGAAATTATTATTAAAATTAGGATGTAAAAAATAGGTAAAAAATCAATATTTTCCATTTTTTAGATCTTCTTTTATCAAAGGTATGAAGGTTTTATTTAACGTAGTTTTTATTACTAGTGATTTTCCAATTTTTTTTAGTATAACAATTTTAATTTTTTTACCATCAGATTTTTTGTCATTATTCATGATTTTAAAAATATTATTAGCATTTTGCTTATTGACAAATTTTTTGTAGCTATAATTAAAGTTAAATTTTTTGAATAGTTTAATTATATCTCCTAGTTCTTTTTTTTTTAAATATCCCAATTTACAAGACAATCTTGAGGCTAAGATCATACCAATTAAAACAGCTTCGCCATGGATAATTTTTTTTGAGTAGTGAGTAATAGTTTCAATTGCGTGAGCAAATGTGTGACCAAAATTCAAGATAGCTCTATAATCATTTTCTCTTTCATCTTTGCTAACAACGAAAGATTTGTATTTACAACTTTTATAAATTGCTGTCGAAATTAATCTTTGATTTTTTTGCTCTATTATTTTTTTCCCATTTTTGAATAGCCAATTAAAAAATTTCTTATCTAATATCATTGAATATTTCAATATTTCAGCAAATCCAGCAACCATTTCTCTTTGTGGTAATGAATAAAGAGTATTGATGTCGATCAAAACAAAATTTGGTTGATAAAATGATCCAATTACATTTTTTCCAAATTTATTATTAATACCTGTTTTACCACCTACAGAAGAGTCGACTTGTGAGAGTAAAGTAGTGGGCACCTGAACAAAATTTATCCCACGTTTAAAAATGCTACTAGCAAAACCAGCTAGATCACCAATAACACCACCGCCTAATGCTACTATACAGTCATTTCTATTAAAGTTATATTTTGATAATAAGTTCGTTATTTTAATAATATATACACTTTGCTTAATTTGTTCTCCATCTGGTAAAATAATATTATAACATTTTGAATCTTTTAAATTTGTTCTTAAGTTAGTTAAATATTTTTTTGGAATCCTGTTAGAGCTAATTACTAATATTTTTTTTGAGTTTTTTGCGTATTTTTTTTTAAAATGATTAAACTTACACAAAATATCTTGTCCGATAAAAATTGGATATTTTTTTGATTTTGTATTAACAATCAATCTTTTCATATTTTTTTTAATATTTTTTTAATAATCTGTTTTTTGTTATCAGATTTTATAATAATTGTATAATCAGCTTTTTTATAAATTTTTTTTCTATTTTCATAAATTTCTTTTATAGAATTTTTGAGATTTCGGTAATCTAATTTAGGCCTTCTTTTTTTTGAAGTCTCTAACCTTTGAAAAATTGTATTTAAGCTTGGCTTAATCCATATTGATGTTCCATATTTCTTAGTTTTTTTTCTTACATTTTTGTTTAAAAAGGCGCCGCCACCTAAAGATAATACTTTCGGCTCACCATCTATTAATTTACAGCATACTTTTTCTTCTATTATTCTAAAATATTCCTCACCTTTTAGATGAAATATTTCAGATATTTTTTTACTACATTTTTCTTCTATCACTTTATCGCTATCAAAAAAAAGAATGTTTAAATATTTTGCCAATTCTTTACCTACAGAGGTTTTTCCAGACCCCATCATTCCAACTAAAACAAGTGTTTTTAACATTATTTGATGAATAATTTAATTTAATATCATATTTTTGACTAAAATGTTTATAAAACTAAATGCAAATGATTAAAAACATTATATTAAAAAAAATTCTCCCATTTGCCATATTTGTTTTTGGTATTATATATCTTGTAAATTATTTAGATATATCTCCGAAACCAAACGCAAGTAAAAAAGTTATACCAAATGAAATTGCTGTACCAATTAAGTAAAAATATATTTTTATTTATTGTTTTGATTTTAATATCTACAAAAGTTTTTAGTGATAGCAAAGATATTTGGAAAAAGTCGAAAGAGATAAAAGTAAACAAAGAAGATAATTTAAAGAATAATAAAAATGTGTCAACAAAAATAAAGAAAAATAAAGAATCGAAAAAAGATCTACCAAAAACAATTTTTGACAAGAATAAAATAAATTTAGGAATTAATAAAATTGACCAATCCTTAAAAATTGAGGATGAGGTAATTTTTGGACTATACGAACCTAGTGATACGAAAATAGACATTAATTTTTGGGCAGGTATTGATAAAGAACTTTATGAAAATTTATTAAAAATTTATTCAGATAAAAATAGAAAAAGTTTAATTAATCTTTCACAAAAAATATTTTTAACAAAATCTAATATAAGCACTTTTGAGGACAAAGGAGATCAACATTTAAAATTTATAAGTGAATGGTTAATTATGAACAAAAAAATAAATTTAATTGATGAGGTTATCAATAAAAATAAAATAATTAATAAAAACCCTGAATTATTAAATTTTCTCGTTAACTATTATGTGTCTCAAGGTCAAATAAACAGAGCATGCGCTTACACAGATTTAAT
The DNA here is from genome assembly GCA_003209195.1 of Pelagibacteraceae bacterium AG-470-E16. Taxonomy (GTDB): domain Bacteria; phylum Pseudomonadota; class Alphaproteobacteria; order Pelagibacterales; family Pelagibacteraceae; genus HIMB114. Next base: position 92,897 of record QCSF01000002.1, on the reverse strand, counting down.
GACTACAGAAGTTCAGAATAAAGAGTTGGATAAATTTAAAATCTATTGTTTAGTTAAAAATAACAAAACTAAACAGGCTCAATCGCAATTAGAATTAATACGTGAAACATTTGAAATAAATAATTTTTTTTTGGATAAGATATATTTTTTAACCGAGATAAGTGATAAAAAAGGCACACCAAATTACGATAATGTTTTTAATGCTCATTTATCAATCCTTACTCATGACGAAATTAATATTAAATATGAAAATTTTACAAAGACAATGGAATTAAAAAATTATTTTTTTAATAGTGGCATTGTTGATAAACTCTTAGTTAAGGCTATGAATAGAAACCTTGATGACACTAACGAAAACTTAAATAATTTTGTAATTTTTTTAGAAAAATCAGCTAACGAAGATCTTTATGATTATAAAAAAATTTTAGAAATTTATAAAAAATATAATTTTTCGTTTGATCAATTATTAAATTTCGAAAATGCTGTAGGAAATTTAAAACGCCCTGAGTTACATGCAATATTGTATCAAGCAATTTTGTTGGCTCAAAAACCTGAAATTAAGTTGCAAGTTATAAAAAAATTTAAAGATCAACTTACATTAAGTGGTTTGCGAAAAATTGCTGAACCCGTTTATTACTTAGAGCTAGATAAAATATATAAAACTAAACCCAAATTAATAGATCGTAAACTTTATAATCAGATAAAGATTTTTAAAGAAAGTACACTTACAAAATCAAATAAATATAATAATAATTACATATATTCGTCAGAATTAAAGAAGATATTTTATAAAGATATAGATAAAAAAAATAAAAAGAAAATACAAAAAATACTAAACTCTTTTGACAAAAAAATTAAAAAAAAACAATATAAACTTAGTAAAAAAGACATTGCTTTTATCAATTTGCTTAAATTAGAGAAAGTTAATTTACCTAAATCTATGACGCAGTCCTTTTATGAAAAAAAAATATATATCCCTAATGAGATATTTAATTCAATTGAAAAAAAACGTAATAATGAAGCGTTAGTAAAAACTCTTTTGTATATTAATAATTTGGGTAACGATCAAAATAATTATACTAGAAATATTTTAGCAATCGTAAAGATTTTTGATAATATTAATTTAGAAGCTTTAAAATTAACTTTTATTGAAAGCGAATTTTCTTTATGAGGCTTAGATGTATTATCTAGATTTTGAAAAAGAGCTTGAACAATTAGACAAAAATCTTGACAAGTTAAAAAATCCATTTAACAAAGAAGATGGTTTATCTACAATAAATAATTCACAAATAAACGAATTAGAGAATAAAATAAAATCAAAAATTCACGATATTTATTCAAATTTAGATGGTTGGAAAAAAACTAAGATAGCTAGGCATGAAAATAGACCAAAGGCAGAATTTTATATTTCCTCAATATTTAGTGATTTTCAACTGTTAGCTGGTGATAGAAATTTTGGTGATGATGAATCAGTATTATCTGGTTTTGCAAAAATTAATGGTAAATCTGTTTTAGTTATTGGTCAGGAAAAAGGAAATGATACTCAATCAAGAATAAAAAGAAACTTTGGTATGATGAGACCAGAAGGGTATAGAAAATGTATTCGTTTAATGAAACTGGCGGAAAATTATAGAATACCCATAATAACATTAATTGATACACCAGGAGCATATCCTGGGAAGGGAGCTGAAGAAAGAGGACAAGCAGAAGCAATCGCTCAATCAATTGATTGTTGTTTAAGCCTAACAGTTCCGATTATATCAATCGTAATAGGCGAGGGTGGATCTGGTGGGGCTATAGCTTTAGCTACATCCAACAAGATATTAATGTTAGAACACTCAATTTATTCTGTTATTTCACCAGAAGGTTGCGCTTCCATATTATGGAAGGATGCAACTAAATCTAAAGAAGCAGCAGAAGCAATGCATTTAACAGCCCAAGACCTTCAAAAATATCAAATAATAGACTCTGTATTAAAAGAGCCTTTAGGAGGCGCACATAGAAGTCCTGAACAAATATCTCACAAAATTAAAGAAGAAATTTTAAAATATATAAGTTATTACAATTCAAAATCACCAGAAGATATTTTGTTTGAAAGAGAAGAGAAATTTAAAAATGTTGGATATAATTTACCATCCGAAATTGGTTCTTTGAAGGGAATAGGTAAAATACAGATAAAAGATAGTGTTTTTAAAAACAAAAAAATTATTGCAGGCTTAGTAATTTTCAGTTTGATTTTTGTAATATTATCATATCTATTTAATTAAAGATCCACAACAAGATTTAAATTTTTTTCCAGTGGCGGGACACCTTTCATTTCGAGAAATTTTATTATTTTCATTATCATTTAATAGACAACCGTCAATCCTCTCAGTTTTGATGATATCTTTAGATAATTCCTTTTGCATCTGATCCGTAATTGTAATCTCCATGTTTGATAAAAAAATGACAATATTTTCCTTAATTTTCTCTAATAAGTTTTGAAAAAGGTTAAAACTTTCTCTTTTATACTCATCAATAGGATTCTTTTGTCCATAACCCCTCAAACCAATTACCTGTCTAAGTTGCTCTAAATATTGTAAATGATTTCTCCATTCAAAATCTAGGTTTTGTAAGAATATTTTTTTTTCTATATCTTTATTAATTTCATCTCCGACTTGCGCAATTCTTCTTTTTCTTTTTTCTTCAAACTTTGATTTCAACTTATTTTTTTTGTTATCTTGACTTAAATTTATGAATTTTTTTATATCTTGGTCTTCTACTTTAGATCCTAAAATTCGTTCAATTCTTGATTTTAAAATATTTTTATCCATTTGCTCTTGAGATAATTTTGAATAGTTAATTATATCAAAAGCTACATCGTTAAAAAAATTATTAGTTATTACATATATATTTTTTGTTTTTAATATTTCCAATCTTTGCTCATATATTACTTTTCTCTGATCGCTCATTACATCATCAAATTGCAGCAAGGATTTTCTTATATCGAAATTTCTGGACTCAACTTTTTGTTGTGCTTTTTCCAACGCCTTATTTATCCATGGATGGTCAATGCACTCTCCTTCTTTAAAGCCTAGTTTTTGTAGCATAGTGTCTATTCTTTCTGAGCCGAAAATTCTCATTAAATCATCCTCGAGACTTAGAAAGAAAATTGATTTTCCATTATCACCTTGTCGTCCAGATCTACCTCTTAACTGGTTGTCAATTCTTCTACTTTCATGTCTTTCAGTTCCAATTACGAACAATCCCCCTGAGTCAGTAACTCTTTTTTTTTCTTTTTTATACTTATCTTCCTCATCAGTGTCTCTAGACTCTAGAATTCTTATTTCAAGGTTTCCTCCAAGCTGGATATCCGTACCGCGTCCAGCCATATTTGTTGCAATTGTAACAGAACCGTATCTTCCTGCTTGGGCTATAATTGAAGCTTCCTTTTCATGATGCTTTGCATTTAATACATTATGTTTTAGATTATTCTTTGTAAGATAATCTGACAGTACCTCTGATTTTTCAATACTTGTTGTTCCAACTAAAACTGGCTGACCTTTAAGATTTGCTTCTTTAATGTTAGCTAAAATTGCTTCATTTTTCTCTTTCTCAGTTCTATAAATTTGGTCATTTAAATCTAATCTTTTAATTGGCATATTAGTTGGCATATCAACAACATCAAGTTTATAAATATCAAAAAACTCTTGAGACTCAGTTATTGCTGTACCTGTCATACCTGATAATTTTTTATAAAGACGAAAATAGTTTTGATAAGTAGTTGACGCAAAAGTTTGGTTTTCGTTTTGTATCGGTACACCCTCTTTTGCTTCTATGGCTTGATGTAAACCATCAGAGTATCTTCTTCCTTCTAAAACACGTCCTGTGAATTCATCTATAATTTGAATAGTATTATCTTTAATAATATAATCTTTATCTTTATAGAAAAGTTTATTTGCTTTTAATGATTGATTAATATGATGAACTAAAGATATGTTTCTCGGATCATAAAAATTGTCACCTTGCAATAAGTTTACTTTTTTCAATTTTTTTTCTACTTGATCAACGCCAAGATCACTCAAAGTTGCATTTTTATCTTTTTCATCTTTATGGTATGATTTTTCGCCTAATTCATTTACTATTTTATTACACAAGTAATATTCGGTCGAAGTATCTTCAGTCGGACCAGAAATTATGAGAGGTGTTCTTGCCTCATCAATTAAAATACTATCAACTTCGTCAACAATACAATACTCAAAACTGCGTTGAACCATTTCATCAATTGAAAGTTTCATATTATCTCTAAGATAGTCAAAAGCGAATTCGTTATTAGTTCCATAAATTATATCACTGGCGTAAATTTTTTTTCTATCTTCATCCAAAGTTTCATTTGTTAGACAGCCCACAGATAAACCTAAAAATTTATATATTTGACCCATCCACTCAGAATCTCTCTTGGCTAAATAGTCGTTCACGGTAACAATATGAACTCCTTTTGAATTTAAAGAATTCAAAAATGCTGGTAGTGTAGCTACAAGAGTTTTACCCTCTCCTGTTTTCATCTCCGAAATTTTACCTTGATGTAAAACAACACCACCCATTAATTGAACATCGTAATGTCTCTGACCAATGGTTCTTTTGCTCGCCTCTCTTACTAACGCGAAAGCTTCAGGCAATACTGCGTCCAGATTTTTATTTTGATTAACCATATTCTTAAGTTTTGTAGTTTTGTTTCTTAATTCATTATCTGGTAGTTTCTCTATCTCTAATTCGAGATTATTAATTTGCTGCACAATAGGTTTTATTGCATTTATTTTTCTTTCATTAGATGATCCAAATAATTTATTTAAAAAATTAAGCTTCATAATTCTGTACTTTTTATTAATAGCAAATTGTGTTTATGTATCTTATAAACCCTTAAAATATCAACTTTTAAAAATATGAATTTAAAAATTAAAAATTTATTTAAATCGCTTTTTTTAAAAAAAAACGGGCATTTTATTGATTTACCTAAAATTAGTGGATTAAGCATGTCCTCTTGCAATGCTAATTTATATAAAAGATTAGATAGGAATGATATTTCCATATTTTACTTTAAAGATGGAGCTAATCATGCTGGAGTATACACAAAATCTCGAGTTCAGGCTGAGTGTATAAAGTGGAATAAGCTTAATAAGTCAAAAAAAGTAAAAGCATTATTTGTCAATACTAAAAACGCAAATGCTTTGACTGGGAAACATGGTTTTAATTCATTAAAATTAATTCAAAAAAAAATTTTCGACAAACTTAAAATAAAAAAAAAAGAATTTTATTTTGCATCAACAGGTGTAATAGGTGAAAAGTTTCCTATTGCAAAAATTTTAAATAAGTTACCTGATCTAATTAAGCAAATTAAACATTCATCATCTGTTAATTGGATTAAAGCAGCAAAAGCGATTATGACAACAGATACAATTGCAAAATTATCCTCTGAAAATTTTGTATTAAATAACAAAAAAATAAATATTGCAGCTATTGGTAAAGGTTCAGGAATGATTTATCCTAATATGGCCACAATGTTAGGTTTCATTTTTACTGATTTAAATATTTCAAATAAACTTTTAAAGCTAGCATTAAAAAAAAATTTAGAAAGAACATTTAATTCAATTACTGTCGACGGCGATACTTCAACTAATGATATGGTTCTTATTTTTTCAACTGGTAAAGCAAATAATAAATTAATAGTAAATGAAAAATCTGAGTATTTTAAGATTTTTAGTAAAAAACTTTTTCAAGTAATGCTATCTTTAGCAAAGCAAATAACGATTGATGGAGAAGGTGCTAAGAAGTTTATTGAGATTTCTGTTACTGAGGCAAAAACTCAAAAAGACGCAAAACAGGTTGCCTTTTCAATAGCAAATTCTCAACTATTTAAAACTGCCATAGCTGGAGAAGATCCAAATTGGGGTAGAATCATTATGGCTATTGGAAAGTCGAATGTAAATGTAAACATTGAAAAAATTAGTTTAAAATTTGGGAATCAGTTTGTTTTTAAAAAAGGAGAGATACTAAAAAGTTATAAAGAAAAATTAGCTGCTAAATATATGAAAAGTTGCGAAATTAAGATTTTAGTTACACTTGGAAGTGGTAATTCAAATTTCAAAGCTTATTCATGTGATTTAACACATGATTATATTAAAATAAACTCAGATTATAGAAATTAAATGAATTTTATTTTCGTATCTATTTGTCTTTTAAAAAAAAAAAATAAAATTCTTTTCTGCAAAAGACCTTTTAAAAAATATTTTGGTGGATACTGGGAATTTCCAGGCGGAAAACTAAAAAGAAATGAAACATTTGAGGATGCAATAAAACGTGAACTTTTTGAGGAACTTGGCATTCATATTAATGAGCAAAATTTGTCACACCTAGATTTGATAAATCATACATATGATAATAAAAACTTTATTGTTTTAAATGTTTTTTGTTTAAAAAAATGGACTGGTAATTTAAAATATATTGATATACAGGATTTTAGCTGGATAAACAAAAATGGTCCATATCCAAAAAAATTTTTAGAGGGCGGGTTAATGATTTTAAAACGACTAAAAAGTGGATATTATAGAATATGAAAAATATTTTAATTATTATTTTTTTTTTTTTAATTAATGGGTGTTCAAATATGAAACTAGAAGATTATAAAGATAAAAAACCAGTTTTGAAGCTGGAGGAATATTTTAATGGCAAAACGATCGCAAGAGGTGTTTTTGAAGACAGGTTTGGAAATATTAAAAAAAGTTTTAAAGTATTTATTGATGGATCATGGAATGGAGAAATTTTAATTTTAAAAGAGGATTTCATTTACGATGATGGTACTAAGGATTATAGAGAATGGAAATTAACTAAAGATAAGAAAAATCCTAATTATTACACAGGTTACGCTGATGGAGTGATTGGAATAGCGAGCGGATACGTCAGCGGCAATGCTTTTAATTGGAAATATGCTTTTAGATTAAAAATTGGTGATAGTAGAGTTAATGTAAAATTTGATGACTGGATGTTTTTACAAGACGATGACTATTTGGTAAACATAGCTAAAGTGAAAAAATTTGGTATTACTTTAGGTAGAGTTATTCTTTTTTTCGAAAAAAAATAAATTTGGTATTGAAAAAGAAAAAAACGGTATTATTTTTTTATCATGATAAAATATCATCTGAAATGCAAATGTGGAATAAAATTTGAAAGCTGGTTTTCTAGCTCAGAAGAATACGATCGTTTAGATAAAAAAAATATGCTTTCTTGCCAATGCGGTAAATCCAACAAAATTTATAAACAACTAATGTCTCCTCAAATATCTTCGAAAAAAGAGTTTATAAATCATAAATCTAAACAGGAAGCATTTTACAAAACTGTAAATAAAAAATTAAGAGAATTGAGGAATTATGTTGAAAAAAATGCAGAATATGTTGGTGATAATTTCATTTCTGAAGCAAGGTCAATACATTATGATAAAAAAAATATCCGTAATATTTATGGCAAAGCTACACCAGAGCAGACAGCGGAGCTTTTGGATGAAGGTATTGATGTGAATACTATTCCATGGATTAAAAAAACTAATAGTTAATTTTTTTTAAAGTAACACATATAGTTTACATCAGTATCATTACTGATTTTCCATTTATTTTTGAAAGGATTAAATATTACACCTTTAGTTTCAATATGTGTGAGATAATGTTTCGAGATTTTATTGATAATATCATTTGGTGCAATAAATTTATTCCAATCATGTGTACCTATAGGAAGCCATCTTAGTAAATATTCAGCACCAACTATAGCTAAAGCAAATGATTTAAAAGTTTTATTTAAAGTCGCAAAGAAAATTATTCCATTTTGCTTTAGCAAATCTGTACAACTTTTAATAAAATAGTTAACATCATCAACATGTTCAATAATTTCCATACATAGTACAACATCGAACTTAAGATTTTCAATGTTCTCTGGCTTTGTATTTAGATATTTGATTTTTAAACCATTTTCTTCCATATGTATTTTAGCAACCTCAATATTTGTTTTAGCCGCATCGATACCTGTCACATTTGCTCCTAATCTACTTAGAGGCTCGCACAAAAGTCCTCCACCACAGCCAATGTCAATTATATCGAGATTTTTGAATGGTTTCTCCACATCGAGATTTAAACTATATTGATATGCAATTTTATTTATTAAATATTCCTGTCTTATAGGGTTAAATTTATGCAATGGTGCAAATTTCCCTTTTGGGTTCCACCATTCTTCAGCAAGCTTCTCAAACTTTGCAATTTCTTCGTTATTTACTGTATTTTTTATTTGCATATTTTTTAACGTGGGTATTGTTTAATTTATATCTGAAGAGTATTTAAGTACAAATTTTAATTTATAAAATGATCACAAAAGTAATAAAATTTGGAGGTACTTCTGTTGGAAATATCAGCAGAATTAAAGAAGTTGCTAATATTATAATAGATAAGGCAAATAAAAAGCAAAGAATAGTAGTCATTGTTTCTGCAATGTCTGGAGTAACAAATGATCTGATAAAAAAATCGCAAGAGATATCTACGAATTTTTCTGATGAAGAATATGATGTCCTCGTTTCATCTGGTGAGCAAGTAACCTCAGCTTTATTATCCGCATGCTTGATAGATAAGGGTATAAAAGCTCGATCTTTACTTGCTTGGCAGGTTCCTATAGTCACAGTGGGTCAACATAAAAATAGTAGAATTATATCCATCAATTCCAAGTCAATAAATCGATATTTAGATCAAAATTATGTTGTTGTTATTCCAGGTTTTCAAGGTATCTCTGAAAAATTGAGAATATCTACGATTGGTAGAGGTGGCTCAGACGCCTCTGCAGTTGCGGTTGCAAAAGCATTGAAGGCAGATAGATGTGAAATATATACCGATGTTCAGGGAGTTTTTACAACAAACCCTGACATATGTAGGGAAGCAAAAAAAATTGATAAAATTTCATACGATGAAATGTTAGAGATGTCCTCATCAGGCGCAAAAGTTATGCAAAGTACATCTATTCAAAAAGCAATGTTAAACGAAGTTGAAATATTTGTTAAATCTACATTTTATCCGAAAAAAGTTGGAACGCATATATTATCTGAGAATAAAATATCTTATGATAAAGTTATAACCGGTGTGGCATATTCAATAGATGATGCAAAAGTAACAATTATAGGTGTAAAGGATAAACCAGGTGTTGCATCTGCAATTTTTAAACCATTAAATGATCAAAATATTATAGTTGATATGATTGTTCAAAATGTATCTGCTGAAAGTAATGAAACAGATGTAACATTCACAGTGAAAAGTAATGACATGAATCAAACAGAAAAATTGTTGAATAGGCTAAAATCTGAATTAGGGTACAAAAAATTAATAACAGATAAAAATGTATCTAAAATCTCAATAGTTGGTGCAGGAATGATTACACATCCAGGTATTGCATATAAAATGTTTAACTCTTTGGCTTTAAAAAATATTAATATTTTAGTTATATCAACTTCTGAAATTAGGATATCAGTTTTAATTGAGGAAAAAAATGCAGAGTTAGCTGTTAAAACACTACATAATGTGTTTGAATTGGCTTAAATAATAACAATGACTTCTATCAGACCATTCAGAAATATCACCAGGAGGAAAACAAGGGAAATTTATGTTGGCGGCATTAAAATTGGTGGATCAAACTCCATTTCAGTTCAATCAATGACTAACACCCTCACTACTGATGTAAAAAAAACTATTGAACAAGTTAATATAATTCATGAAGCAGGCGCGGATATAATACGTGTTTCTTGCCCAGACAAAGAGTCAACATTTGCGTTAAAAGAAATTATTCAAAATGTTAGCGTACCAATAGTAGCTGATATTCATTTTCATTATCAGAGAGCAATTGAAGCTGCACAAGCAGGAGCCAGTTGTCTAAGAATTAATCCAGGCAATATTGGATCAAAAGATAGAGTAGCTGAAGTAGTCAAAGCAGCAAAAGATTATAATTGTTCTATTAGAATTGGAGTAAACGGTGGGTCATTGGAAAGAGAAATATTAGAAAAATTCAGAGAACCATGCCCAGAAGCTTTAGTAGAAAGTGCAAAAAAAAATATTCAACTTCTAGAGGATAATGATTTTTTCAACTTTAAAATAAGTGTTAAAGCATCTGATATATTTCTAGCAATTGGATCATATAGATTATTAGCAAATGAATGCGATTATCCTCTTCACCTGGGAATCACTGAAGCCGGTGGATTATTTTCAGGTACAGTTAGATCATCAATAGGACTAGGAATATTATTGTTAGAGGGTATCGGTGATACTATTAGAGTTTCATTATCAGCAGACCCAGTGGAGGAAGTTAAAGCTGGACTAGAAATATTAAAAAGTTTAGGTTTAAAAAAAAGAGGAGTAAAAATTATTTCATGTCCATCATGCGCAAGACAAGCGTTTGAAGTTATAAAAACTGTTGAAATTCTTGAAAAAAAACTTGAGCATATTAAAGAACCTTTAACTTTGTCAATTATTGGTTGCGTTGTAAATGGTCCCGGTGAAGCCGCACAAACCGATATCGGTTTAACTGGTGGGGGTAAAGGTAATAATATGATATATTTATCAGGTTTACAAAACCACAAAATACCCAGTGACAAAATTGTAGATCATATTGTTGAGCTAGTAGAAAAAAAAGCTAAAGAAATCAGACAATCATAAATGCTTCCGATTAGTAAAGTAAAAGAGATTATTTCTAGATATGAAACACTCGAAAAAACCCTATCCCAAACTGATATCGATAAAAATACTTATGTAAAAAATTCTAAAGAGTATTCTTTAATCGGAGATATTATTAGTGACGTTAAGATTTATATAAAATTGATGTCAGATAAAGAAGAATCTGAAAAAATTCTTGAGGATAAAACATCTGACAAGGATCTAAGGAATATGGCAGAGCAAGAATTAGAAGAAATAAAAATAGAAATAGATAATTTAGAAACCAAAATAAAAATTTTTATGTTACCAAGAGATGAAGCAGATGAAAAAAATGCTATAATTGAAATAAGAGCTGGTACAGGTGGATTAGAGGCTTCATTATTTGCTGCTGATTTATTTGAAATGTATCAAAAAGTTGCAACGAATTACGGTTGGAAAACGGACATAATAAGTATTTCTGACAGTGATGCTGGTGGATATAAAGAAGTAGTTTTCTCAGTTACTGGAAAAAATGTTTTTTCAAAGTTAAAGTTTGAGTCCGGCGTACACAGAGTTCAAAGAGTACCTAAGACAGAAACTCAAGGTAGAGTTCATACGTCAGCTGCTACTGTTGCTGTTTTACCAGAAGCCGAAGATGTTGATATTAAAATTGATGAAAATGATTTAAGGATTGATGTTTTTAGATCAAGTGGTCCTGGAGGTCAATCAGTGAACACTACTGATAGCGCAGTTAGAATAAGTCATATTCCAAGTGGTATAGTTGTCTCACAACAAGATGAAAAATCTCAGCATAAAAATAAGGCTAAAGCATTAAAAATTTTAAGATCAAAATTATATGAAATGGAAAGAAACAAGTTAGAACAAGAAAGATCGACTGAGAGAAAATCTCAAATAGGGTCAGGTGATAGATCTGAAAGAATTAGAACTTATAATTTTCCTCAAGGGAGAGTAACTGATCATAGGATTAATTTAACATTACACAAGTTATCAGATTTTTTATCAGGAAATGTATTTTCAGAGATTTCAGATGCTTTACAAATTCAATATCAAGAACAATTATTAGAAAATAAATGAATATCTCAAGTGCTTTACATAAATCTTACGATATTTTAATTAATAAGTCCAAAACTTATAAACTTGATAGTGAAATTTTATTAGCAAATGTTTTAAAAAAAAACAGAATAGAATTGTTAATTAATAAAAATAAAGTATTGAGCAACGAGGAAATTTATTTATTTTTTAAGAAAATCAGACAAAGGGAAAAACTTAAACCAATATCAAAAATAATAAACAAACAATCATTTTGGAACTTCGATATAGATGTATCAAAAAAAACATTAATACCACGTCCAGAAACAGAAATATTAGTGGATATGGTATGTAATAAATTTAAAAATAAAAAGAAATTTAAATTTTTTGATATCGGATGTGGCACTGGCTGTATTAGCGTTTCATTATTAGACATCTTCAAGGGGACAAATTGTGTGTCATTAGATATTTCTAAAGAAGCAATTATAAATACTAAAATTAATCTCAAAAAATATAACTTTATAAATAGAGCAAAAATTATTCAAAAAAATATTTTTAAATATAAAAATAAAGAAAAATTTGATTTAATAATTTCCAACCCTCCGTATTTGAGACTTTCTGAATATACAAATATAGATCGTTCTATTAAGATATATGAGCCTAAAACAGCCTTGATTGCTGACAATAAAGATGGCACTATTTTTTTTGAAAATATAATTTTGAAATTAAAAGTTAACCTTAAGCTTAATGGTTATGTAGCTTTTGAGATAGGTGATAATCAATTTAATAAATTAAGTAAAATACTAACTTTAAACGGATTTAAAATTGAAGCTAAATATGAGTTAATAAATCGTCAAATTAGATGTTTGTTGGCAAAAAAAATTCAAAATTACACTTTACAATAATTAATATTTATGCTCTTTACAGATATCTATAATAAATTAAATATTAAGAAAAAAAATAATATTACTTAACCAAAAAATGACAAATTTTGATAGACGTCCACGTGGACGAAATAATAGCAGAAGAAATAGCCGAAGAAATTATGGGGCGAGGAATACTCAAGTAATTAAATTGAATGACTCGGGAAGATCTTTCAATAGTTTAAGAAATAAATTTAATGGAAATGCAACTAAACTATTTGATAAATATAAAAAGCTTGCCTCAGAGGCGTTATCTATTGGTGATAAGATTTTAGCAGAGAGTTATTTTCAGCATGCAGATCATTTTGCAAGAATGCTACCGAATCATGTTGAAGACAATGTCCAGCAATCAGAAACAAAAGAAATTGATGATGTTGACAACCAAAATTCTGAAGAGGGAACATCATCGGGGCAATCAAGAGATAACAAGCAAGATTCTGAAGACGAAAATACTGTTGTTGCTAAGGGTTCAATAGAAAATTAATATCTAAAATTAAAAAAAAGGTGAGTTCGAAAAAACTTATTCAAGAGTTGGAAGCTGAGGCAATTTCTGTCATCAGAGATTCTTATGCAAGATCGGCTAATCCAGTTATGATGTATTCTATTGGAAAAGACTCATCTGTTTTATTACATCTCGTAAGAAAAGCTTTCTACCCATCACATATACCCTTACCGCTATTACATATTGATACGAAGTGGAAATTTAAAGAAATGATTAATTTTAGGAGTAAAATAAAAAAAAAATATAAAATAAACTTAATAGTTTATACAAATCAATCTGGTCTAAAACTTAATCCACAAAAAGATAAAAATTATACTGATGTGATGAAAACGAAAGCTTTGAAAGATGCACTAGATAATTATAAATTTGATGTAATATTAGGAGGCGCAAGGAGAGATGAGGAAGAAAGCAGATCAAAAGAAAGAGTTGTTTCTATTAGAAACAAAGGACATTTATGGAACCCAAAAAACCAAAGACCAGAATTATGGAATCTCTATAACTTCGAAAAAAATGAAGATCAAACTATTAGAGTATTTCCATTATCAAATTGGACAGAAATTGATATTTGGAGGTATATAAAAAAAGAACAAATTCAAATTGTAGATTTATATTTTTCAAAAAAAAGAAACTGTGTTAGACGAAAACAATCTTATTTTATGATTGATGATAAGAGATTTCAACTCAAAAAAGGTGAGAAAGTAATTCAAGAATTTATAAGATTTAGGACATTAGGTTGTTATCCATTGACAGCTGGAATTAAAAGTAATGCAAGATCTATAAATTCAATAATTGATGAAACAATAAAAGAAAAAAATTCGGAAAGATCTGGGCGACTTATTGATACAGATAAAATTAGTAGTATGGAATTAAAAAAACGTGAGGGATATTTTTAGTGGAACTAATAAAAGTTGTTACCTGTGGGAGCGTCGATGATGGTAAATCGACATTAATTGGAAGAATTGTTTTTGAAACAAATAATATATTAACTGATCAGTCAATCAAATTAAAAAAACTTTCTTCAAGATATGGTTCCACAGGAAATGAAATAGATTTTTCGTTGTTATTGGATGGTCTTCAAGATGAAAGAGAACAAGGTATCACAATCGATGTTGCTCACAGATATATTAATTTTAAGAATAACAGATTGGTATTTCATGATAGTCCTGGACATAATCAATATACCAGAAATGTCGTTACAGCTGCTTCTGGATGTGACATTGCAATTCTATTGATTGATGTAAAAAAAGGAGTTCTTGAACAAACAAAAAGACATTTAAAAATATTAAAATTTTTGGACTTTAAATATATTATATTTGCGATCAATAAAATTGATTTAATAAAATTTAATAAAAAAAAATTTCTTAAGATTGAAAAAAATTTAAAATTTTTAATTTCCAATGAAAAAAAAATAAAAATATCATTTATTCCAATATCAGCCTTAAATGGGGATAATGTTATAGCTAAATCTAAAAACATAAAATGGTATAATGGTAAAAGTATATTAGATACAATTATTTCTTTTAAACTTAAAAATAATAAAAAAACAAAATCATATTTTACAGTTCAGCATGTTCATCGTACAAATAAAACTACTCGTCATTATTTAGGAAATTTAAAAGGTCAATTAATAGAAAATCAAAAAGTAAAAATTTTACCAAGTAACAATGTTACAAATATTAAAAATATATTTTCAAATTTAAAAAAAGTTAAAAAAATTAAAGACAATCCAATAGCAATTGATTTACAGGGGCAATTAGATGTAACAAAAGGAGACGTAATTATTGATTGTAAAAATGATAAAATATTAGTAGGCAATGTTTTTAATGCAGAGGTTGTAATAACCTCAAAAGATAATTTAATTGCAGGTAGGCAGTATTTATTGAGATTACACAATAAAGTTATTAAGACAACTGTTACTAAGATTAAAGGAGTTTACGATTTTATATTAAATTCTAATATTAATAAAAATGAGTTGAAGCTAAACGATATTGGTGAGATTGAAATAACATGTAATGATTTAGTTCCATACGCAAATTTTGTGGACTATCCTGCATTATCGAGATTTATATTAGTTGATGAAGTAACTTTGAGTGTTGTAGCTGCAGGTAAGATAAATTTTGCACTAAGAAGATCTGGTAATTTATTTAAAACAGAAGGCAAAGTATCAAAAAAAATTAGATCAAATATTAAAAGACATAAACCAAAATGTATTTGGTTTACTGGTTTGTCCGGATCAGGCAAATCAACAATTGCACAGCAGTTAGAAAAAGAATTAGTTTCAAAATCGTTACATACTTACAATCTAGACGGTGATAACTTAAGGTTAGGAATTAATAAAGATTTAGGTTTTACCTCAACTGACCGAACTGAAAATATTAGAAGGGTGGCAGAAATATCAAAATTAATGGTAGACGCGGGTTTGATAGTAATTGTTTCTACAATTTCTCCATTCAGAAAAGATAGAGATTTTGCAAAGTCATTATTTGATAAAGATGAGTTTTATGAGGTATACATTAGTACACCCTTAACAATTTGCATGAAAAGAGATCCAAAGAAATTATATAAAAAAGTCAAGAGTATTAAAAATTTTAACCCAATAGGTTTAACTAGTGGTTATGAGCAACCATTAAAACCTCATTTAAAGATTGATACATCACGAGAAACGGTAAATACTTCTGTAAGAAAAATATTTAAATCTATATTTAATTAATTAAATTAGATCTCATTACATCAATTCTTATTCTTGACATTTCAAATTTTTCTCTATCAGATCCTCTAAGCGTTCGTCCAGAAGGGAGTTTTAAACGTTGTGAATTTTTTCTTTTTCCATTAACTATAACTTCATAATGTAGATGCGGACCTGTTGATCTTCCTGTATTACCTACATATCCAATTATTTGTCCCTGTCTT
Source organism: Pelagibacteraceae bacterium AG-470-E16 (assembly GCA_003209195.1). GTDB lineage: Bacteria > Pseudomonadota > Alphaproteobacteria > Pelagibacterales > Pelagibacteraceae > HIMB114. The sequence continues at coordinate 76,827 of QCSF01000002.1, read as the reverse complement.
ACTTTCGCTCCTCTCTTTACTCCCCTTGCATAACTATTTAAGTGTGCGTATGCAGTTTTATATTTAGAGTTATGACGTATCCTTATATATTTTCCATAAGCTCCGTTCCATCTTGCAGCTTCAATGATTCCAGAACCAGATGCCATAATAGGAGTTCCTTTTGGGGCCGCAAAATCAGTACCACGATGCATTTTATTATATCCTAGAATTGGATGCTTTCTCATACCGAACCTTGAGGATAGTCTTGCACCGTTTATTGGGGTTTTCATCAGTGCTTTCTCGATACTTTTACCATTTGTACGATAATATCCAACAATTCCTCTTTTATCTTGAAAACGGTAAAGTGCAATTTCCCTTTCTTTATTTTTCATGTAAGCATAAATAATCTCACCATTTTTTTGCAGTTCACCATCATCATCTACGTATTTATCATAAACAATTTGAAAAATATCATTTTTTCGAATGTCTCTTTGAAAATCAATTTCAAATCCAAATATTCTAGCAAAATCAATAATAACTTCAGGATCAATTTTCTCTTTTTTAGCAGCTTGAAATAAACTAGATTTAATTAAACCTTCAGCTAGGGTTGTTTTTTTAAAAAGAACTTTTTCGATCTTATTTGCTATAAATCTATCGTTTTTTTTAAATATATGTAAAGAAGTAATATTATCTAAATTTATTGTTAACCTTATAATCTTTTTGCTCGTATTATTTATCAATACTTCGAAAAATTGATTGGTATTAATTTTTTTTAGGCTAATATATTTTCTGAGAATTTTTGACACTTCATAAACTTCCTTTTGAGAAACACCATTATTTAATAAAGTTATGTTTAAGCTCTCGCCTTTATTAATATTTATTTTTTTCTTTTTATATTGATTTTGAATTTGATTCGCAAAAAGTGAATGAATATTTTGCATCTCATTTTTAAATACATTGTAATTTTTTAAAGAATTATTTTTTTTATAAAATTTTTGATTTAAAAAAACAAAAGTTGATATTAGAAAAAAAATAAACCCGGTTAAAAAAAATTTTAGATTTTTATTTCGTAATTTTTTTATCATTTTTTTTATATTAATTATGACAATATATTTAACTACTCTGAGTTGATTTTATAGTTAAAAATCTAAAAAAAACCTAGGAAATACAAGGGTTTTTTGGACCTTTTTCATCTCTTGACTTAGTTAGGTTTTAATATATTACCCACATTTCTAGCACCGATTAATTTAAATTATTCAGGTGTATAGCTTTTTTATTAAGTAAAACTGGCAAAAATCTTAGGTGTCATTAAGATTTTTAACAGTTTTATTGAGCTCATAAAAATTGTAAATATTAGAAGAGAAGCGTGGACGGTACAATTTATTCAAAAAAATTTGTCGTACACGCTTTAATAAAACTTATACAAATAGTAATTTGTACAAGTTGTGTATTTAATACACAAAGCTTGTGTACGCCGTTATTAAACTTGAGAGTTTGATCATGGCTCAGAATGTACGCTGGCGGCACGCCTAACACATGCAAGTCGAACGAAGTAGCAATACTTAGTGGCAGACGGGTGCGTAACATGTGGGAATCTGCCTTTTGGTTCGGAACAACATGGGGAAACCTGTGCTAATACCGGATAAGTCCTTACGGAGAAAGATTTATCGCCGAGAGATGAGCCCGCACTTGATTAGCTTGTTGGTAAGGTAAAAGCTTACCAAGGCAACGATCAATAGCTGATTTGAGAGGATGATCAGCCACACTGGGACTGAGACACGGCCCAGACTCCTACGGGAGGCAGCAGTGGGGAATCTTGCACAATGGAGGAAACTCTGATGCAGCGATGCCGCGTGAGTGAAGAAGGCCTTTGGGTTGTAAAGCTCTTTTGTCGGGAAAGATAATGACTGTACCCGAAGAATAAGGTCCGGCTAACTTCGTGCCAGCAGCCGCGGTAATACGAAGGGACCTAGCGTAATTCGGAATTACTGGGCGTAAAGCGCGCGTAGGCGGTTAAGTAAGTTAATTGTGAAAGCCCAAAGCTTAACTTTGGAATTGCAATTAAAACTACTTAGCTAGAGTTTATCAGAGGAAAGCGGAATACATAGTGTAGAGGTGAAATTCGTAGATATTATGTAGAACACCAGTTGCGAAGGCGGCTTTCTGGGATAATACTGACGCTGAGGTGCGAAAGTATGGGTAGCGAAGAGGATTAGATACCCTCGTAGTCCATACCGTAAACGATGATTGTTAGATGTTGGAAATTTATTTTCAGTATCACAGCTAACGCGTTAAACAATCCGCCTGGGGAGTACGACCGCAAGGTTAAAACTCAAATGAATTGACGGGGACCCGCACAAGCGGTGGAGCATGTGGTTTAATTCGAAGCTACGCGCAGAACCTTACCAACACTTGACATGTCTGTCGCGGAATTCAGAGATGAATTCCTTCGGTTCGGCCGGACAGAACACAGGTGCTGCATGGCTGTCGTCAGCTCGTGTCGTGAGATGTTGGGTTAAGTCCCGCAACGAGCGCAACCCCTACTTCTAGTTGCCATCAGGTTAAGCTGGGCACTCTAGTAGGACTGCCTGTGATAAGCAGGAGGAAGGTTGGGATGACGTCAAGTCCTCATGGCCCTTACGTGTTGGGCTACACACGTGCTACAATGGCAGTGACAATGAGATGCTAAACGGCGACGTTAAGCTAAACTCAAAAACCTGCCTCAGTTCGGATTGCACTCTGCAACTCGAGTGCATGAAGCTGGAATCGCTAGTAATCGCTCATCAGCGCGGAGCGGTGAATACGTTCCCGGGTCTTGTACACACCGCCCGTCACACCATGGAAGTTGGTTTTACCTTAAGGCATGTCACTAACCCTCGGGAAGTGCGTGACCACGGTATGATCGGCGACTGGGGTGAAGTCGTAACAAGGTAGCCGTAGGGGAACCTGCGGCTGGATTACCTCCTTTCTAAGGAAAACTTAAATAACATTTTTAAGTTCTCACTTAACATTAATAAATTTGCCGTCCTCGTTTCTCTTCTAACTCAAGTATTTGTTTAGAGCTCAAAAATTAGGGCCGGTAGCTCAGTTGGTTAGAGCACACCCTTGATAAGGGTGGGGTCGAAAGTTCAAGTCTTTCTCGGCCCACCATTTTCTGGGGGATTAGCTCAGCTGGGAGAGCGCCTGATTTGCATTCAGGAGGTCAGCGGTTCGATCCCGCTATCCTCCACCAAAACTTGAGAAATTCTTTAAAAATTGTAAAATAGAATAATCTTAATTTTTTTATCCTTTTTAGAAATTTAATTTTCTAAAAAAATAATTTTTTCAAAAATTCAATGAACAGAAAAATTTTTTTCTGTGCATATATCAAGCGTTTAAGAGCATTTAATGGATGCCTTGGCACTGAAAGTCGATGAAGGACGTGTTATACTGCGATAAGTTTCGGGGAGTTGTATGAAAACTTTGATCCGAAAATTTCCGAATGGGAAAACCCAACTCTTGTGAGTTACTTTAAGCTGAATACATAGGTTTAAAGAGATAACCCAGGGAACTGAAACATCTAAGTACCTGGAGGAAAAGAAATCAATTGAGATTCCGTCAGTAGTGGCGAGCGAACGCGGAATAGGCCAGCGGCTTATTATGAACAACCAAAACAGTCTGGAAAGTCTGACCATAGAAGGTGATAGTCCTGTATGGGTAAAAACATATTAAGCACACGAGTAAAGCGGGACACGTGAAATCTTGCTTGAAGATAGGGGGACCATCCTCTAAGCCTAAATACTCTTCAGTGACCGATAGTGAACTAGTACCGTGAGGGAAAGGTGAAAAGAACCCCTATTAGGGGAGTGAAATAGAATCTGAAATTGAATGCTTACAATCAGTCGGAGCTCCTTGTGAGTGACGACGTACCTTTTGTATAATGGGTCAGTGACTTAATTTATGTAGCAAGCTTAAGCCGTTAGGTGTAGGCCAAGCGAAAGCGAGTCTTAATAGGGCGTTAGTTGCATGAATTAGAACCCGAAACCGATTGATCTAGATATGAGCAGGTTGAAGGCAAGGTAACACTTGCTGGAGGACCGAACCCGTTGCCGTTGAAATGGCTTGGGATGACTTGTGTTTAGGGGTGAAAGGCCAACCAAAATCGGAGATAGCTGGTTTTCCGCGAAAACTATTTAGGTAGTGCGTTGAGTTATAGATTAAGAGGGGTAGAGCACTAAATAGGCTAGGGGGAAGAAATTCTTACCAACCCTAATAAAACTCCGAATACTCTTAATTGTTCCTCAGCAGACAGACTGCGAATGCTAACGTCCGTAGTCGAGAGGGAAACAACCCAGATCACCAACTAAGGTCCCAAAATCGTAATTAAGTGTGAAAGGATGTGAAGACTCCAAAACAGCCGGGAGGTTGGCTTAGAAGCAGCCATCCTTTAAAGATAGCGTAACAGCTCACCGGTCTAATCAAGAGACTTTGCGCCGAAGATGTAACGGGGCTAAAATTACGTACCGAAGTTGTGAATTTATAAAATTTTCGAATTTTATATCTGGTAGCGGAACGTTCTGTAAGCCGTTGAAGAAAGACCCGCGAGGGCTTTTAGAGGTATCAGAAGTGCGAATGCTGACATGAGTAGCGACAAACAGAGTGAAAGACTCTGTCGCCGAGAGTACAAGGGTTCCTGCGTAAAGCTAATCTTCGCAGGGTTAGTCGGCCCCTAAGATGAGGGCGAAAGCCGTAGTCGATGGGAATCAGGTAAATATTCCTGAACCAGGTGATAGTGACGGATTTAGTAAATTGTAACTCCTTATTGGATTGGAGTTGCCGTGAATAAGTCCCAGGAAATAGCTCACCATTAGACCGTACCCGAAACGGACACACGTGTACCGGTAGAGTATACCTAGGCGCTTGAGAGAATGATGTTGAAGGAACTCGGCAAATTGCTTCCGTAACTTCGGAATAAGGAAGACCTTAATTTAGGCAACTAATTTAAGGTGGCACAAGCTAGGGAGAAGCGACTGTTTATCAAAAACACAGGTCTCTGCTAACACGTAAGTGGATGTATAGGGGCTGACGCCTGCCCGGTGCTGGAAGGTTAAGGCAAGATGTGCAAGCATTGAACCGAAGCCCCAGTGAACGGCGGCCGTAACTATAACGGTCCTAAGGTAGCGAAATTCCTTGTCGGGTAAGTTCCGACCTGCATGAATGGCGTAACGATTTCTCCACTGTCTCCAACATCAACTCAGCGAAATTGAATTCTCCGTGAAGATGCGGAGTTCCCGTGGTTAGACGGAAAGACCCCGTGCACCTTTACTACAACTTTACATTGGTATTAGAAATGACATATGTAGCATAGGAGGGAGACTTTGAAGTTTTGGCGCTAGCTAGAATGGAGTCATCAGTGAAATACCTCTTTTGTTATTTTTGATATCTAACTGCAAGCCGTTATCCGGCTGCAAGACACTGTATGGTGGGTAGTTTGACTGGGGCGGTCGCCTCCCAAAGAGTAACGGAGGCGTGCGAAGGTAGGCTCAGATCGGTCAGAAATCGATCGTTGAGTGCAATGGCATAAGCCTGCCTGACTGCGAGACTGACAAGTCGAGCAGAGTCGAAAGACGGTCATAGTGATCCGGTGGTTCTGAATGGAAGGGCCATCGCTCAACGGATAAAAGGTACGCCGGGGATAACAGGCTGATACCCTCCAAGAGTTCATATCGACGAGGGTGTTTGGCACCTCGATGTCGACTCATCACATCCTGGGGCTGGAGCAGGTCCCAAGGGTTTGGCTGTTCGCCAATTAAAGTGGTACGTGAGTTGGGTTCAGAACGTCGTGAGACAGTTCGGTCCCTATCTGCCATGGGTGTAGAAGAATTGAGAGGAGTTGCCCCTAGTACGAGAGGACCGGGGTGAACGTACCACTGGTGGACCGGTTGTAGCGCCAGCTGCAGTGCCGGGTAGCTATGTACGGAAGAGATAACCGCTGAAAGCATCTAAGCGGGAAACTCGCCTCAAAACAAGTTCTTCCTTTAGGGTCGTGATAGACTATCACGTTGATAGGCTGGATGTGAAAGCACAGTAATGTGTGTAGCTGACCAGTACTAATAACCCAATTGGCTTGATTTATGCACTGAAAAAAATTTAAAAAAGAATTTTGAAATTATATCATAACTAAAAAAGTTGCTGCGAGAAGACTTAAGGCAACTACTACTATCTTAAACATATTATAATTTAAGTAATTATTTAAAAAATTAGCGATTAAACAACCTATAAAAATAATTACGATTAAAACATTAATGTTTAAAATAAAATTAAGACTTTTAAAAATAGTCAAAAATATTAGATACTGTACTGTAGCGATAAACAAGTAAAAATAAGTTATTGTGTATCTAGATCTTTCTTTATTTTGCTCGTTTGAAAAAAAAAGTGATAAAATTGATCCTCCCGAATTTGTTAATCCATGAACAATGCCTATCAAAAATAAAAAAAAACTTTCAATTAGAATTTGTCTTTTCCAGTAATAAAATTTTATTTTTGTCATTAAAAAAGAAAAAAAAATTACAAAAGCTACGAAAATTTTAAAATTTAAAATATCTTTGTAATTTTTTAATATTAATAGACCCAAAAATATTGATGGTATGCATAAAATGTAAAATAAAATTTTTCTTTTTCTTTCAATTTTAAATTTTTTTCCTTTTTTTTTAATTTTAAAAATAATCAAATTTAATAAACTTGTTATTATTGAAACTGGTAATAAAATAGATAGGATTTCAATCATCTCAAAATTTAAAATTAATAAAAATGGCGTGCCAATAACTAGTATTCCAACACCAACTATTGATTGAAGAATAACCAACGAGAATAAAGCAAAATAAAGAGAATAAAAATCTAACACTAATTTTAATAACTAAATGTTTTTGATATTATTAAAAAATATAAATTATACTTGATTATTTTTTTTTACCAAAAAAAGTATAGTGAAGGCCCCCATCTTTTAAAGATTCAAGACTTCCTTCGTAATACCCAATATTTAAAGGTTTAAAAATCTTAAATTTTTTTTTTAAATCATTAACGTCTTTTGTAAAATTTATATAATGTTTATATGTTTCTTGTTTATGGCGTTGTTTATAAAATTTGAAATACTTTTGATCTTTGCTTAAATTTACAAAAGTGAGTCCATCTTTGTTTTTTTTTTTATTTGAAAATCTAGTGTAATATTTATTCTGATTACTCATCATTGTAAAAAAAACATGCCCATTTGGCTTTAGCATATTATTAAATGATATTAATCTTTTTCTTAAATCATTATTACTAAAATAATATAAAACTTGAATAGACATAATTAAATCAAATTTTATATTAAAAAAATCGTCAGTATTTTTTACATCCCCACTAATAAGTTTTATTTTATTTTGTTTTCCTATTCTTTTTCGTGCTGCGATAATTGACTCTTTAGAAATATCAACGCCGTAACCATCGTATCCAAATTTTTTTATAAAATAATTTAAGTTAGCACCTTCTCCACAACCAAAATCTAAAATTTTAATTTTTTTGTTATGACTAATGTATAAATCAAGAATTTTCGGTTTAAGTCTAAAAATGAAGCTTTCTACATTCGGAGAATTAAATTTTCGCTGCCAGAAATGTATATTTCGTTCTAAATAGTTTTTTTGCATTTCATAATATATCTTATCACTACGATAATTTAATATTAGCAATAATATATAACTATTTGAAAAAAATTACAAAAAAATACAAATTTAGCTTTACTGTTCAAAGTATGAACGGTATATGTTCAATATATGAACGATAATTTAGATCATTTTGAAGTGCTTAGAAAAATTAAATCAAAGCCAAATAGTTCACAAAGAGAGTTGGCAAATGAGCTTGGTTTTAGTTTAGGTAAGTTGAATTATTGTTTAAAGGCTCTTAAAGAAAAAGGTCTAATTAAAATAAAAAATTTTCGAAGAAATCCTAATAAAATTGGTTATGCTTACATTTTAACTCCTAAAGGTTTATCGGAAAAAACAAAACTTACTTTAAATTTTATGAAAAGAAAAATGGTTGAATACGACGAATTAAAATCTGAAATCGAACAGGATTAATTTACATGTGGGTTATAATAAAATTTGACAAAAAAAAGTTAACATCTTTAAAAAATGAGTTTTTTAAGAAACTTGGAAGTAAACCAATATTTTATTCTCCAAAAATAAAAATTCAAAATTATTCTAAATTAAAATTAAACAACAAAGAAGTTTTACTATTAGGTGATTATATTCTTTGTTTTCACATAAGATTTAGTAATAAAAACATTTTTAATACACTTAGATATTGCAAGGGTGTTAAGTATTTCCTGAATGGTTTTTCAAAAGCGCAATTAGAAATCATTGAATTTATTGACAGATGTAAGTTGAATGAAGATAGTCAAGGCTTTATACAACAGAGTTTTTTCGACTTCAAAAATAATAAAAAATTTAAATTTTTATCAGGACCTTTCACAAATAACATTTTTAAAATTATAGAGGAAAACAAGTTTTATATAAAAGCATCGATAGGTAAATTAAATACTAAATTTTCAAAAGAAGATTATTTATTTAGTCCTATTTGATAAAATATTTAATAATCAATGATAAATTTGTAAAAATTTTTTTTACAAAGTGCGGAGCGTTGTCTAAATGAAAAAATATTTTAATTGGAAAAAAAAAACAGCCATTTATATTGGAAGGTTTCAGCCGTTTCATCAGGGTCATAAAGAATTATTTTTAAGAGCTTTAAAAACAAGTAATCAGGTGGCGATACTTGTAATGGACAGTTATAAGATCAATAACAAAAACCCATTTAAATTTAATTTTGTAAAAAACAAAATAAATGAAGCCTTAAAAAAATATAAAAATAGGTATGTCATAATAAAAATACCAGTTGTATCGGAAGTCGTTTATGGAAGAAATGTTGGCTATAAATTACGGAAAATAAAAATGAGTAAAAAAATTGAAAAAATTTCTGCAACAATGATAAGAAAAAAAGGTATAAAATGAATAAAATAAAGATAATTTGTACTCTAGGTCCAAGTTCATTAAAGAAAAAAATTATTACTCAACTTAAAAAAGAAAAAGTAGATTTAATGAGAATAAATCTATCTCATACAAATACAAAAATTATCCAAAAAAAAATAAATTTTTTAAAAAGAAATAATGTTAATAATATTTGTATTGATACTGAAGGAGCACAAATAAGAACGTCCTATATAAAAAATGAAATTTTTTTAAAAAAAAATAATACTGTGAAATTTCTTTGTAGTGAAAATAAGTCAAATGAGAAAACAATTTGTGTTCATCCTACATTTAAATTTAATTTAATAAAATTAAATACAACTATAGATATTGGATTTAGTAATTTAACCTTAAAAGTACAAAAAAAATCAAAAGACAAAAAATCTCTTATATGCAAGGTAACAAAGCCAGGTTTTCTTGGATCAAATAAAGGTGTTCATATTGATGCTAAAATTGATTTACCACCACTAACAAAAAAAGATATTTATGCATTAAAATTAATGAAAAAAAATAAAATACACACTGTAGCTATATCTTTTGTAAATAAATCTAGTGACGTTTCTCATGTTAGAAAATTAATAGGCAAACATTCTTTTTTAATTTCAAAAATTGAGACAAAAAATGCAATAAAAGATTTAAAAAATATATCTAAAGTTTCAAATGCCCTTTTAATTGATAGGGGTGATTTATCTAGAGAAATACCTATAGAAGATATACCATTCGCACAAGAATATATTTTGAATCACTCACTAAAATATAAAACGCCAGCTTATGTTGCAACCAACCTATTAGAAACAATGATAAAAGAAAATTTGCCAACAAGGGCTGAAAGTCATGATATATATTCTTCACTAAAACAAGGCGCTAAAGGAATGGTTTTAGCTGCCGAAACAGCCATTGGCAAGGACCCACTCAATTGTGTTAGATTTTTAAAAAAATGTATTTATTCTTTTAAATACAAGAAAAAATTTATATAAAAACTTATTTCAATGGAAATTCTTTTTAAAAAATTTATTAAGTCAATATTATTTTTTTTAATTAAACTGTTAAGAGTTTTCACAAAAAAGTACGACAAAAAAATTTCCTTACAATTATCCAAATTAAATTGGTCATCTAAAATTTATAACAAAAGTCTCGAAGTTACCACTACTGTAGGATGCGCAATGATGTGTGAGTATTGTCCTCAAACTAATTATAAAAAAAGCGGCGCTTCTTTTCCGAGAGTCTTGTCTTTTGATGTTTTTAAAAAGGTTATGGATAATGTTGATAAAGAAGTTAAAATACACTGGACTGGTTTTAGTGAACCACTTCACTGTAAAGAGTTTCCAGAAATGTCATCATTAGTTGATAAAAAAGGACATAAGCAACACATTTCTACTACTCTTTTTGGTCGTGAGAATTCAAAAGAATTTTTTTTAAATGAGGGTAACTTTGACACTGTAGTGCTGCATTTACCTGATTGTAATAACCTGATGAAGTTAAAAGTAGATGAAAAATATATAAAATTTTTAATTAGAGCAATCAAAAGTTTATCAAAAAAAGTAAAAAAAGAAAATTTTCAAATAATGGTTATAGGTGAAGATTTTCATCCTGAAATAAGAGAAGTCATTAATAATTCTATTTCAGAAAAAATAATATCCGGTGACAACATCTATGTTCGTAAGCACCTTGTTACAAGAGCTGGTCAAGTAGATGATAAAGAGGGATTCAGACGAAATATTATAGATATTGATTTAGAACATAGAACAAATGATCTTTATTATTGTAGTTATGGAAGATTAAACAAAGGTGTTTTGCTTACCAATGGAGATATGGCAATTTGTTGTAACGATTACTCCATTGAGCATAATGTTGGGTCATTGATATTGGATAAACTAGATAACCTATATGTGCATGAAAAACTTTTCGAAAACAATGATTTTATTAAGGGTGAAAAATCTCTTTGTAAAAGATGTGAGTTTTATCAAAAATTATAGTCTGTTAACTAATTATTTATGAAAAATAAAATAAAAATTTTAGTTACTGGGTGCGCAGGTTTTATAGGTTATAATCTTTGCAAGAAAATTTTAAAAAATGATAAATTTGTAGTTTATGGTATTGATAATTTAAATAATTATTATGACATTAAATTAAAATATAAGAGACTATCTTTATTAAAAAATAAAAATTTTAAATTTTTTAAATTTGATTTAAAAGATAAAAAAAAAATATTATCTAATGTTAAAAGTTATAAGTACAACTATATTTTTCACTTAGCTGCACAAGCTGGAGTGAGATATTCAATCGAAAATCCACAGAAATACTTTGACTCAAATATTACAGGATATTTTAATCTTTTAGAAGCATGCAAAATATTTAAACCTAAACTTATTTTTCTAGGTTCATCAAGCTCTGTATATGGCGATCAAAATTCATTTCCAATAAAAGAAAATTCAAACACTGATAAACCGATGTCTTTTTATGCTGCAACAAAAAAATGTGATGAAATAATGTCTTATTCGTATGCACAGATTTATAAACTAAAAATAGTATGCTTAAGATTTTTTACAGTTTACGGCCCTTATGGGAGGCCAGATATGACCCCATATAGTTTTATAAAAAATCATTATAAAGGTAAATCTATTAAAGTTTTTAATCAAGGAAAACATCAAAGAGATTTTACATACATTGATGATACAGTTAATACTTTATATGATTTGCTTAGTAGTTATATCTCAAGGAAAAACGTAATTTTACCATACGAAACGATAAATATTGCAAGAGGTAAACCTGAAAAATTAAAAGTTTACATAAAAGAGATAGAAAAAAATTTACAAAATAATTTGAAAAAAATATATGTCGAACGTCAACCCGGTGATGTTGAAAAAACATATGCATGCATAAAAAATATTAAAAAAAAAATTAATTATAAACCAAAAATAAATGTAAATTTAGGAATAAAATATTTTGTAGATTGGTATAAAAATTACCACAATAAAAAATAGATATTATGAAAATCATTTACTTATTACTTGACGCTATTTCCTATGAACATAGCTGGCTATCAAATGAAAATTACATGCCAAATCTAAAAAATATAACTGAAAATGGTATTAATTTTCATAATCATTATTCAGTAACGCATAACACCAGAGGAAATTTAGCAGCGATGTTATATGGAGCTTCGTCTTCAATTACGGGAGTGATGGGAAGAAAACAAAGTTTTAGAGATAGTGGTTTAAAAAGTTTGCAAAAGGAATTAAATGAAAATAATTTTATAAGTGCTTACGTTGGTACGCAGCCACTCACTCATGGTGAGAAACATGGAGATAAGCTTGATTTTGATGAATGCTTATATCTTAGCCCGTCAATGTCAGATTTTTATATACCTGCAGAAAATTTTAATAACATTCTCAAGACAAAACTCACTCAATTAAAAGACAATTCATTAACTTTTTTTCATTATACAGATTGTCATGAACCTTACGAGACACCTGAAAATATTTTAAGTAAAAAAGAATATCCACTTTTGCATAAATATCATTACAGATTGTCAAATATTTTATTTAGAATACCAAGAAAAATTTATAGGAATTATTTTTCATTAAAAAATTTAAAAAAAAAATTCAAGGTTTATAATGAATTTAAGTATATTAGTAAGTTGTGTTTAAATCCTTACGGATCAATAAAAACTCCCGAAAGATATTCATGGTTTTATGAAAAGGTTTGGGAGGATAAAAATTATTATAATGAATATAAAAAAATGATGTTCGTTACATTGACTTATTTAGATAAGCATGTTGGAAAAATTATCAATGAAATTAAAGACTATCATAGCGATAACACTTTAATTTTTATATCTTCTGATCATGGAAATAACGGTATTATATCTCCTGAAATAAAGAAAAAAAACGGATTATTATCTAAAAATTCTACTCACATACCACTTAGTGTAATTTCATTTGACGAAAAATTGAAAAAAAAAATTATTCATAATAATAAAAATATTACAAATTATACTTCACATGTAAACTTTTATAAATCTATACTTCATTTGATAAATCCAAAAAAATATAATTATGAAAATGAAACTATTTTTTCCAAAAATGCTATAAATGAATTTGTCATTTCAGAAATTAACGATACAAGATTTGATTTTGGTGAATGTGTAATAAGAAAACGCGATAAAGAAATTCACTTAAAAGTTAATAAATCTGATAATATTAATTCTTTAAAATTAATTCAAAAAAAAGATTTAATTAATGATGTTCCTGATCAAGATTACCAAATATATTGTGATTTTAAGAAAAATTACAATTTAAATTTCTTTAATTAATTTTTTTATTTTAAAAATTAAAAAAGTTTATGAATAACATTTCAACTTATTTAAAAAAAATATTTATAATTTCAGAGCTAAAATATAGATTTTTTCTATTTTTGTTTCTTACAATTTTGGCTTCATTCATAGATATAGTTAACCTAGCCCTAATAATTCCGATAGTAGGAGTAGTGCTCGGCGATAAAACTCAAAATAATTTTAATTTACCAATATTAGACTCTGTAGAAATTTTATTTAATGGTGAACAAATTATATTATTATTTGTAATATTTTTTTTATTAAAATCATTTTTTGCAATTTATATTTATAAAAAAATTGTTGAGGTAAAAGTGAACTTGCAAGCAAAGTTAAGAATTGATCTTTTAAAAAAATATCAACACATAACTCATTCTGATTTCATATCAAAAGAAACATCATATTATATTCACAATATTACAAATTTGGTTACAATTTATTCAAACGGTTTACTGGGATTATTAAGACTGATAACCGAGTCATTAATAGTTATTACTATAATGTTGTATTTTATTATTATTTTTGGATTAAAAATAATTCCTTTTTTATTAATTTCATTTTTTATTGTTTTGATTTATCAACTTTTATTTAAAAATAAAATTTTAAATATTGCTAAAAAAATAAATATTGACTCAAAAAGTCTTATACAAACTATTAAAGATATGGTGATGGGTATCAAAGAAATAAAAATTGCAAAAAAACAAAAATATTTTGAAGGTCTTGTTTCTCAAAAAGCTAAAAATCTTGCAAAAAATAATCTAATTAGTGAAATTATTACTTTTTCACCAAGATATTTAATTGAAAGTTTCTTTGTGATATTTTTCTTTGGTTTTATATTTTTTAATCTCAATACTTTAAAAAATACTGACATAAATATTATTTACATTATTTCGACATTTTTATATGCGGCATTTAGAATAATACCTTCATTATCAGTAGTGTCTAGATCGCTAACTATTATGAACAATTCTGTAATAGCAACAAATATATTATTTGAAGATTTGTATCAAAATAAAAATATATTATCAAATTTTAATCTTAACAAATCAGTTAATTGGAGTTTTAAGCAAATAAAATTTAACAACGTTTCTTTCGGTTATTCAAATAAAAATATTTTCTTAAACAAATTAAATTTTGAAATTAATAGGGGGGATAAAGTTTTACTCTTAGGCGATTCTGGTTCTGGCAAATCAACTATAGCTGATTTATCATTAGGTTTTTATATGCCAACTCATGGTGATATATTAATTAATGGAAATATAAACAATTACGACAATATAAGAAATAATTCTTATTATCTCTCTCAAAATAAACTTTTATTCAATGAAACAATATTTAAAAATATTATCTTAGATAAAAATATAAATTCATATATTGATTTGAATGATAATCAAAAAATACTTTATAAAAGAGCGATAGCTATTTCTAATATAGAGGAAATGATAACGTCAAAACCAGAAAGAGAAGAATATTTGATTGGAGATTCAGGTAATCATTTATCAGGCGGTCAAAAGCAAAGGATTTGTGTAGCAAGAATGATATTTGAAGACAGAGAATTTAATATTATGGACGAGTCAACTTCTGAAATTCATTCTGAACTTGAGTTTGAAATTTATAACAATCTTATAAAAGATTTAAATAATGAAAAAACCTATATTGTGATTTCTCACAATAAGGATTTGAAAAATATTTTTAATAAGAGAATACTAATTAAATAGTTCAAAAAATATTATGAAAAAGAAGGAAAAAATATTAATTATTGGAATGAGCTCTATTTCTTTAAGACATATGATGATTTTAAGAAAAAAAGGATACAAAGAGATATATTTTATAAGCAAACACGGATTAGTAAGTAAATTTTATAAATTAATTTGTTTAGAAAATGCAAAAAAAAAATTTTTTGATTTTATTTTTATATGTTGTCCCGCTAATGAGAGAATATATTATTTGAAAAATCTAAAAAATAATGGAAAAAAATTCTTCTTGGAGAAACCAATTTCAGATAAAATGACAAATTTGAAAAAAATGAATTTTAGTCCTTATTTCCAAAAAAAGATTTATGTAGGATATGTTCTTAGGCATAATCCTCTAGTGAAAAGTTTATTAAGTTTTTGTAAATTAAGGTCAAATGGGAAATTCATTGGTGCACAATTCATTTCACGCAGTTATTTGCCAAATTGGAGAAAACATATAGAGTTTAAAAAATCTGTTTCAGCAAGTCGTAATAAAGGAGGGGGAGTTTTGTTAGAACTAAGTCATGAACTAGACTTAATCAAATATTTATTTGGAAATTTTGAAATTAAATTTTCGAAATTGACAAATCTTAGATCTTTGAACATTGATGTAGAAGAAAGGGCAGATTTGATATTATTGGATAAAAAATCTGTTCCAATAAATTTATTATTAGACTTCAGCTCTAAAAAAGAAGAGAGAATAATTACGATAAACTTTCAAAAAAACGTATATCAACTAGATTTCCTAAAACAAACATTGGAAAAAAATAATGGATTAAAAAATTCAATTATAAAACTTAAAAATACAAAAAATAAAATGTTTGAAAAACAAATAGATTATTTTCTTAAAACAGTTAATTTCAAGAATTCTTATGAAGACGCAGTATACACTCTAAACAAAATTTCACATATAAGATGAAAAAAAAAATAAAGATATTTATTTTTGCCAGAAAAAACTCTAGAGGTATTAAAAATAAAAACTTAGTCAAATTAAAATCAAAATCATTATTATTTTATTCTATTAATATAGCTAAAAAAATTGTTAAAAAAGAAAATATTTATATTTCATCTGACAATCAAAAGTTAGAGAAGTTTGCATTAAAATATGGTATAAATTTTATACAAAGACCAAAATATCTTGCAACCTCAAATTCTCCTGAATATTTG
Source organism: Pelagibacteraceae bacterium AG-470-E16 (assembly GCA_003209195.1). Taxonomy (GTDB): domain Bacteria; phylum Pseudomonadota; class Alphaproteobacteria; order Pelagibacterales; family Pelagibacteraceae; genus HIMB114. Next base: position 60,577 of record QCSF01000002.1, on the reverse strand, counting down.
TCATGGAAACACGCAATTAATGAACTTAAAAATAAAAATATTAATTTTGATATTTTTGTAAGTTTACCAACCACGTCACCGTTAAGAAATAAAACAGATGTATTAAAAACCATAAATAAACTTAATAAAAAAATAGATATAGTGTTGACTGCTACCAAATCATCAAGAAATCCGTATTTTAATATTGTCGAAAAGAAAAAAAACGGTTTTTATGACGTGGTAACAAAGAAAAAAAATATTTTTAGAAGACAGGATGCACCCACTACTTATGATCTTAATACAGTGGCATTTGTATCTACCCCAAAATATATTTTAAACTCAAAATCAATCTTTGATGGAAGAGTTCAAGTTAATTGTACACCTCTTGAAAGATCTATAGATATTGATGATAAGTTTGATCTTAAAATTGCAGAAAAACTAATGAGAAGATGAAAAGAAAAACTGTCATATTAATTGGAAGTGAAGGGTTAATAGGAAATAATTTTAAAAATTTTCTATTAAGAAAGGATTTAAATGTATTAGCAGTTGACGTTAAAAATAGACAAAATACCAATAAAGGTAACTTCATATATTTAAAAAAAGATATATCCAAGCCAAAGACTATAAATGATGCAGTAAAAATAGCGGAAAAATTTTTTTTTGGAGCTGATTATGTTATTGATTGTTCTTATCCGTATATGAAATTAAGAAAAAATTTAAGTAGCAAAAATATCAAAATTTTAAGAAAAAATTTAGCGGTAAATATTACAAACCCTATAATGATTTGTGAAATGTTTTGCGAGTATTTTAAAAAAAAAAAAAAAATTGGAAATATTATATTAATGGGTTCTATACAAGGTATAATGGCTCCTAAGTTTGATCACTACAAAAAAACAGACATGAATTCTCCGGTAGAGTATACAGTATTAAAATTTGGGATTGTTGGAATAGTTAAATATTTTGCAAAATTTTATGGAAAAAATAATATAAATATTAATTGTATAAGCCCAGGAGGGATATTAAATAATCAAACAAATATTTTCCTTAAAAATTATAAAAAAGATTGTCTCACAAAGGGTATGCTAAATCCTAGTGATTTAAATAGTGCTTTAGATTTTTTAATGAGCGAAGATTCAAAAATGGTAAATGGACAAAATATTGTAATAGATGATGGCTGGTCTTTATGAAGAAAGATAAAGTGTTACTCATAGGTGGTAACGGCTATATTGGCCATGAAGTTCAAAAGAAACTTAAGCTATATTACACAGTAAAATCATGCGATTTGTTATTATATTCAGATTATGGCGAAAGAGAAAAAATTAAAAAAAAATATAAAAATTTAATGATTAGAAATTTTAAGGAGTTAACGCCTGATCTTTTATCATCATTTGATTATATTGTTATTTTAGCAGGATTAGTTGGAGATCCAGTCTCAAAAAAATATTCTAGGATAAGCAAACAGAATGATGTTTCGGATATGAAAAAATTAATTATAAAAATATCAAAAATAATAGTCAAAAAAGTGATTTTTGTTTCCACATGCTCAAATTACGGAATAAGTAGAAGTAGAATTTTGTTGAAAGAAAGCGCTAAATTAAAGCCATTGTCACTGTATGCTAAAGCAAAAGTAGAAATTGAAAGTTTGATATTATCTCTAAAAAAAATTTCACTTACGCCATTTACAATCTTAAGATTTGCAACAGCCTATGGATTATCAGAGGGTAGAATGCGATTTGATTTAACTATTAATCAATTTATATTGGAGGCTATTAAAAAAAAAGACTTAGTCATATATGACAAAAGTACTATAAGACCTTATTGTCATGTAAAAGACTTTTCTAACATAATTTATAAAGTAATAAAGGCTAGAAATAAAGTTACTAATTTTGAAGTTTTTAACTGTGGTTTTAATAGATCAAATTATTCAAAATATCAGATTATAAATCTTATAAAAAAAAACCTTAAGTTGAAATTTTCTGTTAATTTTGCAAATTATTCCAAAGATAAGAGAAATTACAAAGTAGATTTTACAAAATTAAAAACAAAGCTAAAAATTAAATCAACAGTGAATACAAAGCAAGCTTTTATAGAAATAAAAAAATTTATTGAAAAAAATAAATCGATGAAATTATTTGAAATGGGAAATTTTAGATTAAAAATATGATCGGACTTCATTCACCAAGCACAAAATATATAGGTTTTAACGAATTAAAATATTCTATCAACAATGGCTGGCTTTCATCAATTGGCCCAGGTACTAAGACATTTGAAAAGTATATTAAAAAATATACTAAAAGCAAATATGTTGTAGCTACGATCAACGGGACAGCAGCATTGCAACTATCAATTGCATGTCTGTACCCTAAAAAGTCAGAAGAAATTTTAATACCTGATTTAAGCTTTATATCGACTGTTAATGCAGTTCATTATAATTTTTGTAAGCCAGTTTTTTTGGGTATAAACCCAGATTTCATGATTTCAGAAAATGCACTCAAAAATTTTATAAATGAGAAAACTTTTTTCAAAAATGGCTACACTTATAATAAAATTACCAAAAAAAAAATTTTAGCTTTGATAGTAGTAAATGTTTTTGGAAATTTGCCAAATATTTTTAAAATAAAAAAAATATTAAAAGGAAAAAATATAAAAATTATTGAAGATGCGGCTGAAAGCTTAGGAAGCTTTTACTTAAAAAACAAAAAAAGAACACACTCAGGAACTGTGGGTGACATTGGCTGTTTATCTTTTAATGTAAATAAAATTATTACTACTGGTGGCGGTGGGATGATTTTAACAAAAAATTTGAAAACATATAAAATCATAAAACACTTAGCAAATCAAAGCAAGTTAGATCCAATTAATTTTATACATGACCAAATTGGATTTAATTATTCTATGCCAAGCATTAATGCATCTATTGGAATTGGACAAATTAAAAAAATTAATACTATCTTAAAATTAAAAAAAGGAATTTATAAATACTACTTAAGTAAATTTTCAAAAAATAAAAAAATTGAATTTATTTCAGTAGACCAAAAAAATTATTCTAGTAATTTCTGGTTAAATTTAGTTAGATTTAAAAATAAAAGCCTAAATTTGAATAATATAATTTCAAAACTTAAAAGGAGAAATATTATTGCTAGACCCATTTGGTTTCCGCTTAGTTTACAAACGTATAACAAAAACTTTCAAAGATTTAAAACCCAAGATACTAAAAAAATAATAAAAAATGTTCTTTGTTTGCCTTCAGGTTATGATTTAACAAAAAAAGAATTACAGTACATTATAGAAGAGATTAATAATATCTCTTAGTTATATGAAAAAAATTTTAATAGTAGGATTTGGTGGCCATTCCAAATCATGTGTAGAGGTTATAAATAATTTAAAAAAGTATAAAATTTCTTATTATTTAACAAAAGAGAAGAAAGATATTTCTGCCTCAGTGCTATTTTATGATAGGAAAAACTTAATAAAAATATTTAACAAAAATATTAAATTAGCTCATATCGGAATAGGACAAATAACGAATTTAAGATTACGATCAAAAATATATAGTGAACTTATAGATTTAAGATTTAATTTACCAAAAATTGTTTCAAAGAGTTCTTATTTATCTAAATCATCGATAATTGGTGATGGATCTATAATTATGAACCATGCAATTGTTAATACTAACGTCTCATTAGGTAATAATGTAATTATTAACAATGGAGCAATAGTTGAGCATGATTGTATAATTGGCGATGATGTTCACATTGCGCCAGGCGCCATAATAAACGGAGGTGTAAAGATTGGAAATAATTGTTTTATTGGGAGTGGTGCAGTTATTAAGCAACAGATTACAATACCTCCATTCACTATAGTACAGGCTGGAAGAGTAATTTTAGGAAAAAACGATTTATAAAATAATGTCTAAAATAAAAATTATTGCCGAAATTGGCGTTAATCATAATGGAAGGTTAGAATATGCAAAAAAATTAATTGATCATGCATCAAACGCAAAAGCCGATTACGTTAAATTTCAATCATACATAACAAGTGATCTAGTACACCGAAAAGCGAAGCTTGCTGGGTATCAAAAAAAAAATAACAGTAAAACACAATATGAATTATTAAAAAAATATGAATTAAGTTTCGATCAGCAGAAAAAATTATTGGATTATTCTAAAAAAAAAAAAATAAAATTTCTAAGTTCTCCGTTTGATATAAAGAGTTGTCAAAATCTTAAAAAACTAGGATTATCTAGAGTTAAAATTCCATCAGGAGAAATTACCAATTTTCCTATGTTAGAAAAAATTTCACAAAATTTTAAAGAAATTTTTTTATCAACAGGCATGGCAACATTAGACGAAATTAAATCTGCTTTAAAAATTTTAAAAAAAAATAAAAAAAAAAGAATAACTCTCATGCATTGCACGTCATTATATCCAACCAGTTTAGATAAAGTGAATCTAAATTTTTTAAATGATTTAAAGCTTTTGAATTGTGATTTAGGGTTCTCCGATCATACGGTTGGACAAATAGCAGGTCAAATAAGTTTAGCTTATGGTGTAAGTTTAGTTGAAAAGCATATTACGTTAAGCAAAAAATTTTTAGGGCCTGATCATTCTTCAAGTATGGAACCTAATGAATTCAAGTCTTATGTTTTTTCACTTAAAAAAACAAAATTTATTTTTGGAAATAAAAGATTTGAGAGATCAAATGAAGAATTAAGAAATAAAAAAGTTATAAGAAAATCAATTTTTGCATCAAAAAATATTAACAAAAATGAAAAATTGAACATTCACAATATTTGTACAAAAAGACCCGAAACATATTTACCAGCAAATAATTGGTATAAAATTCTTGGGCGAAGAGTTAAACGAAAAATTAGAAAAGGTGATCCAATTTTAAGAGATTATTTTTATGAAAAAAAATAAAATTTTAATTTATTCAGGATCAAGAAGTGATTATAGTTTTTTAAAGTATTTAATTCCTGAGTTTAAGAAAGAAAAAATTAAATTTACATTGTTATTATCAGGAACTCATTTTTCAAAAAAATATGGTTATACATATAAGGAGGTAAAAAACGATAATATTAAATATGATAAATTAAAATGTAAATTTGAATCAGATGATTTTTTAAAACTGAATGTTAGTTTATCAAATTTACAGATTGAATTTTCAAAATATCTTAAAAAAAAAAAAATAGATTATTTGATTATTCTAGGTGATAGGATTGATCTTATTCCAATAGCTTATGCATCATTATTAAAAGGTATTAAGATATGTCATTTACATGGCGGGGAACTAACTAAATATTTAGTTGATGATCATATACGTCATTCTATAACAAAAATGTCAAATTATCATTTTGTTTCAAATATAAATTATAAGAGAAGAGTTAATCAATTGGGGGAAAATCCCTCAAATATTTTTAATGTAGGGTCGCTGGCAATTGATGGTATCTTAAAAATGAAATTTTTAAAAAAAGATGAACTTAAAAAGAATTTAAAAATTCACTTGGATAATCCGTTTTTTTTAATTACTTATCAGCCTCTATCTATGTATCCGAAACTTTCAGAAAAAGAATTTAATATACTGCTTAAATCTTTAATAAGTTTTAAAAAGTTTGATCTTATTTTCACATTTCCCAATATTGATATTGGTAGTGACAAAATTATTAATAAATTATTTAAATACAAAAAAAAATATAAAAATATATTCGTATTTAAATCCTTAGGACATTTGCGCTATATATCTTTAGCTAAATTCGCTTCTGCTATAATTGGAAATTCATCAAGTGGAATTATTGAATTACCTTTTTTAGGATTACCAATAATAAATATTGGCAGTAGACAAGATGGAAGGATTAAAGACCCAAATATTATCAATTTAAAAAAAATATCTCATAATAAATTAAAAAATAATTTAAGGTGGGTTATTAAAAATGAAAAAAAAATTTTCACTAATTCTTTTAGAAATAATTTTTATGGAAGAGGAAATACCGCAAAAAAAATTATAAAAATTTTTAAGAAAAAAATATTCAAAGACAATAAATATAAAGAGTTTTTCGATTATAATTAAAATGAAAATATTATTTATTGGATCAGTAATTTTTTCAAAAAAAATACTTTTGTCATTGATAAAAAAAAAATATGAAATCTGTGGAATTATAACAAAAAGAAAATCAAGTGTTAATTCTGATTTTTATAATTTAAAACAAATATCTATTAAATATAAGATTGATTGTTTAATAACAAAAAATATAAATGATAATTCAGTTATCAATTGGATCAGAAATAAGAAACCTGATTTAATTTTGTGTTGTGGATGGTCACAGCTTATATCAGAAAAAATATTAAAAATTCCAAACAAATTTTCAATTGGATACCATCCCTCAGACCTTCCAAACAATCGCGGAAGACATCCAATTATTTGGACGTTAGCTCTTGGTTTAAAAAAAAGTTATTCATGTTTTTTTACTATGACAAAACATGCAGATGCTGGATATATATTAGACAAAAAAGTAGTTTCAATCAACCAAAATGATAATGCAGGAAATTTATATAAGAAGCTAAATAATGTTGCGTCTATTCAAATAATAAATTTGATGAAAAAAATAAAATTAAATAAATTTCATAATTTAAATAAAAATAAATATGTAATCACAAAAGGTAATTTTTGGAGAAAAAGAAATTTCAAAGATGGGATTATTGATTGGAGAATGAATGCAATTAATATCCTAAATTTAATAAAATCTCTGGCTCATCCATATCCTGGTGCACAAATGATTTATAAGAATAAATCAGTTAGAGTTCTAAACGCAAAAATTGTTAAAAATAATGACCTAAATTTAGAGCCCGGAAAAGTTTTAAAAGTGAAACGGAATGGAGAATTTTTAATAAAAACAGGCAAGGATTCAATTCTAATAAAAAAAACTAAACCAAAAATAAAAATAAATGATAGTTATTTGTAATGAATAAAATATTAGTTTTGTCTCCTCATCCCGATGATGAAACTCTAGGGTGTGGCGGAACATTAATAAAATATAAAAAAAAAGGATGGAAGATTGATATTATTTTTTTTACAAAAATGACCACGTGCCTTTATAGTAAAAAAGAAATAATTAGAAGAAATATTGAAATTTCAAAAATATCAAAATTATATAAATTTAATAAAATTTATAATTTTGATTATCCAACAACCTCATTGAGTCAAATACCAGATTATGAATTAATTTCAAAAATTAATAATGTATTAAAAAAATCTAAGCCAAATATTGTTTTTTATCCATGTGAATACGATATACATTCTGATCATAATAAAGTATCTAGATGTTTTTTAAGTAACGTAAAATCATTTAGATTTGATTTTATACAAAAAGTTTATTCGTATGAAATTTTGTCAGAAACAAATTTGAACTTTAAATATTCTTTTAAACCAAATCATTTTGAAAATATTTCAAATGAAATAAGAACAAAAATTAAAATTCTAAAAATATTTAAATCAGAAATTAAAAAGCATCCATTTCCGCGTAGTATAGATAGTGTAATCTCTTTGGCTAAATTAAGAGGGTCACAATCTAGTTTTATGTTTGCTGAAAGTTTTGAAACATATTTTAGTAAGAATACTTAATGATTTCTAAAAATTTAAAAAAAATTATAATCAATGAAAAAAGTGCTATAAAATTTGCTTTGAAAAAATTAAAAATTTCTGGAACTAGGTGCTTAATTGTAACCGATAGTAAAAACAATTTTCTAGGTACCTGCTCCGACGGTGATATTAGAAAAAAAATATTAGATGGGTACACACTTCATAATAAGATTACAGATGTTTATAATAAGAAGGCTTATTATATTAATAAAGATAGATACTCATCATTTGAAATAGAAAAAAAAATGAACAACGGTATAGATTTAATACCCGTTCTAAATAAAAGTTTTAATCTAATTGACGTTGTAATGAAGTCCAATATTAAGAGATTCATTAATGTCAGAACAAAAAATAAAAAAAATTTTTCAGCCATTATAATGGCCGGAGGTGTAGGTAGTCGACTGAAGCCTTTCACAAATGTTTTACCAAAATCATTGATCCCACTTAATGGTAAACCTATAATTGAATTAATTATCGAAAATTTGAGAAAAAATGGTTTTTATAAAATTTACATATCAATTAATAAAAATGACTTTATTCTTAAAAGCTTTTTTGAGCAAAAAAAAATCAAAGGCATTAAGTTTATTGAGGAAAATAAACCATTAGGCCCTCTTGGTGCTCTATCTAAACTAAAAAAAAATAGAAACGATTTTTTAATTACTAATTGTGATACGTATTTCGATTTTGATATAAATAAATTAATCGACAATCATAATTCTTCTAATTCAAAATGTACTGTAGTAATTTCCAAAAATACTACAAAATCAAAATATGGTCATTGTGTTTTGGATAATAAGAAAAAATTCTTGCTAGAAATTGAAGAAAAACCAAAGTACAGTTATCTTTTTAATGTTGGAATATATGTAATATCTAGAGAAATATTAAGCATTATTCCTAAAAAATATTTTACAATTTTAGATTTGATTCAAATATTAAAAAAAAAGGAAATTTTAATAAATACTTTTCTTGTCCAAAAACCATCTTGGTTTGACGCTGGTAATTGGGAAGATTATAATAAAATTAAAAATAAAATATTTTTACCTAATAGTAAAAAAATCATATAAAAAAATGAAAATTGGTCTTTTAAATATTGCTTTAGAATTATTCAAAAATAGAAAATTTAGTAAAATTGAAAGTGTTGTTGATATGGGATCTAAAGAAATAAGAATTCATTTTGATAAAATGAAAAATTCATTTAACCAAGCTGGAGTAAAGTTTAATGAAAAAAAATATAATATTTTAAAGAAATTTCCTAAAGGTAAAAGAATTTCAACCAAAAACTTTTGGAATGATATGGGTATTAAAAATTACAAATCATTTGATATTAATAAATCTCAAAATAGTATTTATTTCGATTTAAATTATCCAATGACAGACAGACAATATTTAAAAAAATTTGATTTAGTAATTGACTTTGGAAATAATGAACATGTTTTTAATGTAGGAGAGTCTTATAGGACACTTTATAATCTTTGTAAAAAGAACGGTTTTATCTGGATATTTCAAGCTGTTTTTAAGGGTAATGGATTTTTTCATTATGATCAAAGTTTTTTTGAGGGTTATGCTGCTGCAAATAACCTTAGTATTGTACATTCTTGCTATATAATAAATATAGATGAGTATAATCAAATAGTTGTTCCATGTGATAAAAATTTATTTGACATTTTGGATTTATCAAAAGTGTTTAATGTACATATTTCTTATGTTTTTAGAAAGAAATCTGATAAAAAATTTAAGTATTATTATCAATATAATCTTGATCAAAAAGATAGTCCTTATTTAGTTTCATATATAAACAATACATATCCACCAGAAAAATTATACATACCAACAAAAAAATTATCCGATTACAAGAAATTGGCAAAAAAAGGTGATGGAGAGGCAATAAATTGGTTAAGGTCCATCGGCGAAGAATATTAAAAGAATGGTGCCAATAAGAATTATACCAAGATTGGAAATTAAAAACGGCTTTTTGATAAAAGGAATTAACTTTGAAGGATTAAGAATTTTAGGTGATCCCTCCGCATTTGTAAAATGTTATTTTGATAAGGGCGCTGATGAGATTTCCTATATTGATGTAGTTGCTTCACTATATGGAACTAATAATCTGTCTAAGTTTATAACAGAAACAGTTAAAAATATTTTTATACCTATAACGGTTGGTGGAGGTATTAGGGATATCAAAGCTATAGAAAAGTTTTTATATTCTGGTGCTGATAAAGTTTCTATAAACTCAGCTATTGTTAAAAATTTGAGTTTTTTAAAAAAAGCTGTAAAAAGATTTGGTTCATCGACTATTAATTGCTCTATTGAAAGTATTAAGTTTGAAAATAAGTATTATGTTTCTACAGAAAATGGAAGAAACATGACATCCTTAAATCCTGTGGATTGGTTCAAAAGGTTGCAAGATTTTGGAGCCGGGGAAATAACAATTTCAAGTATAAATAGTGAAGGTTTGCAAAATGGGTTTGATTTGGAGCTTTATGAAAAAATATCAAAATTTACAAAGATACCGATAATTGCACATGGTGGAGCAGGTAATTTTAAACATGTTTACGATGTAATCAGATCTTCAAATATTTCAGGAGTATCATTATCTAGTTTACTACACTATGATGCCTTAAATTTTATAAAAAGTAAAACAAAACAAAAAAAAATTGGAAATTATTTTTTTTTAAAAAATTTTCAAAAAAAAAAATTTAATAATAATTTAGTCAAACTCAAAAAATTTTTAAAAAGAAATAAAATTTGTGTCAGATTATAAAAATCTTAAAATTGGGATAGTTAATTTAAAATTAAATAATATTTTCAGCATTTGTCAATTATTTAAATACCTAAATTTAAAAATTTCTATAATTGACAATTATACAAATTTAAAAAAATTTGACTTAGTTGTTCTTCCAGGAGATGGCACCTATAAAGAAGGTATGAAAAGATTATTCAAAATTAACTTAGCTAGCGAAATTATAAGCTATTCAAAGATAAAAGAAAAGAAATTACTTGGCATTTGTCTTGGAATGCAAATGTTATTTGATAGTAGTTCTGAGTTTGGATTTTATAAAGGTCTAGGTTTGGTTCCAGGAAAAGTAGATAAACTTTCTAATAAAAATTCCTTAGTTCCAAATATAGGATGGAGAGAATTAAACGGAGTAAAAAAAAAATTATTTTCAAATTTTAATAAAAAATTTTTTTATTTTTCTCATTCATTTTACGGAATTCCCAAAGAAAAAAAGATAATCACATCCTATATCTGTCATGATGACAAAAAAATTTGCTCTTCATTTGTAGATAATAATATTTTTGGTATTCAATTTCACCCTGAAAAAAGTCATATGGATGGTGTTAAATTAATTAAGAAAATTTTGGATTTGAAGGTATGAAAACTTTATTTGGACTACCTAAAAAAGTAATATTTTGTAAAAAATCTTTGATCTCTAATCAAAGACCAAATTCAATTATTGAATTTAAACATAAATTTAATTCTGTAAAAAAAACAATTAATATTGATAAAGAAATGATTTCTGATGCGTGGAAATACTCAAGAAAAAAAAAATTAATTGATTTTGATCAAAGAGAAAAAAAACTTTTAAAACTTTTAAAATTACACAGAGGAAAATACAATAATTACGATTGTATTGTACCCGGAAGTGGTGGGAAAGATAGTTGTTACGCTTCTCATATATTAAAATATAAATACGGTATGAACCCTTTAACAGTTACTTGGCCTCCAATTTTGTATACCACATATGGATATAAAAATTTTCATAATTGGATAAAATGTGGAAAATTTAAAAATATAGCTGCTAAGAGAAATGAACGTGACACAAAAATTTTGACTAAATTGGCAATTTTAAATTTAATGCATCCGTTTCAATCTTTTATTTTAGGTCAAAAAAACTTTCCAATAAGAATTGCTTTGAAGTATAAGATACCTCTGATTTTTTACGGCGAAAATGAAGCTGAACATGGAAATCCTATAGGTGATAATAACACTTCATTAAAATCAAAATCTCAATATACCTTTGAAAATCTTGATGAAGTATATTTGGGTGGTGTTAAATACGTTGAACTTAACAAAAAATATAATATGAAATATGAAAGTCTTAAAAATTATTTACCGCCAACAAAAGAAGAACTAGGTAATTTTCCCCTAGAAATACATTATTTGGGATACTATTTAAATTGGGTACCTCAAGAAACCTATTACTATTCTGTTGAAAATTGTAAATTCCAACCGAGACCGTTCAGAACTCAAGGTACGTATAGCAAATACAATAGTATAGACGACAAAATAGATGATCTTCACTTTTATACTTTGTTCACTAAGTTTGGAATTGGAAGAGCAACTTATGATGTTTCACAAGAACTTCGTAATGATCATTTGACGATTGAGGAAGGAAAAAAATTAATTGCTAAATATGACGGTGAATTTCCATCAAGGTACTTTAATGAAATATTAAAATACTTGGATATACCTAAAAAAATTTTTTTTAAAAACCTTAACAAATTTAGATCTCCACATTTATGGAAAAAATATAAAGGGCAGTGGTATTTGAGACACAATGTTAACGGAACAGGTATCGATGATTAGCAACGCATTCAAGGAAAAAAGAGTACATGATAATTTTTATCTTAAAGAAAAAACAAAGGTTAAGGAATATTATAAGTTTATAATATCAAAAGTTAAAGAAAATTTAAATCACAAAGATATTCTTGACGTGGGGTGTGCTACTGGTGATTTTTTAAGATATATTAAAACACTTTACCCTTCCTCAAATCTAAATGGAGTAGAAATTAATTCTAAGTTATTTAATAAAGTAAAAAAAGAAGAGTTTATGAATAAAGTTTTTAAGTGCGATATTTTAGGAAAAAATAAAATTGGAAAATTTGACTATATATTCATGTTAGGTGTTCACTCTATTTTTGATGAGTTACTACCAATTCTAAAAAAACTAAAAAGTTTGAAAAAAAATAAAAAAAGTAAAATTTTTATTTTTGGGATTTGGAATCCGTATGATGTAGATGTTATAGTAAGATTAAAAAGAAAAAATAGCAAAATATTAGAGAAGGGGTGGAATGTTTTTTCGTTAAGTTCTTTATCTGCAACTTTAAGAAAAATAAAATTGAAAAAGAAAGTATTCAAATTTAATTTAAAAATAAGAATTTTACAAAATAAAAAAGATCCTTTTCGATCATGGTCACATGTATATAATAAAGACTTTAATATAATTTCTAATGGTTCGAATATAATTCATCATTTTTATCTAATAGAAATAGTATAAATGGAAATTCTTATTAAGAGCAAAAAAAACTATTTGACTTCAATTTTAATAGGAAAAAAATTTTTTAACAAATGGAAAAAAAATGTATATCCGTCATGGGAAATTTATTGTAAAAAAAATAAACTAGGACTTATTATTTTTAGAGATGATTTAATATCTAAAAAAAATCTATATTGGAAAAAAGCTACATGGCAAAAGTTATTAATAGGTTCAAGGCTACTAGATTCAAAATTATCAGTGAAAAATGTGTGTTATCTTGATGCTGATATATTAATAAATCCAAATTCTCCAAATATTTTTAATTTTCATATAGAAAAAAAATTTTCATTAGTATCTTGTAGATTGAATATTCCATATGAATATTACTCAACAGTAAAAAAGATATCATATTACAGAAAAAAAAATTATTATAAAAAATATCCACTAAATTCCGCGTTATTATTTACAAATGAGCAAACTTATAAATTTCATAATTTAAAAGTCATGCCAGATGAGGCATGTATGGGACTATTTATATTTAATCTCAAAAATCACTCAAAAAAAATGAAGGATTGGTTTTTTAAGTATAAATCAAATATAAAAAGTTTTACTGGTGGCGGTGATCAGATACATTTTAATTATGAAATTCAAAGTAATTTTGAGGTTAATTGGATTAATTACAAATTTCAATGTATTTGGAATTATGAAATGGCCAATTATTATCCCTTTTTATATTCAAAAAATTACAAAACACCAAAAATTATAAAAGAGTGTTTGTTAAATTCATTATTTAATAATTATTTTCTTCACTTTGCAGGAAGTTGGTATGAGTCAAATTTGCTCTACGAGTCAAAACTAAAGAGGTCAGATTTGTTTAGATACGTAAAATTAAATAGATATCTTAATAAAAAAGTTGTTGCCAAAGCAAAAAAAAGGGTTTTACCACAAAATACGTAAAGAAAATGTCAAAAAATAATTTAATTGTTGAAAAGTTAAATCTTAAAATTATTTTTTTATATATTTTAAAATATAAAATTTATTACCTAACAGAAAATTTATATTCAAAATTGCTACGTAAATTTAATATTGAAAAATTAGATTGGGATATTAATGATAAAAATAACGAGTTCCAAAATTATGTTACACAAATTATAGAAGATAGAAAAGTTGATAAATTATCAAAAATTTTTTTTAATCAAGAAAAAAATGCTTTTCAATTTATGAGTAAAAATGATTCTTTTTATTTCAAAGAATATTTAAAAATTCATTTTAATTTTACTAATAATTTAATTGGCAATCTTTCACTAAATCAATTTTTAATTTTAGTGTATAAAATAAATATAATTAATAAAAATAAAAAAATTTTTTATTTTGAAAAAAATATTTTTTCTGATGTAATAATTAAAAGTTTTGGTGACAATAATAACTTTTTTATTTTCTATGACTCGCTAAAAAATATTTTAAGGTTTGATTATTTAAAATTAATTTTAAAAATTATTAAATATTCTTTTTTGAAAAAACAAAAACAAGAGATTAAAAATCATAATAAATCTATATGTGTAATAGACTCTTATCAAATTAATAAACCAGAGGAAATATTTGATGATAAAATTTTATTTAAAAAAATTATATTTGCTTCACATAATTTTTTTGATAAAAAATTTGCTTGTATCCTCAAAGAACTTAATCATCACGTATTATACAATTTTTTTAAAAAAATTAAAAAAAGTAATTTATTGTCAGAAAATAAATTTTTTAGTTTGCAATATATTGATTATTGCCTAAATAAAGAATTATATATTTTTTTTTTTAAAAAGTATAAAACTAAAATTTTTATTTCTTCTAGCATAGCACAAAAATATATAACATGCGCAAACTCCGCAGCTAATTTTCTAAAAATTAAGAGCATAGGTTTCAGCTGCTCTTTGTTAGTATACTACACAGAATATCTAGGATTAAAATCTTTTGATACTTTTGTAAATTATTCAGCGTTACAAGATGAATTTGATAAAAATAAATTAAATTATAAAGAATTTGGATATATTGGAGATTATAAATTTAAAAATGTAGTCAAGGAAGTTAGTAAAATCCGTAATCAATTAGAGGAAATGAAAGTAAATTTTGTTATAGGTTTTTTTGATCAGGGATTTTTTGACGATAAAAGGTTTGGCTTAACATTTGAAAACGCTCAAATGCAAGGTTATGTTTTTTTATTAAGAAAATTAATCGAAAATAAGAATTTTGGATTATTAATTAAACCTAAAAAACCAAAATTATTAATGAAATTTTTGAAAGACAAAAATAAAATAACTTACGATTTATTGCATCAAGCTTTAAAGACTAAGAGATGTATTATTTTTAATGATTATGACAAAGATCATGTCAAAAATTTTAAAGATATTCCTGCAAAAATTGCAAAGGCGTCAGATATAACAATTCATGATACAATGATCGCGGCAACTGCTGGATTTGAATCCGCTTTAGTTGGAAAAAGATCAGTATTATTTGATTATTATAACACTAATAGTAATTACATATTTAAAAAAAATAATTTAAATATTGTATTTGATAATTGGGATAAACTTTGGAATTCTCTTATTGAATATAAAAATAAAAAACAAGACTCAGATATTGGAGATTGGTCAAAAATTCTAAATAAATTTGATAAATTTATGGATGGTAAAACTAATAAAAGATTTCAAGATTTTATTAGACATGAATTATAAATTATAATGAGTACAGTAATTAAAAAAGTTTTCACTAAAATTGTATTATTATTAAGATATTTCCCGTTTGATTTATTTATAAAAATCAGAAGTTTTATATATAGAAGAATTTTTAAGAGCAGTTCTGGTAAATTCAATATTTTAGATTCAGTGGTAATTAATCACCCACAGAACGTCTCTATTGGTAATAGGGTTTCGATACATCAATTTTGTTATTTTGATGCTCAATCTGAAATTGATATTGGAGATGATGTTTCAATAGGATGTGGAGTTACAATGATCACATCCAGTCATAATTTTATGAAAAAAGATCAAGCTATAAAAGATCAGGGAGTAATTTGTAAACCAATTAAAATTAACGATAATGTTTGGATTGGTTCAAACGTGACAATTTTACAAGGAGTTAAAATTGGAAAAAACACTGTGATAGGAGCAAATTCTTTAGTCAATAAAGATATACCAGAAAATGTAGTTGCTGCTGGGGCTCCGTGTAAAGTAATTAGGGAGCGATAATGAGAATATTTGCAATGATACCAGCAAGAATTGGTAGTGAGAGATTAAAAAGAAAAAATTTAGCATTATTGAACAATAAGCCACTAATTTCATACGCAATTAATGCAGCAAAAAAATCAAAAGTATTTGATAAAATTTTTATAAATTCTGATAGTGAAATTTTTGAAAAAATTTCAATAAACAATAAAATTAATTTTTATTTAAGACCAAAAAAATTAGGTTCTTCTGCAACAAAATCTGACGAGGTTGTTTATGATTTTCTAAAAAAAAATTTTTGCGATATACTTGTTTGGGTTAACTCTATTGCACCTCTTCAATCATTTGATGAGATTAAAAATGCAGTTAATTACTTTAAAAAAAAAAAATTTAATAGCTTGATTACAACGAATAAATTTTTTAATCATGCAATAAAAAATAAAAAACCTTTAAATTTTCAAACAAATAGTAAGTTTGAAAAAACTCAAAATTTGATACCTATAGAACTTATGGTTTATACTCAAATGATATGGAACTCAAAAAGTTTTATTAAGTCATACGAAGAAAATGGGAATGGTATTTTGCATGGTAAGGTTGGTTATTTTGAAGTCAGTAAACATTCCGGTATGATAATAAAATATGAAAGTGATCTAAAATTAGCTTCTATATTATTAAAAAAAACCAAATATAAATTAAGATATTATAAATAAGTTGGCTAAATTTAAAAAACATTTGAAAAAACTTCAAAGAAAAGATAATTTTTCTAATAGATCGAATTATGTTTTAAATTTAGATAGAAATGAAAATATAACTGGGTATTCAAAGGCTCAAAATAAAAAACTTTACAAATTTTTGTTAAAAAAAAAAATCAATTATTATCCAAATTTAAAGGAGCAATACCATGTATTATCAAAATCTATCAAAGTAAAAAAAGAAAATATATTATTTACAGAAGGAGTATCAGGAGCGATAAAAAATATAATGGACTCACTTGAATTAAATAGAAAAAGTGAAATTATTTATCCAAACCCCAGCTTTGCTCTTTACGAAATTTATACTAAAATTTACAATGTTAGAGGCAGAGTCTATAGTTATAATAAAAATTTTAAATTAGATTACAATAAAATTTACGATTTAATTAATAAGAATACAGTTATCGTTTTTTTACCATTGCCTAATATTCCAATTGAAGGTGAAATTAAAGAAGAACAAATCAATTCACTAATTAATAAATTAGATTCTAAAAATATCATGGTTGCAATTGATGAAGTTTATTTTCCATTTGGACAAAGTAAGAGTTTAAACTTAATTAAAAAATATAAGAATTTAATTATAATGAGGTCTTTTTCAAAAGCTTATGGACTTGCAGGAGCACGAATTGGATATTTAGTTTCCTCAAAAAATAATATTAAAGTTTTAAATTTATGTAAAGGAGGATATGAAACTAACATTTTATCTGTTTCGGCTGCTGAATTTATAATTAAAAATAAGATGATTGTAGAAGAGTATGTTTCTAATGTAAAATCTGGAGTAAAATATGTGAAAAATGAATTAAATAAATTAAATTTGACATTTTACGGAGGTATTAATGGAAATTATATATTGATTAATTTTAAATCAAAAAAAATAGCAACACAAATCTATAAAAAATTATTAATAAATAAAATTTCTGTACGTTATGGCTTTAAAAATATATTTAAAAGTTCTTTATTAGTTACAATTGGTCCAAAAAAAGAAATGAAATTTTTTATAAGAAATTTAAAGAAAATTATTTAATGAAAAATATTTTAATAATTGGCGGTGGCGTGATTGGACTAAGTTTAGCATACGAAATTTCACAAAAAAAAAAATTTAAAGTTATATTATTTGAAAAAAATAAAAATTTAGGTTTAGGTGCAACTAATCAAAAT
The DNA here is from genome assembly GCA_003209195.1 of Pelagibacteraceae bacterium AG-470-E16. Lineage (GTDB taxonomy): Bacteria > Pseudomonadota > Alphaproteobacteria > Pelagibacterales > Pelagibacteraceae > HIMB114. Next base: position 42,577 of record QCSF01000002.1, on the reverse strand, counting down.
TCGGAAGTAATACACTCAGGTGTTTATTACAAAAATAATTCTTTAAAAGCAAAACTATGTGTGGAGGGTAAAGTATTAATATATAAGTTTTGTAAAAAATATAAAATCCTATTTAAAAAAACACAAAAACTTTTTATTGGTAATTCATCAAAAGATTTTAAATTAATTAAAAGAATGCATAAAAATGCAAAAAAAAATAATGTTAAAGATGTAAAGATTATTAAACAAAATAAAATTATGAAATTAGAGCCCTCTATTAAAGCTAAATATGCTTTATTATCGAAATCTTCTGGTATTTTTGATGTAAAAAGTTTTTTAAAAAAACTTTATTATTTATGTAGAAAGAATAATGTAAAATTTGTTTTTAATACTAAAATTAGCAAAGGTTTTTTTAAAAAAAATAAATTTATGTTTAAAAATACTAAACATCATCAGTATGATTTAGTTATTAATGCAGCCGGTGTTGGAGCTATTAAAATAGCAAACTCTACATTTAAAACTGCAAATTTTCCTATCGATAAACCGGTATGGGGAATGTATTTTAAAACAAAACAAGATCTCAGAGTTAATAGAATTATATATCCAGCTATGAGCCCAGGAAAAAATATGGAAAGAGTAGATATTTCTCCAATAATTTCAGGGGGTTATTTGCTAGGTCCTAGTGTTGAAAAAAAAGCTAAAATTAATGTGGATGACGTTAAACTTAAATTCGTCAAATTCTTAGGACAAATACATTCAAACATAGACATAAAAAAAATAAGATTTTTGAAAAAAGGACTAAGACCTAAAATTGAGACGTTCTCTAAATCATATACTGACTTCTACATTAAAAAAGTTAAACATTATAATTGGATCAATTTGTTTGGTATAGAGTCACCAGGTTTAACGTCATGTTTTTCAATTGCTAAATATATTGTTAGGAAATATTTATAAAATGGATTTATTGGTTATAGGAAGTGGAATGTACGTTCAGGGATCAACAGAAAACGATTATGGAACTATTATACCAGGTATCTTGGAAGCTCATAAAAAAAATTTTATTAATAATGTATGTTTTGTATCAACAAAGAATAAAAGTTCAAAACAATGTGTAATAAAATTTTTAAGTTTAGCAAAAAAATTAAAAATAAAATTAAAAAAAAATTCTGTTAAGTATTTTCCTGGTAATGGGTCATCATTATATAAGTTAGCATTAACCAAATTTAACCCTAATTCTGTTATTGTAGCTACACCTGACCACACACATTTTGAAATTTGTAAAAATGTTATCCTAAAAAATAAACATTTACTAGTTGTTAAGCCTTTAGTGACTTCATATAAAGATGCAAAAAAATTAATTTATTATACAAGAGGTAAAAACAGAGTTTTTCAGGTAGAATTTCATAAGAGGTTTGATGAGGCAAATTTAATACTTAAAAAATTTTTGAATGAAAAAAAACTTGGTATATTAAAATATTGCACTGTCGAATATAGTCAAAAAAGAATTATTCCACAAAAATATTTTAAAAATTGGTCTTCAAAGAGTAATAGTTTTCAATATTTGGGAATTCATTATGTTGATTTAATTTATTATTTAACAGGATTTGTTCCAACAAAAGTATGGGCTTGGCAACAATCAGGATATTTAAAGAAAAGAAAAATAAATTCTTGCGATTGTGTTCAGGCTAATATTGAATGGAGAAAAAGTAATTTAAGATTTAATTCATATATTATTACGAGTTGGATAGATCCCAATTCTTCTACAGCAACTTCGGATCAAAAAATTCATTTTGTAGGGGATAGATCAAAATATTTTTCTGATCAAAAAAATAGAGGAATTCTATCAACTGAAGAAGGAAAAGATGCTAGACATATAAATCCATATTTTACAAATTTATTTTTTTCTGAAGATTTTTATTTTGGTGGGTATGGTATCAAAAGTATATTGAACTTTTTTGAATCCATTAATAATAAAAATAAAAATTTTAAAGTACTTAATAAAACTTTCATTGATTCACTTGTAACAACAAAAGTCATAGAAGCCGTAAACCAAAGTATTAAATACAATGGTAAAATGATAAATATATAATAATGAGGTTTATAAAATATAATGATTTATTGAAATTTTGTAAAAAAAGTTTAATAAAAATAGGAGTTAATAATTTTTGTGGAAAATATGTTGCAGAAGGTCTGTGCAAAGCCTCTTTAAGAGGAACTGATTCGCACGGTATAAATCTTTTTCCTCATTATGTTTCTTCAGTATTAAATGGGAGAAAAAATCCAAAACCTAAATTTAAATTCTATAAAAAATTTAATTCAAGTTATTTATTAGATGCAGATAATGGTTATGGTATCTCAGCTGGAATTAAAGCAATTGATAAAGGCTGTCAAATTGCAAAAAAAAATGGAATCTGTTCTGTTGGAGTAGTTAATTCTAGTCATCCAGGCGCCTTAGCAAGCATCGCATTGCACGGTGTAGAAAAAGGATTTATAATCTTTGCATTTACGCACGCAGATTCATTACAATTAACATATGGTGCTAAAAAACCTTATTTTGGCACAAACCCATTATGTTTTGCAGTTCCAGGAAATTCAAAAAAACCATTTTGTTTAGATATGGCAACAACTAATATAAATTGGAACAAATTATTAAATTATAAAAGATTAGGAAAGAAATTACCATCTGGTCTTGCGGTTGACAAACACGGAAAATATACAACTAACCCAAGCAACGCAGAATGTCTAACTTCAATCGGTGGGTATAAAGGTTTTGGTTTAGCTGCAATGATAGAGATTTTATGTTCAATTTTTTTAGGTATGAATTATGGATCAAATATACCCCCGATGTATAATAGTAGTATAAAACAACCTAGAAGATTAGGACAATATTATATTATTTTGAAAACTGATCAATTCGTAAGTAAAAAAAAATTTGTTCAAAATTTAAAAAAAATGTCTTTAGAGATAAAAAATCAAAAAACTATTAAAAATAAAGGTAAAATTTATTTACCAAATGATGTTGAATACGAAACTGAAAGAAAAAGGAGAGTATCCGGAATTCCTGTAGATAAAGATTTGTATAAAAAATTAAGAGAAATATCTAAAAACATTGGCATAGGTTTATTATGAAGAACATTAAAGTATCAATAATTATAAGGACTAAAAATGAGGAAAGATGGATATCTAGATGTTTAAACGCTATTAAGAAGCAAAATAACAAAGATTATGAAATAATATTAGTTGATAACAAAAGCGACGATAAAACTGTGGAGAAAGCGAAAATACATGGAGTAAAGAAGATAGTATTAATTGATGATTATTTGCCTGGTTATGCCTTAAACAAAGGTATCGCAGAAAGTTCAGGAGAATTTATTGTCTGTTTATCAGCCCATTGCATACCTATAGAGGAAGATTGGTTAGAAAGATTACTTAATAATTTTAAAAATAAAGATGTTGCTGGCACATATGGAAGACAAGTACCGATGGAATTTTCAAAAGATAGTGACAAAAGAGATTTATTTCTTGTTTTTGGTTTGGATAAAAAGATTCAGGTTAAGGATAGTTTTTTTCATAACGCAAATTCAATGATTAGAAAAGAAATTTGGAAAAAAATTAAATTTGATGAGAGAATCTCAAATATAGAAGATAGGATATGGGGTCAAAAAATCATTGATGCTGGCTATAAATTAGTTTATGAGCCAAGTGCTCCAGTGTATCATTTTCATGGAATTCATCAGGACGGTAATGTCACAAGACTTAAAAATGTGGTTAATATAATTAAAAAACAAGACAAAAACTTTATTGAGGGAAATATAAAACCAGACGATTTAGATATATATTGTATAATTCCATCAAAAGGCATGCCTATAAAGAACAATAATGATTATCTTATTGCATACACCATTAATGTTGCAAAAAAATCAAAATATATAAAAGATGTAATCGTTTCAACTGATAATGATTTAACTAAAAAAATAGCTCAAGATCTTGGTGCAAAATGTCCATTTGCAAGACCTCAAAATCTGTCAGATCCGAATACTAATTTGGAGATGGTTCAAAAATTTTCAATGAATGAATTAGAGAAATTAAAAATATTTCCTGATTTAATAGTACATTTGGAAGAAACTTTTCCTTTTAGAGATACAGATTTAATTGATAATGCTATAGAAGAGCTATTGAAACACGGTTATGATACGATCTTAGCTGCTCGGGAGGAAAATGGGTGGTTATGGAAAGAAGATGAAAAAAAAAACATAAATAGAATTGATGAAGGCGATGTTCCAAGAATAATAAAAAAAAAAACCTATATAGGTTTGCACGGACTATGTTGTATTACTTATCCTGAATATATTAGAGAAGGTAATTTATTAGGAAAAAAAGTTGGATTATTAAGAGTTGATAATCACTTAAGCTGGCTTGAAATAAGAAGCGAAAGCACTTTCAAAAAATACCAAAATTTTTTTTATGATAAGCAATGAAATTATTTTAATTGGCGCTGAAGAAGACATAATTTTAGAGTTAAACAATTCTGAACACAAAATCTTAGGTTTTTTTGGAAATAAAAAAAAAACAAATATTAAATATTTGGGAACTTTTTCAAAGATAGATGCCTTTATTAAAAAAAATCCGAATGTAAAAATTTGTATAGCTATGGGACCGCTCCAGATTAGAAAGAAGTTTTTAAAAAAATATAAAAAAAATGTTTTAACATATGTTTCAAACAGATCGTTAAAGGGAGAGAAAATAAAAATTGGAGAAGGTTCATTTGTGCAAAGTTTTTGTTTTTTAGGAAATAACGTTAAAATTGGCTATTGTTGTAAAATTAATGTTGGATCAAATATTCATCATGGTGTTAAAATAGGCTTATTAACGGATATTGCACCAAATAGTACTATTTTAGGAAATTCAATTATCGGTTCTGAATGTTATATTGGATCTGGAACTATTGTTAGGGAAAAAATAAAAATTAGCGATAAAATTATGACTGGTATTAATACAGCAGTTGTAAAAAATATAAGCTTAAAGGGTTTATACTATGGAGTTCCCGCAAAATACAAAAAAAATCGTTATAAACGTCCATAAATGTCAAATCAAAAAGACATTATAATTTTCCTTTACGACAAAGCTGATGTTGAAGAATTTAATAAATTAAAAATAACTAATATAAATAAAATATTTATTTTTAGCCCTGGTATTGAAAAGTTTATTCATTTTAAAAATAATATCGAAATCATTAAAATTGATATACATCAATTAGTTCAGAATCAGAAAAAAACTATTATAGTTTCACAAAACATTTACTCTAAATTCAAAAAAAATATTAAAGAATTAGAAAATTTACGTAGAGGATTAAGAGAAGATATTTATAGCGTTTTTTTTATAAGTCTTTTTTCTTTTTTATACATTCATTATAATTCTATAGACTCAAAAAATTACGCATTAATTTATAATAATCAAGTTCAACATTTTAATGACAAGAAGATTTTCTTAAGTTTTTTTATAGAAAAAATAATAAATAAAAAAAACCAAGGTTTTTTCTTATTTTTAAAAAAAAAAAAAATTTCCTTTTTTAAAAAAACTCTTATCTGCTTAAATAATTTTTTTTTAAAGAAGGGCCCCCCCTCTTTATTAGTATACGGTAAAAAATTATCTTTAAAAATTTCATCAGATAAAGAAAGAAGAATATTAGAGGTAATCAGGCATTCTGATTTTAATTTATATCACATATTTTTAAACATTATTAATATATTAAAAATTTTTAATAAAAAAAAACATTATTATTTTACATGTTATCCAGCAGAAAAAATAAATATTAAAGAAATTGAGTATTTAATAAATAATATATTTAAGGATCTACTTGATAATAATTTTTTGTATCTTGAGAAACATTTTAAAGAAATAATAGTAAATTACTGCATCCAACAATATAAAAGTAGAAAAAGTTACTATAACTTTCTGTCTAGAATTAATATTATCAAATTTTATACTGATCAGTTGAGGTACGATATTCCGACTATAATTGCTGATATCTCAAAAGAAATTGATTTTGAAACTTTTCTAGTTCCACATGGTTCAATGTCTACACCGAGTGATGAATATGCAAGTTTTGTAAATAAAATTAGTGGTCGTGGTATGATTTTTTCCCCTTTGGCCGATAAAATCTATGCTCAGACAAAAATCTCTGCACATGCAATATCTTTTCATGAACATTCAAAGAAAATAATTAGAAGTCAACCTTTATTATATGGCGAAAAAAAAATTAAAATTAGAAAAATTAAAAGTAGTTCAGATAACTTTAATTTTTTACACGTTAGTTCGCCTAAGTCGCTTTCAAAATGGCCATGGATTTATGAAGATTTTAATGAGTATGTTTATAATTTAAAAAATTTAATTAATTATTTTTCAAATCAAAATAAACATAAATTAACTATAAGATTTAGAGAAGGTCCAGAATGTGAATTAGAAACTTTTAAGAAAATTATAAATGTTGAAAATAAATATATTAATTTCTCAAAAAATAAGTGTTTTATAGACGAATTATTAGTAAATGATGTTCTGATTAGTTATTCATCTACAGCTATTGAAGAGTCATTGATTTATAATAAACCTATAATTATTTATTCAGATTACAAAAATTATAAGCATATAAATTACAAATTTAAAAAAAATAAAATTATTTATTCGAATAAAAATTCAATTAAGAATGATATTCGCAATATTAATATTAGTGAGACAATCGATTACAAAATTAATTGGTAATAAAGGGGGATTAATAAAATTTAAATTTAAATTTTTTTAACAAAAAAATAATTATAACTCTTATCAAATTCTTTTGAGACTAAAATATATTTAGATCTTTCTTTTTTCATAAAAGTGAAATTATTATCTGTCATAATTTTAATAGCTGTATCGGTTTGTTTAATATAATTCTCATTTAGTTCGATGCATATTTCTTTAAGTGAATTGCTTTGTAAAATTTTCGTTCCGCCATGTAAAATTAAGTGTTCTATACCATCAACATCAATTTTCATATAATTCGGAGTCTCGTTATTTAGGTGATTTGTATAAAAGTTTATTGATAATCCAATTATCTTATATTTATTTTTTGTTGAAATTTGTTTTCCTTCAAAATTTAATTCTGAACCATAAGAATGTAGAGCTGAACCTTCAAGGAAAGAAGACTCATTCATTGATTGAAATTTTTTCTGATTATCATCACATAATGCAAACTGATTTATAAAAATTTTTTCATTTAAGTTGTTTATACTTATATTCCTACTGAGCACTCTCAGATTACTAGAGGAGGGTTCAAATGAATGGATCTTAATATTCTTCCATTTTATAGCTGCATAAATGGAATATAAGCCAATGTTTGCTCCAATATCCCAAAAAACAAGACTTTCATGTTTATTTTGATGATTAAATTCATCTATCCACTTTAAAGTTTCTGGTTCTTTAGAAAAAAAGGTTTTAATTCTCCATGATATTAAATCATTAGGACAGAAAAAAAAAATATCGTTTTTATTAATTTTTATTTTTTCATAAGAGTTTTCTTCAATTAATTCTTTAAATATTAAAAAAAAATTTTTCTTGAAGAATTTTTTAAATAAAAAATCAATTATTTTAAGTAAATTAAATATAATTTTAACAAATTTTCGAAACATTATTTACCCATGGTGAACATCTATATAATTATTCTTATAACTAAAAACTATAGGTCTAAAAATAAAACATTTTGATTTTAAATTAATAATTTTCTCTTTTTTTATTTTTAAAATGATTGAGCAATATTTGTTTAATGAATATTTAGTATTATTTAAAAAGAAAAAAATTTTCGAATTAGTTGGATTTTGTAAAAAAATTTCAGAAAAATCATAATTAAAAAAATTTTTTTGAATTTTATAATTCTTATAAAAAAATAAAGATTTGCCAATAATATTTTTTTGTATTTTTCTGTTCTTTGTGTTTACTAAAGTAGGTAAATTACCATGAACAAAAGAGAATATTTTATTATTTTTTTGATAACCTGTGTAACAACTATTTCTAATTATAGAGTCAATATTTTTTTCTGTTTCATGAAAAATATAGAAAGTACCATAGTCTTCTATGCCATGCATAAAATTTTTATCTATAGTTAAATTATTGTATAAATTCAGATCTGAAAAATTTAAACTTTTTAATTGTTTAAAATTTTTGTCATAAAATACTATTTTTACTTTACTTAATTCACCGAAAAATAACTTATATAAATCTGTGAATTTAAAAATTGTTCTAAAATTTTTTTCTGTTCTCCATAAAAATCCATCAGATACCGATAGATTTGGACTAATGTGAGATGTATTTATCTTTATAGGATTAAAGTCTAATAAATTTCTTAAAAATACAAAATTAGGATGATTATAAATTTTTTTAATTAATAATTTCATTAAAATTTTTCTTTAAATTTTTGACCAAAGAATATTTATCCTCACTTAAGATATACTGATGAGGTGGATGCGTATGTTCAAAGCTAATATGATTATTTTTTTGAGAAAAATAAATTGGTATACCTGAAATATTTGAAGTAAAGAAATAATTTTCTTCATTTATGAAATCGTTTTTTATATGAATAATATTAGTTTTATTCGTTTCGATTATACCTTGTTCTAAAATTTTTTTTTGTTTTTTATTAATAATATAATAATTCCCATTATGAGCTGTTGGTTTAAAAAAAATATTTCTAAAATATATTTTATTTATATCAGCATTTTCGGTTAACAAGATACTCAATGGGCTCAAAATACCATTGGATATTTTAATCATATCAAATGGATAATCTGATTGATAAGATGAAAATCCACCCATTTCATTTTCTATTTCTAAATTTGCTCTAAATGCAGGATTGGTATCAGTCAATTTATTTATATTTGAAATCACATTATTTTTTATTATATTATGAGCATCATTTTCCTGAGCTAAAAAGTAAATTGTGTTATGTATATGATCTTTATCTTTTATATAAAAAAAATCACAATCACTATCACACTCTGTTTTATTAAGAATCCATTTGTTATTTTGAGAATGAAGTGAAAAAAGTAAAATAGATTGCTTAAGATTTTGCTCATTTTGAAACTTTGGTATAGTAAGTTTACTATTAATATTTGTGTCATCTAAGCAAAAAAAGAAATTCATTTCTAATAAATACCAAAAAAAGTCATTAGATTGTACATTTTTATATTTAGATATTCATATTATTTAATTTAAATTTTGACAATATTTTTCATTTAAATAAAAAAGGTTTGATAACTTGTTAAGATATATTTTATACATTAAAGATAAATTTTTTAATTTTGAGAAAAATTATGCTATACTTGAGAATAATTGCAAAATTAAGAACATAATCATTTCTCATCTTGTCAATTACGACAATATTAATTTCAAAAATGATTTTTATTTTGGTGAATTAGCTTCTATGTTAAATAGAAGTAGCACACTTCTAATTTTTATTGATCATATTAAGTCTCAAAAAAACAAAATAAAACAAAATTTAAATGAAAATTTCATAATATTAAGTCAAAATCTAAGTTTTTTTGAAGAAATAAGAGTTCATTCAATTTGCTTATTTAAAATAATGTTTAAGTCAAAAAATAAAATAACGTTAATTGAATATATAAATTTAGTTGATAACGAAAGAATTTTTAAACAATTAAAAAAAATAATAATATCTTATAAACCAAAAAAAGTAATTTTTACATTTGAAGGTAATGAGTATGAAAGGTTACTAGTAAATAGTTCAAAAATAAATAATTTAAATTTTGAAACTATAGGGTATCAATTTGGTGTAATTAAAAAAAAACAAATTTTAAATTTTAAAACATTAAATAAAAAATTTATTGCAAAAAAAATCCTTACTATTAATAAATATAATGAAAAGCTACTTAACAAATCTATTGGTAAAAGGTCTGAAATAATAAATATCGGTTCTTTGAAAATACCAAAAAAAATTTATTTTTCTAGAAAAAGAAAAAAATCGAAAAAAGAAAAAAAAATTCTTGTATTACCAGAGGGTATTCCAGAAGAGATGAATATATTTCTTAATTTCTGTGGTAGTGAAATGAATAATAATTTTAAATTTAATATTAGGTTACATCCTATTTTGAAAAATAACAATTATTTAAAAAAAATTTCAGTTAAAATAAGTCATAATATAAATTTTTCCCGTAATTCTCTAATCAAGGATTTGCAAGAAAATAACTATGTTTTATATAGAGGTACATCGACAATAATTGAGGCAATAAATTTCAATTTAATACCTGTTTATCTCAACAAAATTAATGAGTTATCTGTTGATCCACTTTTTCAAATCAATAAGCATCACATAATAAATGAAGATAATAAATTTAGTGATTTTTTAAATATATCCAATAAAAAATCACTTATATCTGAAAGAAAACATCTATCTTTATTTGCAAAAAATTATTATGAAAAACCTAAAATTAATTTAATTGAAAAAATTTTTAGTTGATAATGAAAATATTAAAAAACATTATAAAAAATTTTTTATGGTTTATAGGTGTAGAGGTAAAAAGAATAAATAAAGAAGTAACTTTTAAATCATTCGACGAAATTTATTTGTCAAAGCTTTCAAATTCAAAAGTAGTTTTTGATATTGGCGCAAATCAAGGTCAATCTATTGAGAGATTTAAAAAATTATTCCCTGATGCTAAAATTCATGCTTTTGAACCAATCAGTTTTGAGTTTCAGAAATTAAACGAAAAATATGGCACAAATGAAAATATAATTTTAAATAATTTCGCTATTGCGGAAACATCAGGAAAGAGAGATTTTCATGTGACTGCGAAGACTGGAAATTCCTCTTTTAATAAAATTAATGCTAATACAAAATGGTTACAGGTACGGAGTAAACAGTTCAATACAAATGAAAGTGAGTATGTTAAAAAAATTGAAAGTGTTAAAATTTTAACATTAGATAAGTATTGCAAAGATAATAATGTTAATAAAATTGATATAATTAAAATTGATACTCAGGGTTATGAAGATAAGATACTACTAGGTGCTCAAGAAATATTATCAAATAATGTAGTTTCTGCAATTGAATGTGAAATAATGTTGGATAATGTTTACGAAAAATACCTTAATTTTAGCGATATAGAAAGGTATCTTTTGCCAAATAATTTTAGGATGGTAGGTATTAATATGATAAATAATAATTTATTCTCAGGCCTAACATTTTTTGGAGATGTGATGTATTTTAATAAAAAAAAATTTAATTTATGAACATGAATTCAGAAAAAATTTTAAGAGAAATTGCTGATGAATTACATAATTCTAGAGACAGAAAGAAAACGCATTTTAAAATGCATGAAAGAATTGATCAGTTATCGAATGACAAAAAATTCATACATGAGTCGTTATTAAATTGTATTTCAACAAAAAAATTCTTTAGTAATGCTACAAATCTATTCTTCTATTTACTAATTGAAGGCGATGTGATCATAGCAATAAATATTTTTCCACCAAATTCTAATAATATGAACGATATTACTCATGATAATATCCATCACCATGGATGGAGACTTTTATCGACTTCAGTAATATCTGGGCAAGGTTATGATACAATTAGTTTTAAAAAAAAATCTCATGAAAATAGAGACGAAAATCGAGTATTACTCGAAGTTGAGGAAAATTATACTCATACTAAAGGTGGAACTAAATTTTTAGATTCTGAACAGGCACACGTGGTTTTTCATCCAAAATCTACTGCAGCTACACTTGCTATATGGAGTGCTGATCACCCCATTAAAACTCAAAAGATAAAAAAAATGTTTAAACGTTTCCCTATGATTAATAAATATCTATCATACACCGCAAGATCAATGGGATTAAGCGATCTATTTGGTTTAAACTCTACAAAGGGTAATTATTTTCATCCGGAAGGTGGAATAATCGTTGAAACTCGAAATTATAGCAAACCACATGATGGATCAGTAAATGAAATAGTGCCCTGTATGTTTAAATTTTTTGAGCAAATACAATTCAATGATAAAAAATATTTTGATAAAATTCTGAATGATAACACACAAGATGTTCAAAATTTATGTAATAACCTAATTCAAGGTGAGCCTCTTCAAGACAATGGAATCAGCGGAGATGCTAGAAGAAGATTTTCTAAAAATCAAATCCTAGATGCTTTAAATTACAATTAGCAAATATCACTCTAATAGAAATTAAAATGAAAAAAAATATTTTTAAAGAAAAAAAAATTTTAATTACAGGTCACACAGGTTTTAAAGGAAGTTGGTTAACATTATGGCTGTTGCTAAAAGGCGCGAAAATTATTGGATTATCAAAAAATATAAATACAAGGCCGTCACATTTTCAGCTATTAAATATTAAAAAAAAAATAAAGCATTATCAAGTAGATCTAAAAAATTTATCAAAAATAAAAAAAATAATTAATAATTCAAGACCGGATTATATTTTTCATCTTGCCGCTCAAGCGTTAGTAAAAAATTCTTATGATAATCCAATTGAAACTTGGTCATCTAATTCAATAGGTACAATTCATTTATTAGAAGCTCTTAGAAAAGTAAAAAAAAAAACTTTTGTTATCTTAATAACAAGTGACAAAAGTTACAAAAATTTAGAATTAGATAGAGGGTATAAAGAAGATGATTTAATAGGAGGCAAAGATCCGTATAGTGCTTCAAAAGCATCTGCTGAATTAGCAATTCAATCCTATATTAATTCATTTTTTTCACATAAAAATAACAAAGTATTCATATCAGTTGCAAGAGCCGGAAATGTCATCGGAGGTGGAGATTGGTCTGAAAATAGACTGGTGCCTGATTGTTTTAAAAAATGGTCTAAAAACAGATTTGTTGATATTAGGAACCCAAACTCAACCAGACCATGGCAACACGTTTTGGAAGCACTTAATGGCTATTTAATATTAGCAAAAAAAATGACAATTAGACCCAGAAATTTTCATGGTGAAGTTTTTAATTTTGGACCAAAAAATTTTGATAATAATTCTGTATTGAAAGTATTAAAAAAAATAAAATCTTTTTATCCTGCTGCAAAATGGAATATTAGAAAAAATAAAAAATTTCATGAATCTAATTTGCTGAAGTTAAATAGCAAAAAAGCAAAAAAAAAACTTAATTGGGAATGCAAATTGTCTTTTTCAGATAATATCAGATATGTAACAGAGTGGTATAAAAGTTTTTATGATAGAAAACAAAAAATTAATATTTGTAAATTATCATCAGAGCAAATTAGGCAATATGAAAAAATAAAATGAAAGCAGTAATATTAGCAGGAGGTCTCGGTACAAGAATGTCTGAATTAACCAAAACTATACCTAAACCTATGGTCACCCTAAATAACAAGCCAATATTAATTTATATTATGGAGCATTATTATAATTTTGGAGTAAAAGAATTCTATGTGGCATTAGGTTATAAAGGATCCCAAATAAAAAAACATTTTAAAAAAAATAAATATTCATGGAAAGTTAATTTGATTAACACAGGTTTAAAAACTATGACTGGAGGTAGGCTGAAAAGATTAAAAAAATATTTAAAAAAAGAGACTTTTCTACTTACTTATGGTGATGGAGTGTCTGATGTTAATATAAAAAAACTTATTCAATTTCATAAAAAAGAGAAGGGTTTTGCAACATTAACAGCTGTAAGGCCACCAGCAAGATTCGGAGCAATTAAACTTAAAAAAAGTAATGTCGAATATTTCAGAGAAAAATCTAAATTAGATGAAGGATGGATAAATGGTGGCTTTTTCGTTTTTGAGCCAAATATTTTTGATTTAATAAAATCAGATAAAACTTTTCTAGAGAGGGAACCTATGGAAAAATTAGCAAAAAATAAAAAATTGAAAGCATATAAACACGAAGGATTTTGGCAGTGCATCGATACGAAAAGGGATAGAGATTTGTTAGAGGAAAAATTTAAAAAAAAATAAATTGAACAAAAATTTTTTAATATTAGGTGGCACAGGTTTTTTAGGAAAAAATTTAATTAGTTTTTTAAAAAAAAAGAAAAATATTAAAATTACCAGTACATATTATTCAAAAAAAAATTTTAAAAAATTCAGCGGTGTAAAATATGTGAAATGCGATATTACAAAAAAAAAGGATATTTATAGGTTAGGAACGAATTATGATTATATCATTAATTTTGCAGGTTACGTAAATCACAAAAACAAAAACAAAACTATTAAATCTCATTATAATGGATGTAAAAATTTAGCTGATTTTTTTTCAAATAAAAAAATCAAATTATTTCTGCAAATGGGAAGTTCATTAGAGTATGGTTATAAAAAGTCTCCACACAAAGAAAATTTAAAAACTGAGATTAGTGAAATGAAATCACATTATTCAAAATCAAAACTTATGGCTACGAAATATCTACAAAAGATATCTAAGAATAATTTAATGAATGTTTGTGTAGTAAGGCCCTATTTAATTTATGGACCCGGACAAGAGTTTAATAGAATTATCCCAATTGTTATGCGGTCAGCTATTAAAAATCTTAAATTCGACTGTTCAGACGGAATACAAAAAAGAGATTTTTTATATATTTCAGATTTCATCGGATTACTAATTAAAATAATTAATTGTAAAAACATAAAATTTCAAATTTTCAATGCCGGAAGCGGAAAGCCTATTGAAATAAAAAAAATAATTAACCAAATTATTTTCATATCAAAAAGTGGCAAACCTAATTTTGGTGCAATTAAATCTAGACCTGATGAATCAATGATTTCTTATGCGTCAACATCAAAATTAGAGAAGTTTTTAAAATGGGTGCCAAAAATAGATTTAAATACTGGCTTAGTAAAAACTTATAAATTTTATAAAAAAAATGTCAGATAAAATCAGTATTATTATAAATTGTTACAATGGAGGAGTATATTTAAAAGAATGTTTAGATAGTGTTGAAAAACAGACCTATAAAAATTTTGAAGTTATTTTTTGGGATAATAAATCAACTGATAACAGCAAAGAAATTTTTGATAAATACAGTAATTCTAAATTTAAATATTATCTCTCAAATAAATTTACAAATTTATCACAAGCAAGAAATATGGCATTAAACTTTGCGTCTGGGAATTATGTTGCTTTTTTGGATACAGATGACATTTGGTTAAAAAATAAACTTGAAAAGCAAATTAAATTTATGAAAAAATATAATCTTGATATAAGTTTTACAAATTATTTTTTAAGAATTGAAAAAAAAAATAATATTAATATAAAAAAATACTATAAAGTTTTTCCAAAAAAAAATTTAATTGAAAATTTACTTAGAAATTACTTCATAAGTATTTCGACTGTAATATTTAAAAAAAAAAAAATTGAAGATATGTATTTTGATGAAAAATTTCATCTTATTGGTGATTATGATTTATTAATGAGAAATATTTTACATAAATTAACACTTGGTTACAATGAACCTTTAGCTTTTATAAGATTTCACGATAATAACGAGACTTCAAAATATTTTTTAAAAAATATATTTGAGAATAAAGTTTGGATTAATAAAAATCAAAATAAATTTCAAAATTTTAAAAATTATAAAAAACTTAAAATTAATTATAGGTATAATTTATTGAAATATTTAATTTTAAAAAAAAAATATCATAAGATATTTTATTTTTTTTTATTTTTAAATTTTGAAAAAAAAATTAAAATTTTAGTTTTTTATATAAAATCTCAATTTTTTAACCTTTCTATTAAATAGTTTTCTATTAAAAGACAATCCATTTTAGTTCTTTTAAAACAATTCAATGCATGTTCAGGTTTCATTACAATTGGTTCGTTTTCGTTAAAAGACGTGTTTAATAAAATAGGCACTTTAGATATTTTGCTAAAATAATAAATCAAATTATAAAAATCGGAGTTCATTTTTTTATTAACAGTTTGAACTCTTCCTGTACCATCAATGTGCGTAACAGCTGGTATAAGGTGTCTTTTATTGGTATTTATTAATTCAACTGAAGACATATAAAAATTTTCTCTCATATTGTTAAACCAATCCTTTTTCTGATCTTCTAAGATTGCGGGTGCAAAAGGTCTAAATTTTTCCCTTTTCTTTATTTTTGAGTTTAATATTTCCTTCATATTCGTGCTACAGGGATTTGCAACAATTGATCTATTGCCTAGTGCTCTTGCACCAAATTCCATTTTCCCGTTAAAAAGACCTACAACAGAATTATTAAAAATTTTTTGCGCTAAAATTTTTAATAATTCATCCTTATTTTTGTTAAATGTTATTTTAAATTTATTTTGATCATGATCATTTTCAAGCATGTTTTTAACGTAGTCATTAGAGTAATTTGGACCAATATAGGGTGACTTGAGATTATAAACTTTATTTTTTAAAATTAAATTTGAAGTATACAGCGCTGAACCAATTGCACCTCCCGCATCACCAGGAGCGTATGGAACAAATATATTTTTAAAATAACCATTATCATGTAATCTTTTATTAGCTAAAGAATTTAAGGCGCACCCACCCGACAAGACTAAATTGTTTGAAAAACTATCATGAGATATATCATTACAAATTTTTAAAAAAATTTTCTCATATATTTTTTGTGCAGCAAAAGCAATATTAGCTTTTTTTTCATCATTTATTACTCTATTTTTAATTTCAAGTAATTCAAATATTTTTTCTGTAAATATAAAATTTTGGTTTGGAGTTCCTTGAAATTTATACTCAAAATTATTACTTGTATGATTAAAAAAATTGAGGTTCAGCCGAATATCCTCAAGTTTTTCAAAAACTTTTTCAATTTTTTTTTCTAAACCACTTTCGCCATAGTTAGACAAACCCATCATTTTATATTCATCACCATAATTCTTAAATCCAATTAACTGTGTAAAAGCTTCGTAAAATACCCCTAAAGAATTTGGAAAATAAACTTTTTTAATAATCTTTATATTCTCTTTATTACATCTTGCTACTGCAATACTGCAAAAGTCACCAAACCCGTCAATAGACAGTCCTATTGAATTCTCAAAACCAGAAGCAAAAAAGGATGACGATATATGAGCTAAGTGATGATCAATAAAGTGAATTTTAACATTTTTATTTAATCGTTGACTTTCAAATAGTCTATTAAAATTTTCTCTTAAAGAAATTTTATTTTTTAAACGTTTAATAATTTCAAATTTTTTTTTCCCAAATGTATAATTTTTTAAAAAATAAAATATTTTTTTATCTAAATTTGATATTGGGTTAGTATTTATACATATATCGCTTATTTCATTTAAATTAATATTTTCAGAGGATAAACACAGTTTAATAGACTCCTTTGGAAATCCTGCCCAGTGTTTAATTCTGTTAATTCTCTCTTCTTCAACACCAAATTTTACTTCATTATTTTTAATCAAACATGCTGAAGAATCTGCATGAAAACTATTTAAACCAATTATAATACTCATTCAAATATTATTGATTATGTTTTTTTTTGATTTCGTTATCTATCCAATTATAAGTTTTTTCTAAGCCCTCATATAAACTTATTTTAGAGTCCCAACCTAATATTTTTCTAATTAATGTATTATCGCTATTTCTTCCATTGACACCTTTAGGTTTATCTAATTGATAATTTCTTTTGAGCTTTACGTTAGAAATCTTTTCAATTTTGTCAAGCATTTGATTAATGGATACTTGTTCTTCACTTCCAATATTTATTGGGCCATGAAATTCAGAGTCAAAAAGTTTAAGTGTAGCTTCAACGCAGTCATCTATAAATAGGAATGATCTTGTTTGTTTTCCATCACCCCACACATCAATTGTGTCCACATCATTTAATTTACATTCAATTGTTTTACGGCAGAGTGCTGCAGGTGCTTTCTCTCTACCTCCATCGAAAGTTCCGTTTGGACCATAAATATTATGATACCTTGCAACTTTAACATCTAATCCATAATCTTCTAAAAAATGCCTACACATTCTCTCACTGAATAACTTTTCCCAACCATACCCGTCTTCTGGCATTGCCGGATAAGCATCTATTTCTCTTAAACCTTTAATATCAGAGTTTTTTTGAAGTTCAGTATTATATGCACATGCCGATGAAGAAAAAAAATATCTTTCAATATTATTATCCTTACATGCCATTAACATATGAGTATTGACCAAAACTGACAACATACACAAAGCTTTATTATTCTCTATAAAACCCATGCCACCCATGTTACAGGCCATGTTAATTACATCATTCATTCCATCGACCATTTGGAAACAATTTTCTTTAATTGTCATATCCATTTCAAAATTTTCACAATTATCAAATGTTTGGTACCATTCACTTAGAGGCTTTATATCTACGCATCTCACGACATGACCTCTTTTAAGCAACTCTTTGGTTATATGACCACCTATAAACCCACCAGCACCTGTAACTAATATTTTCGTCATAATAACTCTCTATTTATATTAATCAAAATAATGTATTCATTTAAAACTATGAATTTCAATATATCAGTTTTTAAAAAAAATCTATCAGTAATAATTTTAGCTGGCGGCAAAGGTGAAAGATTAAAACCTTTAACAAAATCACTTCCTAAACCATTAATAAAACTTGAAGGCAGGACTATAATTGAGCATATAATTTTTTTTTTTTCTAAGAATAAAATTAATAAAATTATTATTGCAGGAGGTTATAAATTTAAAGCATTTTTAAACTTTAGAAAAAAATTTAATAAAAATATCAAAGTTATTAATACAGGTGAAAATCAAAAAATAATGAAACGAATAATAAGATGTTTATCTTTTTGCAATGAATACATTTTGATTTGTTATGGTGATACTATTGCTGACATTAAGATTAATTCAGTAATTAAAAAATTCTTAAAATCAAATTATAAAACAGTTATTTGTAGTTATGAAATGAAATCTAATTTTGGTGTAATTAAATCAAATAGATCAAATATAGTTTATAGTTTTAAAGAAAAACCTAGCTTAGATATATGGTTTAATATTGGATATATATTAGTAAAAAAAGATATATTAATTAAAAATAAAAATAAAACATTTGAAAAATTTTTATACTTACTTTCAAATAGTAAAAATATGATTAATCATAAACACAGAGGGAAACATATTACTGTGAATACTTTGACTGAATTAGAAAAAGCAAAAAAACAAATTAAAAAAATTTAAAAAATGAATAAAAATTTTTGGAAAAATAAAAAAATCTTAATTACTGGCGTATCTGGATTTGTTGGGTCAAACCTTACTAAAGAATTAAAAAAGTATGGCGCTATAGTTACCGGAATTACACAAAGTAAAAATAAAAATTCAATGCTTTATTTAGAAAAAATAGATAAACAAATTAACATATTTTATGGAAGTGTATTAGATAAAAATCTTTTAGACAAGATAATTTTAAAGTGTGAAATAGAAATATGCTTTCATCTTGCTGCTCAAGTTGAAGTTGGTTTTGCAAAAAAAAATCCTTATGTAACTTGGAAAACAAATATTGAAGGCACATATAATTTAATGGAATCAATTAGGTTATATGGTAAGAAGGTAAAATCAATTATTGTCGCATCATCTGATAAAGCTTATGGTGAATATGGCATAAAATTTATGCCTTATAATGAAGATTACAAATTAAAACCAAAATATCCGTATGATGTCTCGAAAGCGTGTGCTGACATGATATCTTTATCTTATTCATCAGAATTATATAATTTACCGGTAATAGTAACAAGGTTTTGTAATATTTATGGTCCAGGACAATTAAATTTTACAGCACTATTTCCAGATTTGATAAAATGTGCGTTAACTAAAAAAATTTTTAAACTTAGAAGCGATGGAAAAAGTGTTAGAGATTTTATTTATATCAAGGACATAACTAATGTTTATATGTTGTTAGCACAACAATTAAGTATTAATCAAAAAAAATATAAAGGAGAAGTATTTAATGCAGGTACAAATAAACCTTATAAAGTAAAAGATATTGTATCGATGGTTTACAAATATCGAAATGAAAACACACTTTTACAAATGACTTTAAAAAACATAAAGAAAAACAAAACCAAAGGTGAAATTTCTGTTCAATACATGAATTACAAAAAATTATATAAATTTTTCAAATGGAAACCACAATATTCGTTAAGATCTGGCATGGTAGAGACAATAAAATGGTATCAACAATACTTTAAAATAAAATGAAAATAGCCATTGACTTCGTAAGTACAAATTTAGGGAGTGGTACAAAAACATATAACATAAATATTCTTGAGCATTTATTTAATTTTAAATTTAAAAATAAAGTTTATATATTTATTACTAAAGAATATTTTAAAGAAATAAAAAAAAATAAAAATAATATTGAAAGTCAAATTAAATTTATAATAAAATCTAATTTATATTCTAATGTATACATTAGATTTTTATGGATGCAAATTATACTACCATTTGAACTGAAATTAAGAGGAATAAACAAACTCTTTTCGCCAATGAACATTTGTCCTATTATTGCATATTTTATAAATATTAAAATTTACCTAGGATTACATTCAAATTTACCATGGAAATATTTTCAGCTAATGCCTGGAAATTATTTTAAAAAATCTTTAACCAAAAAAATGATGGAATTATCAATTAAATATTGCAAAGTTTTAATTGTTGACTCGTATTTTGTAAGGAATGAAATAGCGGAGATTTTGCAAATTAATAAAAAGAAAATTAAAGTAATATATTTAGGCTATAATAACAAAATTAAAAAAGCGAAAAAAACAAAGATAAATTATTTTTTATCAGTTATATCATGTGTTAGATATCATAATATAATTAGCCTGCTTAAAGCATATAAAAAAGTTAGAAAAACTTACAATATTAATTTTTATCTCGTAATGCAAATACTAGATAAAGAATATTATAACGAAATTAAAAATTTTATATATGTTAATAATCTAACAAAAAAAATAAAAGTTTTTACTAACTTACCAAGTAACAAACTTCCCGCTATGTATTTGAACGCGAAATTTTATATATTTACATCATACTGTGAAAGTTTTGGTTTGACTACTTTAGAAGCAATGTCTTATAATTGCCCAGTCTTAGTATCTAATATGTCCTCATTAAATGAAATTAATGGTGATGCAGCAGAATATTTTAATCCTGATGATGAAAAAGAAATTGAAACTAAATTGATTAAATTTATTACAGATAAAAAATTAAGAATAGCTCTTAAGAAGAAGTCCAAACAACATCTAATAAAATTTTCCTGGATGAAATCAGCTTCTCAAACATTAAAAATTATTAATAATTTGTAGTTATTTATATAAAATATCGGTAAAAAAAATTTTCTTATGTTTCAAGCCTTTGAGGGAACGATGGGTACTTGGATGAGAATCTATCCAACCAATATAATATTTAAAGTCTCCTAAATATTTTTCTTGAGGTTTATGATACCAATTAATTTCTTTTATATGTTTATATGGGTCATTTATAAAGTTTTCATTTTTAATTCGATTTATATTTTTTGAAAAGTTAAATATCAAAGAGATAACGAAAAATATAAGAAATAAATTAAAATTAAATATTTTTGGTTTTATTATCAGTAAACTAATGTTGAGGGCCAGCAAAATAAATAGCGTTTGATGATATCTTATAACTGGAGACTTTAGGAAAAAAAGTAAATTTGCTAGAAAAAGAATTAAAATTATAGTTTCAATTTTGCCTCTTTTTATTTGTAATTTTTTATTTTTGTTATTTTTTATAAACAACTTTGTAAGCAAAACTATCAAAATTGATGTCAATGTTATATTCAGAAGTTCTTCAGCATTTCTGTTAAACCATGTTTGAAACCAATGAAAATTTTTTATATACTCTTCCATGTGCAATATACCTGTATATTCGTTAAAATTTTTAGCTGATGCTTCAATTTTTAAAATTAAATTATTTACAGATATAGCATCATACCACGGTAGAGATTTGATGCAGGTGAATTCAAATGGATAAATTATGCAACCGCTAATTAATAAACTTTTAAATAAAGACAAAAAAAATAAAAACGAAATTATTAAAAAATATCTACTATGAAAAAAATTTAAATTTTTTGAATTAATAACAGCTAAGGTTGGTATAACAAATGAAAATATATAAAATATTTTAACTAAAGTTAAAAATAAACAGATCAAGGAAGATATAAAAATAAATTTGTTTTCATTTGAAAAATATTTAATGGTGTAAGATATTAAAAAAATAAACACTAAAACAGCTCCACGGTCTATTCCAAATTCTTTTAATCTCGTAAATTTTAAGAAAAGAAAGATTATAGCAACAGAGCACCAAAGAATATAAATATCTATATTTTTTTTTTCTTTATAATTTATTATTTCATTAATTAAAAAGGTACAAACCAAAAAAAAAATAAGTGAATTAAAAATATGTATCTGCTGAAGATAAATTTGATCAAAATTAAAATATGAATTTAATATTAGCCAAAGTGAGTTAAAACCAAAGTGATTATGTAGGAAATTCATTCCTATTATAATTTTTTTATTATCGGTATTACCTATAAATGATCCATGGTAATGATTGAGATCATCAGAGAAACCACTGCCGTAAATTTTAACAATGCTTAGAAAAAATACAAATAAAAACAAAACGTTTTTAAGACTAACTTTTAAAATTAGCTTGTCTTTAAATAAGATTTTTTTATAAATAAAAATAAAAACTATAATAAAATTTAAAAATAAAAGTATAGTATTTAAAGGAAAAAAAAAACTTAAAATCTGAGCCAAAAAACCTGTTATAATTAATCCTAAAATAGAATGAAAAATAATATTTTCTTTGATATAGACTCCTTTATTGAAATAAAAACTAAATATTAGACCATTGCCATACAATACAATTAAAAAAAATAAAAATGTGAAAGTTATTTCAATCATTTTGAATTTTTTTTAAGAATAATAATAACAAAAAATAAACTACAATATTCAAAAATAAAATATAGTAGGTTTCAATTTTAAATATCATAAAAGTTATGTACGGCGTAATAGTTAAAAATAGATAAGGTATAAAGACCAATTGTTTTTTAAATACTTTAGCTAATAAATGATGAAAATGATTGTTATCACCAGAAAAAGGAGATTGATTATTAATAACCCGTTCTATAATTATCCTTATTGTGTCAATTATCACTAGAAAAAATATTAGTACAATTTCGTCAAATTTAATTAAATTTTCATTGTATATCTTAATAAAATAAAGCGATAATATTATTGATATTATGCTAGATCCAGAATTTCCTAAAAACAATTTTCCGTTAATATTAAAGAGAAAAATTATAATTAAACAAATAAGCAAAGATATTAAAAAAAAATTTTGGCCGTCAATATCTATTAAGACTATAAGCCAAAAAATAGTTTGACAGGGAAGAACACCATTTAGACCATCAGAAAAATTTATTGCATTAAATAATAAAAATATTGCGAATATTGTAAAAAAAAGAGCACTCTGTTTTAAAACAATTATATATTTTATGTCAGTGAAAATTAAATTATTAAATTTTAAACTTTCATCCAAAGGAAGAGTAATTAACAACATGCTTAAAATAAGAAAGGTTTTTACAAGAGGTTTCAATTGAACACGATCATCTAGAAAACCCAATGAGCAAAAAAATATTGTTAAAAAACACCATATTAAAAGAATTTTAAATCTTAGATCTCCATCAGTAGATAAAAAAATTATAGAAATGATAAAATTAATAAGAATTAATAACCCACCTATTGATGGAGTAGGGTTCTCATGTAATTTTCTAAAATTATCTGGTTTATCCACTATACCAAGTCTCTTTGATATACTTATTCTGAAATTTATTAAAAGAAGTGTTAAGATTAATAAACTTATGTGATAATAAATTTGCATTTATCAGTATATGTTTTCATTAAATTTTAAGTCATCGAAAAATATATTTTTTTTGGATATATTTTTATACTTTATACCATTTAGCATTCTGTTAGGTACATTCGTTCTAAACATATTTACTATAATTTCATCTGTAATTTTTTTATTTCTATTTATTTCAAAAAAAATATCAGTCAACATTAAGTATTTGAATTTATCAATTTCAATATTAGTAATTTTTTTGATTTTAAACAATGTTTTTTCAATAGATATAAAAACATCTATACCACCATCATTGAACTTAATGAAGTCTTTTTTAACATTTTTAGCATTATATTATTGTATTATTAATTTAAAAAATTTTAAAAAAAATTTTTTTATAATTTTATTCTTTACTTTTATTTTTGTTGTTTGTGATACTTATTTTCAACATTTTTTTGAAAAAGATATATTTGGTTATGAAGTAGGCTATTCAAATGGTAGAAGACTTTCTGGTCCTTTTGGAGATGAATTTGTAGTCGGCGCATACTTATCTAAATTATTCTTTCTGACATCTCTTTTATTAATAATTTTCTATAAGAGTAAATATTTTTATATATTAATGTTTTTGACGTTTGGTCTTGTTATTTTTTCAAATGAAAGATCTGCAAGTATTATGTTGTTCTGTGGAATTTTCATTTATTTTTTATTTTGTAACATAAATATTAGAAATAAATTATTTGCTTTTATTGCAATGTTCGTTTTTTTGTTAAGTATTTTTTCATATAATGAAAATTTAAAGAACCATTTTATTACAATACCAGTAAAATATTTTAAAGATAATCATCACAAAGCACATTTTTTAGCTGCAATAGAAATTTTTAAAAATAACATTATTTTTGGTTCAGGTATTAGGACTTTTCGAATAGAATGTAGAAAAGAAAAGTATAGCAATATTAAAACTATTTATGCTAATAAAAGATGCACAACACATCCACATAATATTTATTTAGAAATACTCTCAGAAAGTGGTGTGTTTGGTTTTATGATGATTTTTACACTTAATTTATATATTCTAATTAATCTTATAAAAAATTTCTTCAGAAAGAAAAGCAAATATTTAAAACAAATTATTCTTATAGTTTTTTGTAATTTTTTTATTTTATTTTCACCACTACAAACAACTGGAGCATTTTTCTCATCTTTTAGCAGTATATTTTATGTGTATTTTTATGCCATTTTTTTTAGTTTTAATAATGAATTAATCAACCACACTGATTAATTTGGTACAATTTAACTGTAGATTTTTTATTAATAAAAAATAACCTGGTATTATTAAAAACGTAAGATTCTACTAATTGGTATTCTTTACACTTTAAACTATTTTTAACAAAAGATTTTATATCAGTATATTTCGAATCCCATAAAATATAATCATCGTTTTTTCTATTTAAAATGTATATATTTTTGTTTTGTACAGTTGAAAGAAAAGGATAATAAACAGGATAAAAATTATTCAAATTGTACCAAAAATTAAAATCGGTAATTACTTTTTTATCTTTTGTTATTTTATTTACATCTAAAATAACCTTATTTGAACTTTGAAATTTATTTATAATTTCATCATTATTAATGATTTTAATATTCCCGAGAAGTGTCGCAAAAGAAAGTGGGATCAATGTAATTAAAACTACAATAGATTGCATTATTAATAATATTTTAAACAAAATAAACTTGTTTGTATTTGCAAATATAGTGAGAAAAACTAATAATGGCAAAAACCATCTCGTTTGTGTGTTTAATAATACAAAAATATTTATAAACATAAATAATGTTAAAAAAATAATCTTTCTATTTTTATAATTTATAGTGAATATTAATAAAAAACTTGCTCCAAAGCATTTTAATACATCACTCGGTGTTAATGGTAGAATTAATTTAATTGGTGTTAAAATAAATTTAATAAATAAATTATCAAATTTTTGCGTATAATCCATTTGCATTTCTGTCAGGTAATATTTGTAACCTGGAAACCAAGAGTAGTTAGTTTCATTTAGTTGTATCATTGGCAGTAATGGGTCACCAAAAAATTGTAATTTAAAATACGCGATAGGAAAATAAAATAAAACTAAAATTAAAAAATTTAAAAAATATAAACTAATAGCTTTTTTTATATCTATATAAAATAAAATTAAAAAGAAAAATAAAATAATATAAGGAAAGAAGATTGCTTTTGTTATAAACATAAAAACACCACTGAAAGATATTAAAATCAATTCCTGATATAATATTTTATTTTTTTTAAGAAATACGTAGGTTATAGAAATTACACTAATATAACATGCTATTAAATATAGTTTTTGACTTAACATTAATGACATAAAATAGGGAGCTGACAATAATATTAAAATATTGTTCGGATTAATTGTTTTTTTAAAAAACTTCTCATTTAAATAGTTTAAAGATAGAATTAAATATATTATAAATAAAAAATTTAAAAAACTTGAACCAAACTCAAAATTAAATTTTAAAAAAAAGGAATTTAAAAATTCTTGTGTCCCAATTGTAAGGTGATCAAACCAGTAAAAATCAAAAAATTTTTTTTCATTAATTAATTTTGCAATTGGTAAGTGGTACCTTAAAGTGTCTTCATCAAAGGCAGGAAATAAAATTAAAATAAAATAACAAAGTATCAAATAGAAGATTAATTTATGGTTATATAGCTTTTTTAAAAAAAATATTTTTTTAATAAAAATTTTTTTTATATTTAAAAAAAAATATATTAGAAAAATCAACGATATAATTACTAATAAGAAAAAACTCTTGATAGGTATTAAGTTAATAAAGGACTCAAAAACATATATAAGTGATAAAATAAAAATTAAAATAAAACTATTATTTATTGGGTTAACTGATTTAGGTAAAATTTTCTTATTTAGGTCATCGCATAGACAATAAATGCAACTTATTATTGTTGGAAAAAATAAATAAAGCATATATTAAATTATCAAAATTTAATAATTAATACATTAATAAGATCAATGAGTAAAAATATACTAATTTCAGGCGGAGCAGGTTATCTTGGTACTATATTAACTCAATATTTATTACAAAAAGGTTTCAGCGTTACGGTTTATGATAAATTATATTTTCCATGGTTATATAAAAATAGAAAAAAAATAAAAAATCATAAAAAATTAAAATTTATAAAAAAAAATATTACAGAGGTCGAAAAAAAAGATTTTATTGGAATTGATACAGTTTGTGATTTAAATGGAATACCAAATGATCCAGCTTCTGAAATAAATAAAAAATATACTTGGAATATCAACAATATAGGAAGACGAAATTTTGCACTAAAGGCAAAACATACTGGTGTAAAAAGGTATATTTTTAATTCGACTTGTTCTGTTTACGGTTTTAACAAAAAAATTGTTTATGAAAACTCAAAAACAAACCCAATAAGTACGTACGCTAAAGCAAATTTAATGTCAGAAAAATATATTTATGATCTTAAAAATAAAAACTTTAAGGTTAATATTTTGAGAAATTCCACATTATTTGGTTTTTCAAATAATTTAAGACTTGATTTAGTAATAAATATATTTGTTTACAATATTGTAAATAATAAAAAAATTATCATTGACGGTGATGGATTACAATATCGACCATTTATTTGCTTAAGGGACATTTGTAAAATTTACTATAAATTAATTAATAGTAATCATAACTCCTTTATAACTAATTTGGTACATTTTAATATGACAATAAAAGATTTAACAAAGAAAATTTGTAAAAGTTTAAAAATTCCATTTAAAAATAAGATTAATTTCAATAAAGATAATAATGATAAAAGAAATTATAATGTAGGATCAAAAAATTTTAGAAAATTATTCAAGAATTATAAATTTTGTTCTTTTCGAACAGAATTAATTGATTTAAAAAAAGGTATTATAAAAAACCGTATTAAAAAAAATAATACTACAATTAGGATGAAATTTTATAAGAAGTTATTTTAATATGGCTGAAGTATTCATCATACATTCAAAGTATTTGAAATTTATTAATTTTAAGTTAGTCCTAGTAGCCAATTCTTCATAAGCATCTAAATTATAGTATCTTTTATGTTCAGCTAGTAAAAATTTATTTATAATACCTAATTTGAAACCCAAAAACTCTAATAATGGCTTCGAAAATTTTGATGGAGCAGTAATAAAAAAATAACCATTTTTATTGAGATAATTTTTTAAGAAATTAAAAATATTTTCTGGATTATCCAAATGCTCTATTACAGCACACATCAAAATTATATCAAATTTTTCATTTTTTAAATCATTTTCTAATTCATTAATTTTATCTTCATATTTTAAAAAGGAAAATTGGTTATTTTTGAAGGGATATCCGTGCTTATCTATAAAAATTGCTTTTTTTGTTTTAGAATATCTTTTTTTTAAAACATCAAAATTTGACCCGGATCCAAAATCAATAATTTTTTTTCCATCAAAATCATTTTTTTTCAAAACTTCCCTAAATCTTAAATAAGCAATAAATTTATCAAGAATATTGTATGAATTTTTATATTTCATTATATATAATAATTATAGGATGTTTTTCTCTTCTTTCTTCTTAAACTTTTTTTTTAGTTTTGCTTTTTTAGTTTTAAATTCATGTTTATCGGTTCAACTACATAATAAATATCGTAGTAAATTTAATTTATTTGTCAATGAGTTTAATATATTCATAATACTAGTCTCTTTCTATTACTTAATAATAAATATTAGTAATTTATTTAAATTAAATTTTATATCTGAATATATTATATATATAATCATTTTTATCAAAGTAATCTTAACCTTAAAGTTTCAAAAATATTTACAATATAAAGATATTTATTTTTTTTTTAAAAAAATTGGAAAATATAATATTTTTATAATTTTATTTTTTTTATTATCTATATTGCCATTGTCAGATGCCGATTCTATAGCTACTCATTTATTTGTAGCAAAAAATTTCAATAATTACGGATCATTAAACTTTGATGAAAACTTTAATATTGAGGGTATGTTATATTTTGGAAATGAAATATTATTGCAGCTATCTTTCATATTCAAAAGTGATAATTTTGGATCTCAATTAAATTTTTTTTCATTATTACTATTTTTATACACTTATAAAAAAAATGAAGATTTTAGAATTATTATATTTTCAATTCCTTTAATTATTTTTTTTATATCGACACAAAAATTACAATTATTTTTTGGCCTTATTTTTTTATCTATATTTATTTTGAGTAAAGAAAATCTTTTAAAAAATAAGATCGATTTTTTTATTTTCTCATATTTGCTGTTATTTTTCTGCTCTGGAAAAATTAATTATATAATTTTTGGTCTGATAATTTACATATTTTTATGTTTAAAAAGCAAAAGGTACTTCAAATTAATAACCTCATTTTCTTTGATAAATTTTGTTTTGTTTTTATTACCCATTTTAGTTATAAAATTTATAAATATTGGCAATCCAATATCACCATTTTTTGACGAATTTTTCTATAATAGGGAAAATTTTAAAGCTTTTGAAGTATCATTAAGATCCTCAGAAGGCTGGTATAGCTCTATTAATATAAGAGATATTTTAAAACCATTTTTTCCTTTAGATCTTTATACTTTATCAAGTGGTTTTGGTTTGATATTTTTACTTTTATTGTTTGATATTAAAAATTATAAAACTGTCCATTATATTCCATACATCATTATTTTTTCCGTGTTAGCTATTGGACAATTACTACCAAGGTATTATTTAGAGGCTTTTTTATTATTTGCTTATTTTTCTAGATCAAGAAATATTGTTAAATATTTGTGTTATTTTCAATCCTCAGTAATTTTTTGCTTTGGCTTTGTTTTTTTGATTTTTGCATATTATGAAATTGTACAAAATAAATTTATGAAAAATAATTTTCAAAGTAAATTTTCTTACTCTTATTACAATTCACAAAAGTTAAAAAATATTAACTACAAAGTTTTAGGATTAAATCTAGATAGAGGAAGTATTTATTTTAATAATAATATATATTCAATGCGACTTGTTAATAGTTTAAATTTAATTAAAAATAAAAAAAATAGCGTTATTATTAATTTTTTAGAAAAAAACCAAATTGATTATTTAATACATGATAAAAATAACTCTTTTGTAATAAAATGCATTAAAACTGTTAAAGTTGATGAAATTTACACAAAAGTTGCTATAAGAAATTTTTTAAAAAATGAAAAACCAAAAAAAAAAATTATAAGCAAGATATTAAATATAAGTGATGAGTGTAGAAAATAAGGAAGAAAATTTTAAAAATAAAGATCTTATAACTTTACCTAAGAACATACAAGATGAGAGAGGATTCATTCAGCCGCTATGTGATTTAAAAATGAAAAGTGCTTCGATAATTTATACAAAATCAAATAAATGGAGAGCGAATCATTATCATAAAGAAGATTGGCATTTTATTTTCGTTTTAAAAGGATCGTTTGAATATTATTACAGAAAAACTGGAAATAAAGAAAAGCCAAATAAAAAAATAGTTAACGAAAAGGATCTTCTTTATACTGGAAATTTAATTGATCACGCCATGTATTATATAGAGGAAACTGAGATTTTAGTTGTTAGTAAAAATCCAAGAGACCAAAAAACATACGAAGAGGATACAGTTAGAATTGATTTTATGAACGACAATAATAGATTTTAAATTGAAAAGAAATTTTCTTACACGTAACTACTGTATTCTTTGTAATAGTAAAAAAATAATAGATGTTTTGAAACTAGAGGAAACACCTTTAGCAAATTCATATCCAATAAGAAAAAATATTAAAGAACAGTATTTCCCTCTAACAACATCTTTGTGTAATAAATGTGGACACTTACAGTTAAAGCAAGTTGTAAGTCCCAAAAAAATGTTTTCAAATTATTTATATGTTAGTGGCACCTCAAAGGTTCTTATCAGACATTTCAATAAATATTGCAATAAAATGATTTCTAAATTTAAATTAAAAAAAAAAGATTTTATATTAGATATAGCATGTAATGATGGTACTTTTTTAGAATTTTTTGTAAAAAAAAAATTTATGAATATTGTTGGTGTTGAGCCAGCTAAAAATTTAAGAAATATAAATATTAGAAAAAAAATAAAAATTAATACAATTTTTTTTAATGAAACAAGTAGTTTCACTTTAAAAAAAAAATATCAAAAATTTAAATTGATATCGGCTAATAATGTTTTCGCTCATGTTCCTAATTTGAAATCTTTTGCATTAGGAGTAAAAAATATCTTGGACAATAAAGGAGTATTTGTTTTTGAAGTATCATATTTATTAGATGTGATTAATAAATTAAGTTTTGATACCATTTATCATGAACATATGTCATATCATGCTTTAAAACCATTAATTCCTTTTTTTAATAGTTTAGGAATGAATGTTTTTGATTTCGATTTAATAGATTCTCAAGGAGGATCAATTAGAGTTTATGTCTGTCATGCAGGTCAGAGAAGAATTTTTAAAAATAAAATTAATAATCAAATAATAAAAGAATTTAAGAGAGGCTTATTTAAAAAAAAATTATACGAAAAATATTATAAAAGAATGACGCAAGAGAAAATTAAGTTTCAAAAATATATTTGTAAATATGATAGTAAATTTGTGTTTGGTTTTGGAGCTCCTGCAAAACTCACAACCTTTTCGCATTTTTTTAGAATAGATCGCAATCAAATTAATTCTATTGTTGATGATAATAAGTTAAAGCAAAAAAGATTTTCTCCAGGTCAAAAATTTCCAATTATTAGCTATGAAAAGTTAAAAAAATCTCAATGTAAAGTTATAATTATCTTTGCGTGGAATTTTGCTGAATCTATAATAAAAAAACTTCGGAAATTTTTTCGAAAAAAAAATGTGAAAGTAATTGTTCCATTTCCTAAATTAAGGATTATTAATTTATGAATCTATCTAATATTATTCTTTTAAAAGCATGAATACCCACATCCCATGTGCATTTTTTTCCATCATCATAACTACGTGATTTATAATAAACTACGCATTGGCCAATTTTTTTTGTTTTTTTTATGGCTTGGCAAATTATACTAAAGTCATATTCAAACTTATTTGATTTTCCGTTTATACTTGTCCATAAATCCTTGCTAAATAACCTATAACAACATGCGCAGTCCTTAATTTTAGTTCCATATAAAATATTCATTGTCAAAGTTAGGAAATTAACAGCCATTTCTCTAAAAAAAAAATATGGATGTTTTAGATTAGTCCTCATTTTTCTATATCCAATTACAAAATCTTTTTTTTCCTGAATAGCGATTTTGAGTAAACTATTGATATCTTCAGGGTCATATTCTAGATCTGCATCTTGAATTATAACGTAATCACCAGAGAATATTTTTTTTGCTAGTTTTTGAGAATCTCCTTTACCTTTATTTTTTTTTTTATATATAGTTTTAATAAATTCATACTTATTCTTATATTCTTTTATTTTTTCTTTTGATCCATCGGTCGAAGCATCATCAATAATAATTATTTCTTTTTCTATATTATTGTAAAATTTCATTGATATTAATTTATCTAATACTACGTGAAGTGTGTTAATTTCATTGTAAACAGGAACAATTATAGTTAACTTTTTCATTATGAAAAAACTTCTTATCATAGGTTATGGAAAATGGGGAAAAAAAATAGTAAAGAATTTAATTAATGCAAAAGTTTATAACGAAATTTATATTAAGACTAAAAATGCATATTATCAATGTGATTTTAGGCTAATTAAAAAAAAAACTTCTATAGACATCCCTTTAAAAAAATATGATCGGGTACATATCTGCGTTCCTACAAATCAGCACTACTCTGTATTACAAAATTATATAAATATTAAAAATTTAAGTATTGAGAAACCACTATTTAATCAGCTAAAATTTTTTAAAAAACTGAAAAAGAAAACTATTAAAGTAAACTATACTGACTTATACAATCCTATAACAAAATTTTTTTTTAAAAATGTCAAAGAAGAAAAAATAACAACTATAAATTTAGATTATTGTGGTAAATATTTTTTTCATGATCAATATATTTTTTTAGACGAGTGGCTTGATCATCCATTGTCATTATTATTTTGTATTTTTAATAAAATACAATTAAAAAAAATTAAAACTTTTAAAATTGATAGAGTTAAAAAATTAAACATTTTTGAAGCAATACTAAAATATAATAATTTAAATATTAAAATATCCTTAAAAACTAATTTGGTAAAAAAAAGATTAATAACGTTAATTACCAAAACAAATGAGAAGATAATTTATGATTTTTCAAAAAATAAAATTTTCAAAAATAAAAAATTATTTTATAAGGCAAATACCACTTCTATAGAAAATTTCTTTAAATTAAGAAATAAAAGAAGTGAAAAAATACAAATAGAAAGTCTGAATTTCCATAAAAAAATATTTAAATTTAAAAGAAAAATACTTTTAAAAAGTAAAAAAGAATTACCCATTTAATAAAATATATTGTATTATTTTAATAGTATGCTGACAGTTATTTTTGAAAAAATTCAAGAACTTATTATTTTAAAACTTTTATTAGTTTCAACTATGGGAACATTAATCTTTTTATCTCACAGTTTTTTTCTGCATCAATATTTAAGAAACAGAAGTTTTATTGTTACGTCAATGATGTTACCACCGATTGCTTTAGTGATAACTACTGTAATTTCTAAGAATATAGTTCTGTCATTAGGCATGATAGGAGCATTATCAATTATACGTTACAGGACTCCAGTAAAAAGTATTTATGAACTATCATTACTATTTGCTTTAATTACGATTGGAATTTCTGCAGGTGTGAATATAAAATATTCTATTGGGTTAACTTTGTTCATAATATTTATTGGTTTTTTTACTAAATTAATTTCATCTCTAAAATTAAACATTTTTTTAAGTGATTATTCTTACGATCAAAAATATATTGAGGTTATTTTAAAAATAAATGGAAAATTTGAAAAGTTAACAAACGAAATAAATATTGATAAAAATTTAATAAGCTATGATGAAGAAAGAAATAACGACGATTTTGATACAAATATATATTTAAAATTTAACAATAAAGATGAAGCGAAAACTTTTAAAAAAAAATTAACTCAATTTTCATCCATAATTATCAAGAGCTATTCATTTCATGATAGATAAAATAAACAAAATAGCATTATTTAATTTAATTATTTTTTTAACATTTATTTTTCAATTAAATGCTGAAATTTACGACAAAAGGTATGATACTAAATTAGAAAAAAAAATTGAAATTCACTTTGATAGAAATAATTTAAAAAAATATTACAAACATTTATCTAATATATCAGGTAGAGATAAAGTTTTTTTAGAAGATAAAAAAAAATTTGATGTAACAGTAGTTTATAAAGGCAAAAAAATAAATGCTGTAGCAAAAATTGCATCACATAGTGTAGATCATATTGATTTTAGAAGGGGATTTTCCTCACTAGTTATTAAACTAAAAAATGGTCATATTGAAAATATTACAAGATTTAGATTATTAAAACTAGTTTCTAAAGGTTTTGAAAATGAAATTTTTTGGACATCTCTTCTAGAAACAATGAATTACCCCACACCACACACAAGCATTGTAAATGTTAAAATAAATCAAGAATATTATCCTATGATATTTCAGGAAAAAGTAGCAAAAGAATTTCTTGAAAGATGGTCGATGAAAGATGCACCAATTATTGAGGGAAATTTTGATCAGTTTAAAAAATTACAAGGTAATTGTGTAAAAAAAAATAATAATGTTTCAGTATGTTTTCAAAAATTTATTAACTCAATTTATTATTCAAGCAAAGTTGATAATCAAAAATTTATAAAAGATTTTAATTCAGCAGTAATCGGATTTAAAGGTATAGTTTCAAATAATTATTATAATTATAAAAAATTCTTCGAACTTAATAAAACACTTGCTGGGCATGGATTACATCATAAAAATTCAAAGTTTGTATATGACCCAATTTATAATATAAAAATTCCAATTTATTATGATGGTGATGTAAATATT
Source organism: Pelagibacteraceae bacterium AG-470-E16 (assembly GCA_003209195.1). Lineage (GTDB taxonomy): Bacteria > Pseudomonadota > Alphaproteobacteria > Pelagibacterales > Pelagibacteraceae > HIMB114. The sequence goes on along the minus strand of QCSF01000002.1, from coordinate 7,632 downwards.
AATAAAAATTATCATAAAAAATGTAATAACGTAAATTTTAACGTGAGCGATTATGAAAATTATTTAAGTAGAATTTACAAATATAGAGCTGGTTACAGCCTAAGCAAAATACAAAAGTGCGTTGCTAAAGAATATCTAAATCAACCAGATCTTTTTTTTACAAAACCAACGTTTGAAGATATTGACTTAACTTATAGTTTTGAAAGAAAATATCCCTTTAATGGTTTTTATAATAATACTAAAATAAATGATAATAAATTTGAATATAAACAAAATTTCCTATCTTTTGATATTCATAAATATAAATTTAAATATTGCGAGAATACAAATTTTAAAACCAATTGTTATATTAATGAAAACTTTAAGAATTTGAAAAAAATTCTTGGAGCGTCCAATAAACCAAAAAATTATATTTATGACATTGTACATTACGATAATAATTATAATCTCGATAAAAAAAATAAAATTAAAACTATATTTAATAATAATAAAATATTTTATAAAATTGAAGAAAATACAATCGTATTCGCTAAAATCACACCAAACGTAAAATTTATTAATTTAGAATTTGCTAACAGCGCAAATGGAAAAATTATTTTTCTTGGTGATATCCCAAAAAATTTGAAAATATTTGCTAATGATAAAGAAAAGTCTTATAAAAAAAATTTCGATAGATTAGATGAAAACAACTTAACAGGATGTATAACTTTTTTGGATTCTAATTTTCAAAATATAGACTTTAATATTTCAAATTTAAAATGTGAAGATTCATTAAATATTATTCGTTCTGAAGGCTCTATAAAAAATATTATTATTAAAAATGCAATATCTGATGCATTAGATATTGATTTTTCGAGAATTAACATAAAAAATTTATCAATTATAAATGCTAAAAATGATTGCGTAGATTTTTCATATGGTCACTACAAAATTAATAGTTCTTTTTTAGCAGGTTGTGGTGATAAGGCTATATCTGTTGGCGAAAAATCTGTATTAGAGGCAATTAATATTAACGTTAAAGATTCTAACTTGGCAATAGCAACAAAAGACTCTTCTTCAACAAAAATAAAAAACTTGATTAATTTTAATATAAAAAAATGCTTATCAAGCTATAAAAAAAAACAAGAATTTGATGGCGGATCAATTTATATTAGTAATTTTAATCAATGTATTAATAATTATCATGATAAATATTCAAGAATTATTTATAATTAGAAAGTGATATCTAGTGAGAAATGAAATTAAAGTGTTGGGTTCTGTATTAGATCATTATCGAAATACTAAAAATTTAGATTTAGTAAAAATTTATAAAAGTAGAATTATAAATTCTATCTATTTTGATAAAAGTAATTTAGAATTTTTTATGTTTAGTGAAGAAGGTATAACTCCAAGAAAAAAAATAAGATTTAGGTGGTATGACGATGATTTCAACAAAGGTAAATTAGAAATTAAGAATAAGAATACTTTCTTCTCAAAAAAAAAAATAATTGAGGTAAATGTAAAAGATAAGTCTTTGTTATCTAAAATTATATACAAAATATCAAAAGAGAAATTGATACCAACATTGTTTGTAACTTATAAAAGACAATATTTTGCCTACAAAAATAATTCAAGATTTACATTGGATACAAACATAAAATACTCCGCGTTAAACAGAGCGACTAAAATTTTAAACTCATATAAATCTAATATTAGTGTTTTAGAAATTAAAAAAAATATAAATGATAATTCAACAATTTATCAATCTTTATTTGGAGCAAGAATTACAAGGTATTCAAAATATTGCGAAGGTATAAAATTAACAACTAATAATTTAATTGCGGGGCATGGGTTTGAACCAAGGACCTTTAGGTTATGAGCCTGTACCATATGACTAACTGACTTGTTTAACTATCTAAAACCCTAATTTCTACGTCGAAACCAATTTAATCAAAAACATAAGTTTTCAACCCCAGATTTGCAATCGGCAGGAGTTCGGCAGGAGAAACTTTAATATTTTATGAAAGTGAAATTGGTATCCTTGGTTGCGGGGCTTGGATTTGAACCAAGGACCTTCAGGTTATGAGCCTGACGAGCTACCAGACTGCTCCACCCCGCGATAAAGGTTGTTGTTTATCTTAATATAAAATATTAATCAACTTTATTAGGGAATGTAGTTCAGTGGTAGAACGCTACGTTGACATCGTAGAGGTCGCAAGTTCAATTCTTGCCATTCCCACCATTAACTAAATTTTATATTGTATATATTAGCAAAAGAAAGTTTAAAATTTGTTAATTTTTGATAGTAGCTCTTTTTGTTTTTTGTTTACATTTAAGAAATTTTCTACGATTTTTATATCCCTTGGTTGATTAACAGATGGCAATGGTACTTTAACTTTAACGCCACGTAAATTCATTCCATTCTCAATTATTCTTAATTGCTCTATTAATATTTGATTTTCTTTTTTTGATGGTTTTAATTTCTTCAGCTTTAAAAGAGTTCTTTTTTTAAAAGCAATTAATCCTAAGATCTTGTAAATTTTTTTTGTTTTTTTAAAAGATTTTTCATATCTGAATAAATTTGTAATAAGGTCATTATTTAAAAAACACTTTACAAAGGTCTTATCACTTATATGTTTTTCCTCTGTTATTCTTGAAATTAAATTCCAAGCATGTATTTTTTTGTTATTTTTGTCTTGATACATAATTTTTACTAATTTAGTCAAATAGGTTGGATCCAAAAGTGGTTCATCACCTTGAATAATTATTATATGAGTTGCTTTAATCTTATTAAGTGCCTCAATTACTCTAGATGTTCCATTCTTGTGTCGATTAGAAGTCATAATGATTGAGCCATTAAATTTTTTAATTGTCTTTTCAATTATTTTATTACATGAACATACTATAATTTTTTTCTTTAGTTCTTTACAGAGCATAGCTCTTCTTCTAACATGTTCGATCATTGGTAATCCTTTAATTTTGTAAAGAATTTTCTTTTTAAACCTTTTAGAATTTAAATGTGATGGAATTACTCCTACAATCATCATTGCGGAAAAACACCACAATCAAGATTTATGCATTGTCCTGTGATTGAACAAGAAGCCTCTGAAGATAAAAAAAAACACAAATTAGCCACATCTTCTGATGTTGGAAGTTTGTTGAGAGCTGAATTATTTTTTTTAAAACTATTTAAAAAAAAATTGATATTTTTAGATGACGGGGAATATTTATTTTTTAAAGCTTTTACAAGACCTGATGTTTTGATTAAGACAGGACATATTGCGTTGACTCTAATATTTTTGTTACCCAGTTCTTTAGCTAGTGATTGTGTTAAACCATTAACACCAAATTTTGTAGCACAGTATATTGAATTATTCACACTTCCTCTTTTTCCAGCTAAACTAGATATGTTAATAATAGAGAAATTTTTTTTTCCACTAACATAGGCAGCTTTCGCACCCCAAATTACACTTTTAAGATTTGAGTCAATCATTTTATCAATAAATTTTCCATCAATTTTGTGCAATGGCGACCACTCTGACAACCCTACATTATTAATATATACATCTAATCTTTTTGTTTTAAATATTGCATATTTTGCCAGTTTAAGGTGAGGAGCATATTTTTCAGCATCGATTTTTAGAAAATATAAATTTTTTGAATTTATTCCCTTGTAATTAATATTTGTCCTTGCTCCCACAAATACATTATAGTTTTCTTTAAGATATTTTTTGGTAATTTCAAAACCGATACCTTTATTTCCACCGGTTATGATCGCAGTTTTTCTTAAATTGTCATGCATGAAAAACCCCCATCAACATTAATTTCTGCACCTGTTACAAAACTTGAAGAGTTTGAGGAGAGCCATATAATTGCACCAACAAGCTCATATGGGTCTCCAAATCTTCTCATAGGGGTATGATTAAAAATATTTTTAATCCTTTTTTTATCGAGAAAATGTTTTTTATTCCACTCTGTTGGAAAAAAACCAGGCCTAATACAATTTACTCTAACTCCTTTAGTACCCCATTCTCTTGCGAGATTTTGAGTGATATTTTTAACTGCTGATTTAGCTGCAGAGTATGCAAAAGCTTTGGATAAAGGGGGACCAGCAGATGCAGACGATATATTAATGATTGAACCTTCTTTTTTTTTAATCATATCTAAACCAAATACCTGACATCCGTATAGAGTAGTTGTAATATGAGAGTCGATAATATTTTTCCATTCCATATAACTTATATTAAAAAAATCAGTTGGAGCATTTATTCCAGCACCATTAATTAAAATATTTACCATTTTAAACTTTTTTATAATTTTATTCCTTGTTTCTATTAATTTTTTTTTGTTTAAAGCATCTAGAGTAAAATAAATTAATCTTTCTTTTTCATATTCTGGTATCTCCTTAAGTAATTTTTCAATTTTTTTTTTTCTTAAGTCAATAATAACCACTTTGCATCCATTGTGATATAAAGCCTTCACCATACTACTACACAGATATCCAGCTCCACCAATTACAACTGCTACTTTATTTTTTAGATCAAACAACTGATTATATTTATTCATCACTTTTATTTAATTTCGTTAATTAAATTGTTACAATCTATTGACCAATTTTTTAGAGCAAACAGATCAGATCCTAAAATTAAAAAGTTGAACCCTAATGAAAATTTATTTTTTATCATATTTCTATCGAATTTTGCTAACTGTGTTCCGCAGCTTATTTTCTTTTTTTTACAAATTGAGACGATATATTTAACAGCCTCTTGTACCAGTTTATGATCTGTATCACCAGGAACTCCAAGTGATCCTGCAAGATCATACGGTCCAACCATTACTCCGTCTATTTCTTGATTTTCTAAAATTTCTATTAGATTGTTCACGGCTTCAGATGTCTCGATTTGAATAATACTAGTAGAAAGATTATTCCAATTTGAAAAATATTCTTTTTCGTTTAATCCATAAAGTTGTGCTCTATTGACGCCAAATGATCTTTTGCCTTTATTTGGATATTTCATATTATCAATAAATGTACTTACATCATTATTTGAGTTAACTGTTGATGCAATAATGCCGTCACACCCAGCGTCTAATAAAGGTTTCAAATAATTCTTGTCAAATGATACAGGTCTTGGAAAACAAGGCTTATTCATTGAATTACAGCTTACAATTATACTTTTTGCATCTGAGTTTGAAATTGTTGTATGTTCCATATCAATTGCTATAAAATCAAAATTTATACTTGAGAATAATTCTGCAATGTTAGGTTCGTTAAAAGAAATCCATCCACCAAACATTTTTTCTCTTTTTTTAAATTTTAATTTAATTTTTTTTTTGATATTATCTAAATGTCTCAAATTAAATTTTATTGATAAGTTTGTTTAAAGCAGGATGTAAGTGTACAAGTCCTACTAATTTTTTATTGTTAATAACTGGCAAGTCCCAAATTTGATTTGTATTCATTATTTTTAATGTTTCATTTATATTTGTTTCTGGATTAGAGCAAATAGGTTCTTTTACAGCATGAACAATTGCGTCATCGACAAAAAAAGCAGAAAATGGTTTTTGTATATTTAATATTTTTCTCCTAATATCACCGTCTGTTATTACTCCTTTTAAATTATTTTCTTTGTCTACTAAACATGCAATTCCTAAATTAAATTTTGACATTTCTTCAAGAGTTTCTTTAAAAATTATATCATATTGAACAACAGGAAACTGATTTAACGTTAACATTATATCCTTATTTTTCGTCATCTTTATGTATATTATCCTCTCCAAATTTTGTATACAAAGTTTTTTTAACCTCGTGAATCGTAATAGCTTGAATTAAAATAGAATTTAAATATTTAATATCTAATACTGTGTTTGGATCAGATAGCGCTTTTTTTGGGTTATCATGAACCTCCATAAATAAAGCTTCAACACCACATCCTACGGCGGCCCTTACTAAACTTGGAATAAACTCTCGTTGACCACCAGAAATATTACCCATGGATGTAGGTAATTGCACTGAGTGTGTAGCATCAAAACAAACTGGATACCCTGTTTCACCCATTATTGGGAAGCATGTCATGTCATTTACGAGCATGTTGTACCCCATAAATGTCCCACGATCGGTTAGTATGATTTGTCTACACCCAAATTCTTCTAGTTTTTTTACAGAATTTTTCATATTCCAGGGACTCATAAATTGTCCTTTTTTCAATAAAACTGGTCTTCCAGTATTTGCTGCCGCCTTTAGTATACTAGTTTGTCTACATAAATATGCCGGAACTTGCACCAAATCACATATCTCACCAGTTTGTTTGGCCCAGGAAGGATCTGAAAAATCAGATACCACAGGTACTCCAAAATTATCTCTTACTTCAGATAAAATTTTTAAACCTTTATCAATTCCTATTCCATTAAAACTTTTTTCAGAGGATCTTGAATCTTTATTATAACAAGATTTGAATATCCATTTTATTTTTAATTTATCACAAATTTTAGAAATTTTATCAGCCATTACGAATGTATGCTCTCTTGATTCAATTGCGCATGGTCCACCAATAAAAACTAGTGGATTTTTTTTTGAAATAGGAACTTTTTCTACTTTTCCATAACCTATTTTTACAGTGTGATTTTTTGACATTAAAATTAATTCTATATTAATACATTTTTATCAAAAGAGTAGAATACTCATTTGCCATTATATTGACACAGTAGAGAATATTAGTTTAATTTTTGCCATTAATCTTAATATATTTAAATATTATTTCGTGAAAAAATTTAGCAATCAAGAAAATATAAAATCCAGATGTCTGATATAACATTCTATCTAAACCAACATTAGTGTGAAATTTCCAATTAGAATTATCAGCAAGTATAAATATCGATGATGTAACTATTATATTTACCATTAGAAAAAGTAACAAATCGTAATTCTTTTTTTCTCGGAGTTTAATTGCCAAAATTAATACCGCTATTATTAAGAAAGGGTATTTAAAAAAAACTTTGACAATACTAAATATAATAAAAGGTAATCTTTCAAAAATGGTAGATAAAAAATTTTCATCTAATGGCAAAAAAGTATATCCTTTCCACCCTATAAGGTTTTCACCGAAAAATTTAAAAAAAATAAAAGATTTAATAGTTAAAAGTAATGAAAATCCGATAAATATCACTATTTTATTATAAAAATTATTTTTAATTGAATAAACAAAAAAAATAATAATTAATATTGACCAGATATATCCTTCATTTTTTACCCAAAGTAAAAGATTAAAATTTAAAAGTAATAAGATAATAAATTTAAAATTTATTTTTTTTTCTTTTTTAATTTTATTGATTAAAAAAAATAATATTGCTATTAAGCTAAACATAAAGCCTTCTTGATATCCAGTAAATGCATTCTGGTCAAAAAAGATAGTTGTTAAAATTAGAATAATAAAAAAATTCCATAAAATATTGTTCTTAGGATTAAATGAGTTTAAAATTATTGAAAAAATAAATAAAATTAAAAAAAATATTCTTCCAGTATATTCTTTATTAAACATACCAATATCCCAAAAAAAAGCCCAAACATAGGAACCAAGGTGAGGATAAGCTGTAACACCAGGAACATTTTTTAAATTGTCAAATGCAAAACCGTTATAAAAATTTAAAGTTTTA
>QCSF01000001.1 GCA_003209195.1 Pelagibacteraceae bacterium AG-470-E16 | reverse complement strand
AAATCATGAAGGAAGTTTACTGTTGTTTGTAGTTATTGTTGCTTTATATGGAACTTTTTTTTCAATAATTGATCAGAATGATATTAATTTTAAATCATGGGTTATTTTTTTCCAAAATAATATTTTCTTAATATTCTTAATTTTTTTAATAACAAAATCAAATCCATTTGACATGATTATTCCAAGACCAATTGAAGGCTTAGGTTTGAATCCCATATTACAAGATCCATTATTAGTGATTCATCCACCATTTTTATATTTAGGATATGTTGGATTTTCATTGACATTAAGTTTAGTTTTAGCAGGTCTAATTAAGGATAGATTAAACAACCATTGGGCAAAAATTTGTTGGCCATGGATAATGATATCGTGGGTTTTTTTAACTTTAGGCATTGGCCTTGGGTCTATATGGGCATATTATGAACTCGGATGGGGCGGATATTGGTTTTGGGATCCAGTCGAAAATGCTTCATTGATGCCATGGCTTGCCAGCACAGCGTTAATACATTCGTTACTTGTTTTAAAGTTAAAAAATAATATGAGAAACTGGACAGCACTTTTAGCAATTTTGACTTTTTCCTTTAGTTTACTAGGAACTTTTTTAGTGAGATCAGGTATTTTAAATTCTGTTCATGCATTTGCTAATGACCCAGATAGAGGAGTCTTCATTTTACTTATTATCTTTTTAATTACTACTTCAGCATTAGTCATTCAAATAATATATTCAAAAAAAACAATATATTATCAAACGGCATTTTTCTCTAAAGAAAGTTTTTTAAATATAAATAATTTATTTCTTTTATTTTTTTTATTTGTTGTCTTGCTTGGGACTATCTATCCAATAATTTTATCTATTTTTGGAGAAACTATTTCTATAGGTCCAGATTATTATAATAAAATTTTAGCACCATTCGTTTTCATTTTTTTAGTTACAATGTCTTTTGGACCCATATTGAAGTGGACTAACAACCTAGGATTTAAACAGTTTTACTCATTTATTACAATTTTTTTAGTCTCATTATTATTCTCGTTTGTAATTGTTGTTTTGTCTCAAAAAAACGACATAATTCTTTATCTCGGATTAGCATCCTCTCTGATTTTAATTTTAAATATTTTATTTGAAATTTTCAAAAGCTTGAAAGTTAATAATTTTTTTCAATATCCAAGATTTCTATCGCATTTAGGCATAGGAATATTTTTCTTATCGGTTTTTCTTAATTCTTACTATTCAGAAACTAAAGATTTTGAGATCGATGTTGGTCAAATTAAAAAATTTAACAATTTTTCAATTAATTTTAAAAATCAAAAAATTCACAATATTGAAAATTATTTAGAAATGCAGACCGATTTTGAAATTATAGATTATGAGAAAAAAACTTTTTATTTAAAACCATCTATGAGGCGATATTTACAGCCTGATCAAATTACATCAGAAACTAGTATTAAGCCTACAATCTTTTCAAATTATTATTTAGCTATAAATTTTCCAGATTTAAATAAAACAATAGTGGGCGCAAGATTTTATTACAATTTTTTTATTCATGGAATTTGGTTTAGTTTATTTTTGATCATATTAGGAGGTGTTTTAAGTGTTTTTAAAAAAAGGATTTAAAATAGTGGTTATGTTATTTTTTTTTGGAGTAGCCCTTGCTCTTTTTTATACCTCTCTGTTTATAAAAAAAGATTTTGAACCTAGTGTGATGATTGGAAAACGAATTCCAAATTTAGTTTCAAGTAGTTTACTTAGTGGTCAGGATTTAAATCTGAAAGACATGATTAATAATGAGATATTCGTCGTTAATATATTTGCATCATGGTGTGCGCCTTGTCAAATAGAGCATCCTTATTTAATGAAGTTAAAGGAAAATAACGTCAAAATCATTGGCGTAAATTATAAAGATAATGATAAGAATGCCAAAAATTTCTTAAAAAAAAATAAAAATCCTTATAATGGTGTTTTAAAAGATAAAAATGGAGAATTATCTATATTCTTAGGAGCTTATGGCGTGCCAGAAACTTTTGTAATTAATAAAAATTTTATAATTATTGATAAATATATTGGTCCAATAAATGACGAATTTGTAAATAAAGTTTTAAATTTAAAATGAGATTTTTTTTTTTTTTTTTTTTTTTTTTTTTTTTTATTTTTTTTTATTTTTTTTTTAACAGATGCATTTTCGAGTGAAATCTACAAAAGAGAAAACGATATAACAAAAAATCTTAGATGTTTAGTTTGTGAGGGTCAATCTGTATATGAATCAAATTCGGATTTTGCAATCGATATAAAAAAGTTTGTAAATAAAGAATTAAAAAAAAATAAAAGTAACGAAGAAATATATAGTTTTCTAAAACTTAAATATGGAGAAGAAATTTTATTCAATCCAGAAATATCATTAAAAAACATTTTCCTATGGTTTGGACCAATTTCATTTTTTATAATTGGGATATATATACTTTATAGGAAGTTTAATGTTGAAAAATAATTGCTGCAAATTTTATTACAAAAAGACTGATTTAGAGCAAAAAAAAAGGAAAGTATGTAGTGTGTGTGGTTTTATTGATTATAAAAATCCTAAAATAGTAGCAGGATCTCTGATTGTAAAAAATAATAAATTTCTGTTATGTAAAAGAGCAATTAATCCAGGTTATGGAAAATGGACTTTTCCTTCTGGTTATTTAGATCAGGGCGAAACACCGCAGGAAGGTGCAATTCGTGAGGCAAAAGAGGAAGTCAATATAAAAATTAAACTTCAAGATTTATTTATAGTTTTTACAGTGAGAAAAAAAAATTTAATACAATTTGTTTTTTTAGCAGAGCAATTAAATAAAACATTTAAGCCAGGTATCGAGACTCTTGAAGCGAAGTATTTTGATTACAAAGATATTCCCTGGAAGTTCCTTGCTTTTAGAAGTGTCGGGTATACCTTGAAAAAATATGCTAAAAAAAGCAGCAAATTTCCTATTTTTCATAAATATAACGAAGATTAATTCTTTAAATTTTTATAACAATATTATATGTCAGGATAATGGTAAGAACTAAAAAATTATTTCTTGCAGCTATCATTTTCCTTTTTGCGAAAAATGTATGTGCTGTAGAAATTCATCCTATGATCGGAGTTTGGGATTATAAACACGATACAGATGCTGTTGCACTTAATTTTAAGATCGTTGATCATAATAATGATATCAATATTAAATATCTTGGAAAGCTTCAAAGAACATATGATGTTTCTTTTTTCTTTGATGTAAACCAAGGTTTTAGTCACCTAGATATGAGCAATAACACATGGAATAATGAGCTATCTGCTTATATCGGAACTGGTATTGCAAGACCATTTTATTTAACACACAGTGCAAAGTTATCTTTTGTCCCAAGTTTCTCAATTGGTCTTTATCAGGAATTTGAAAATGGAAAAGATATGGGATTTCCAATAGAATTTAAATCTGAGGTTGGACTAAATTACTCTGCTTTTAAAAACTCAATAATTGGAGTTTCGTACAATCATATTTCAAATGCTGATATTGGTGATAAAAATCCTGGATCAGATAATATTTTATTCACTTTTAGACTAAAAGAAATATTTTAAAATGAAACTTAAAGACTGTCACAACATTGATGACTTCCGAAAACTTGCAAAAAAAAAATTACCTGCACCAATTTTCCATTATATAGATGGAGGTGCTGATGATGAAAGCACTCTCAAAAGAAACACTGCGTCATTTAATAAATGTGACTTAGTTCCAAATGTCCTTACAGATGTAAGTAAGATTAATACATCAACAACAGTGCTTGGACAGAAAATAGATTTTCCATTATTCTTATCTCCAACCGCTATGCATCAGATGTACAATCATGAAGGCGAACACGCAACAGCCAGAGCTGCAGAAAAATTTGGTACTTTTTTTAGTTTATCAACAATGGGAACAAGTAGTATTGAAGAGGTATCAAACGCCTCAGGCGGGCCAAAAATGTTTCAACTATATATTCATAAAGATCAAGGTCTAACCGACAATTTAATAGAAAGATGTCAAAGATCTGGTTTTAAAGCAATGTGTCTTACAGTTGATACTATCGTTGCAGGTAATAGAGAAAGGGATCATAGAACTGGCTTTACTACACCTCCTAAATTGACATTAGAAAGTTTATTCAGCTTCGCGATGCATCCAGATTGGAGTTTAAGATATTTAATGGGTCCTAAATTTAAGTTAGCAAATATTTCACATTTAACAAAAAAAGGATCAAGTATAGAGATTTCAATTATGGATTATATTAATTCACAGTTTGATACAACTATGAATTGGAAACACGCAGAATATGCTGTGAAAAAATGGAATGGTCCTTTTGCACTTAAAGGAATAATGTCAGTAGATGATGCAAAAAGAGCTATTGATATAGGAGCTACCGCAATAATGATTTCAAATCATGGCGGAAGACAACTTGACGGATCTAGAGCGCCATTCGATCAACTAAAAACTTTGGTAGATGCTGTAGGAGATAAAATTGAAATTATTTTAGATGGCGGAATACAAAGAGGAACACATGTCTTAAAAGCTTTAGCTTTGGGCGCAAAAGCTTGTTCTATGGGAAAAGCTTATTTGTATGGTCTTGGTGCAGGAGGTCAAGCAGGTGTTGAAAGAGTACTTCAGAAAATGAAAGATGAAATTACTCGTGGCATGACTTTAATGGGAACACGAAACGTTAAAGAATTAACTTCTGATAAAATTGCATACAGATAGTGAAAATTGCAGATAATTTTTCAAGATTGGGAACAGAGAATGCTTTTATAATATTGGCCAAAGCAAAAAAATTAGAGAATGAAGGTCGAGAAATCATAAATCTTGGAATTGGACAGCCAGATTTTTTAACTCCTAAGCATATTGTTGAAGCTTGTAAAAAAGCTCTTGATGAAGGTCATCATGGGTATACTCCTGCAAATGGAACTTTAGAATTAAGAGAGGGTGTTGTAAGGCATATTAAAAAAATGTATCAAGCTGACATTAGTCCAGAAAGAGTTTTTATTGCACCAGGTGGAAAACCTTCAATATTTTTCGCAATAATGATGTTTGGTCAACCAAATGTTGAAATTATATACCCTGAACCTGGGTTTCCAATATATGAGTCTGTAATAAATTATACAGGTGCTAAAGCTATACCGATGTTTCTTTCAGAAAAAAAAAATTTTTCATTTGATGCTGATGAGGTTCTATCATTAATTAATAAAAAAACAAAATTATTAATCATTAACAATCCTCAAAATCCAACGGGTGGTTTAATTGAGAGATCTGAAATTGACAAACTGGTTAATGGATTAAAAAATTTTCCAGATTTAACAATATTTAGTGATGAAATTTATTCACGACAAATATATGATGGAAAAAAAATGCCATCATTTTTTCATTATCCTGAATTATACGATCGTCTTATTGTAATGGATGGCTGGAGCAAAACATATGCTATGACGGGATGGAGATTAGGATGGAGTGTATGGCCTGAGAATCTAATTGATAACGTGACACGAATGGCAATAAATAGCTATTCATGTGTTTCAGCAGCAAGTCAGGTTGCAGCTTTAGCCGCTCTTGATGGCCCACATGATTTTTTAAATGAAATGATGGACAAGTTCACAAAAAGACGATCTTTGATCGTTGATGGCTTGAATAGTATACCTGGTATTCAATGTAATAATCCTGGGGGTGCATTTTACGCTTTCCCAAATGTAAGTAAAACAGGACTGAGTGGTGATAGTTTTGCAGACAAGTGCTTATTTGACGCTGGTGTTGCGGTGGTACCTGGTACTAGTTTTGGTAGAACTTGCAAGGATTTTGTACGTTTTAGCTTTGCAAATTCTTATGAAAATATTGAAAAAGCATTGGAGAAAATTAAAAAAATTCTTTAATATGTCACTATTATGCCATTAACATTACCAACAGCTGATTTAGATATTATCGATAACAAAAAACAAATCGTTAAAGATCTTGCTACGATAACGAAAAATATAATTCATTCTGATGAAGAAATTAAACCATACGAAACAGATGGACTTTCAGTATATAGACAAAAACCAATAGCAGTTGTTTTACCAGAGACAACAGAACAAGTGTCTAAAATATTAAAATATTGTTATGAACATAAAATAAAAGTTGTTCCTCGAGGTGCGGGCACAGGTTTGTCTGGAGGTTCAATACCTTTAGCTGACTGTATCTTAATGGGTATGGGAAAATTTAATAAGATACTTGAAACTGATTTTGATAACAGATGTGTGGTAACGCAACCATGTGTCGCAAATTTAGCAATTACACAAGCTGTTCAACATAATGGTTTTTACTATGCTCCGGATCCATCAAGTCAATTAGCATGCTCAATAGGTGGTAATGTGGCTGAAAATTCAGGTGGAGTTCATTCTTTGAAATATGGAACCACAACAAATAATTTAATGGGTGTAGAAATGGTTTTAATGGACGGTACTGTTTTAAAATTAGGAGGAAAGCATTTAGACTCTGAAGGTTATGATATGCTAGGTTTAGTAACTGGATCAGAAGGTTTACTTGGTGTAGTTACAGAAGTTACTGTTAGGATATTAAAAAAACCAGAGTCAGTTAGAGCAGTTTTAATTGGATTTAATACTATAGAGGACTCAGGAAATTGTGTGGCAGATATAATCGCAAAAGGAATCGTTCCAGCGGGTATGGAAATAATGGATAAACCGCTGATTATAGCCACAGACAATTATGCTAAGGCAGGGTATCCTAGGAATGTTGAGGCCTTATTAATAGTTGAGTTAGATGGAACATCAAGTGAAGTTGACACGTTGATAGATAGGGTTTTAGATATAGCTAAGATTAACCAAGCATCATATAATCGCGCGAGTAATAGTGACGAGGAAAGATTAAAGTTTTGGAAAGGTAGAAAAGCTGCTTTTACAGCTTGTGGTGTATTAGCTCCAGATTATATATGTATGGATGGATCAATACCTCGAAACAAACTGGCAAATGTTTTAAGTTATATAAATAAATTGTCAGAGAAATATAAACTGAATGTTGCAAATTGTTTCCATGCAGGAGATGGAAATCTTCACCCATTAATTATGTTTGATTCAAATGATCCTGTAGAAATGAAAAAGGCAGAAGATTTTGGTGCTGATATTTTAAAGTATTGCGTTAAGGTTGGGGGTGTTTTGTCTGGTGAGCATGGCATAGGTGTAGAAAAAAGAGAGCTGATGTGTGAAATGTTTAATGATAATGACATTAAGCAACAGTTAAAAATTAAAAATGCTTTTGATGATAAAAACCTTCTAAATCCTGGAAAAGTTTTTCCAATTCTTCATCGATGCGCAGAAGGTGGAAGAATGCATGTGCACAAAAGTGAAGATAAGTTTCCTCATCTGCCAAGATTTTAATGTCTGAAACATTTTATGCAAGAAACGAAGAAGAAGTTTCGGATTTTATTTTTGATCATTACAATAACAATAATCCAGTTGAATTAATTGGTAGTGGATCAAAAAAAATTGGAAGATTAATACAATCATCTAAAAATTTAAGTTTAAAGACAATGAGTGGAATTTTGGAGTATTTTCCAGAAGAGCTTTACATAAAAGTTTTGCCGGGCACATCATTAGATGAAATAGAGTCTACACTAAAGGAAAAAAATCAATTTTTTGGCTTTGAACCTAATAACCTTGGTTTCTTATATCAAGGTAAATCAGACCCAGGTACAATTGGAGGCGTAGTGTCATGTAATTTATCTGGCCCAGGACGATTTAAGAATGGAGCATTAAGAGATCATGTGTTGGGTTTTAAAGCAGTAAACGGCTCAGGTGCAAAAATTAAATCTGGGGGCACAGTTGTTAAAAATGTTACTGGTTATGATTTAAGTAAAATTATAAGTGGATCATTTGGAACGTTATGTGCATTAACAGAAATTAATTTAAAGGTTTCGCCTTTACCTGATTTTGAAGAGACATTTTTAATAAAAAATTTGAATTACCATGAAGCACTTAAAGTTTTCCAAAAATCTTTAGAATCCTCATTGGAGATTTCAGGAGCTTGTTATTTTTCTAAGCAAAGTGTTTCTTTTTTGACTTTGAATGATGTAAACAAGGATACATCAGTTCTTGGCTTGAGAATTCAAGGACCAAAAACCTCAGTTGCCGAGAGAATACAAAGTTTAAGTAAGATGTTTAAAGAAATGTTAGTATCTGTGCTGGATACTTATCAAACAGCAATATTTTGGAGAGAAATTAAAAACTTTGAGGGTTTTGCAGGTTCAGAAGATTTTATCTGTAAAGTTTCTTTGCCAATAACAAATATGCCAATTTTTTTGAAACATTTTGAAAATTTGAAATTTCAATATTTTCTTGACTGGGGAGGCAATGTCGCATGGTGCAAAATTGAAAATAAACAGGATTTAAATCAAATGAGAATGTTTTGTTTAAAGCATGATGGATATTTAACGGTAATGAGGTCTAATGATAATTTTAGAAAAAGTGAGGAATTTTTAACTAACTCAAATTTAAATTTAAAAATTTTATCAAAAAAACTTAAAGAAAGTTTTGATCCAAAAGGTATATTAAACCCTAATAAAATGTATTCTGGAATATAATGCAAACTAATTTTAAAAAAGAACAATTATTAGATCCAGAAGTTAAAGGGTCAGAAAAAATTTTTAGAAAATGTGTTCATTGTGGAATGTGCAACGCTACATGTCCAACATATCAAATACTTGGAGATGAATTAGACGGTCCAAGAGGTAGAATTTATATGATCAAAGATATGCTAGAGCAAAATAAACCTGCGACTGAAAAAATCGTAAAACATATAGATAGATGTTTATCATGTTATTCATGTTTAACGACATGTCCTTCAGGTGTAGATTACATGCATCTTATTGATCATGGAAGAAACCATGTAGAGAGGACATACAAACGACCACTATTTGATAGAATTATGAGAGAGTTGCTTGCTTTCATTTTACCAAAACCTAAGGTTTTTAAGTTACTTGGACAGATCTCAAATTTAACGAAGCCAGTTCATTTTTTATTACCAAAAAAAATGAAACATATGGTCTCCTTTATGCCTAAAACTTTTTCAAAGTCAGAATTTCCTGAGAATAATGTTTTTAAGCCAAAAAAGAAGTCTATTTCTAAAGTTGCTTTATTGACCGGCTGTGTACAAAAAGTAATTTCACCAAACATTAATGACGCATCCATAAATGTTCTTTTGCGACATGGTATAGAAGTCCATGTATTAAGGGAGATTAAATGCTGTGGTTCACTAACACATCACATGGGCAAGGAGGATATTTCGCATAAATTTTTTGTTGAAAATATAAATGCTTGGTATGATTTGTATGAGAATCAAAAGTTGGATGCAATTTTAGTTAATACATCAGGATGTGGCACAACAATAAAAGATTATGATTTTATTTTCAAAGATCATCCAGACAAAATACTCAGGAAAAAAGCAAAAAAAATTAGTGAAATTGCATTAGATATTACAGAATATCTAGAAGCATCTATTAAATTAGATTTCAGAGACGAAATGAATGTAAAAAAATATAAAATTGCATATCATTCAGCATGTTCAATGCAGCATGGTCAGAAAGTTCACAATCAACCAATCAAATTGTTAAAAATGAGTGGAAATAATATTTTAGAAATACCGGACGGACACTTGTGTTGTGGATCAGCCGGCACATACAATTTGATGCAAGAAGAATTGGCATCTGAGTTATTGAAGAGGAAATGTGAAAATATTAAAAAAATTAATCCAGATATAATTGCTGCAGGAAATGTCGGGTGTATAACTCAAATTGCAAATGGTACTGATACACCTATAGTGCATACAATCGAACTTATTGATTGGTTTACCGGTGGTAAAAAACCTGATGGATTAAAATAAATAATGAAGAAGATTTTGGTTGCAAGAAAATTATTAGATGAAAATAATAAAAAAATTTTAAATCTTTTTGACGCTAAGCTCAATAAAGAAGATAAATTATATTCAACAGATGAATTAATAAGTTTATCAAAGGAATGTGACGGTATATTATCATTTCCAACAACAATTATAAATACTGAAACAGTAAAAAAATTACCAAAGAGTATAAAAATAATATCTAATTATGCAGTTGGTTTTGGTAACATAGATACAATAGAAGCAAGTAAAAAGGGTATTATTGTTACAAACACACCAGAAGTTTTAACAGATGCGACTGCCGATATTTCAATTTTACTTTTACTTGGAGCATCTAGAAGAGCATATGAAGGTAGATTGGCTGCTGAAAGTGAAAGTTGGAATTGGTCATCTGATTATTTGATCGGTAAACAAATGACAGGAAAAAAATTAGGTATTTTGGGAATGGGTAGAATAGGAAGAGCTGTTGCAAAACGAGCAAAAGGTTTTAACATGGAAATACATTACCATAATAGAAACAAATTGAGTTTAGAATTAGAACAAGGTGCAATATATCATAAAAATATCTCTGAGTTATTTAATAACAGTGAATTTTTGTCTATTAATTGTCCAGGATCTAAAGAAACTGAAAATTTAATTAATGAAAAAACAATTCAAAATTTTCCAGATGGAGTTGTGATTGCGAATGCAGCTAGGGGTGAAATTATTGATGATGAGGCAATGATTAAGGCCATGAAAAATGGAAAAGTATTTGCTTTAGGTCTTGATGTTTACAGAGGTGAACCTAAGATTAATCAAAAATATTTGAAATTAAAAAATTTATTTTTGCTACCTCATCTTGGTAGCGCAACTACAATAACAAGGATCAATATGGGTGATCGGGCGATTAACAATCTTAATCAGTTATTGAATTATAAGCAGAAACCTGCGGATCAAGTAAATTAAAACAACTTTGAGTTGATTTAATAATAATCAAATACTATTAATATTTTAAATAGTAGGCATAATTTCATTATATTTAGATAGATACCATTAATTTATTAGGTTAAAATTAAGATGTTAAATTTAAATAACATGGGAGAAAAAAACATGTCAAAAAAAAACGTTACGTCTAATTCTAGGCGTAAATTTTTCAAAAAAGCAGCAGTCGTCACGGGTGCAACAGCAGCAGCTGTAGCAATGCCCAATGTCGCTGCTTGGTCAGGTTCACACAGCAAAACAGTGAAACTGAAAATGCAAGCTGCATGGGGCGGTGGTATCTTTTTAGAGATGGCAAAGCAGTATGGAGATAGAGTAAACGCTATGGGTGGTGGTTCACTACAATTAGAAGTTTTACCTGTCGGTGCAGTTTTAAAAACTAAAGAAATTGCAGATGGAGTGAGCAAAGGTGTTGTAGACGCTGGTCACTTAGTTACTGCTTATTGGTACGGTAAAAACCCTGCTGCTTCTTTATTTGGTACAGGTCCATCTTATGGATTTTCATCACAAGAATTAATGGGATGGATTGAAGAAGGTGGAGGAAGAGCATTGTATGAGAAAACGTTAAAGAAGATAGGTCTTGACGTTGTTGGATATTTTGCAATGCCAATGCCAGCCCAACCTTTTGGATGGTTTAAAAAGAATGTTACTAAAGTTAAAGATGTAAAAGGGATGAAGTATAGAACTGTTGGTCTCGCGACAAATGTACTTCAAAAAATGGGTATGGTAGTCAGGCAATTACCAGGTGGTGAAATTCAACCAGCCATGAAAACTGGTTTAATTGAAGCTGCTGAATTCAATAATCCTACATCAGATAGAGACTTTGGAATGCAGGATGTTTCTAAACATTATCATTTAGGAAGTTTCCATCAATCTCAAGAAATGTTTGAACTTATGTTTAATAAAAAGAAGCTAAATAGTTTATCACCAGCACATCAAGCAATTATAAAGCACGCTGCTGAAGCAACTAATACTGCAAACTATTTTATGGCATTAGTTAGATATTCTAATGATTTAGGAAGACTGATGAAAGAGTCTGGGGTAAATGTTTATCAAACTTCTGACGAAATCCTAGATGCTCAGTTAAAAGCTTGGGATACTGTTATGAAGGATTTTAGAAAAGATCCTTTATTTGATGAAATTGTTAGATCACAACAGGCGTATGCAAAAAAAGTGATGAAGTATCTATTTATGAACCAGCCTAATTATAGACTGGCTTATACAAGAACTTTTGGTGATCCAGCAAAGGTTAAAATTTAATAAAACATATTTAATAAAGGGGTCCTAACGGACCCCTTTATTTTATAGCCAAAAACAAATTAAAAATATAAATAAATTAAGTGAGTTTTGTTCAAAATTACATAAGATTTGCTGAATGTTTAAGCCGTTGGGTTGGTAAAGGTTTTGCTTGGTGTATAGTAATTCTTTGTTTAGGCACCGTTTACGAGGTAACAATGGCATATTTGTTTAATGCACCTACTCTTTGGAATTTTGATTTTAGTCTTCAAATGTATGGTGCACTTTTTTTGATGGCAGGTGCTTATACTTTATCATGCGATGCTCATGTGAGAGGTGATGTAATTTACAGATTATTCTCAACTCCGACACAAGCTAAAATTGATTTGGTCTTGTATTTTTTATTTTATTTTCCAGGTATTTGCGCGCTTGCCTTTGCAGGAATTGATTATGCAGGTAATGCTTGGAATTCAAAAGAAACAAGTTGGAATAGTCCCGCACAAATTCAGATTTATATGATTAAAACTCTAATACCAGTAGCAGGTTTTATTCTTATCATTCAAGGTATTAGTGAGGTGATGAGATGTGTCATCGCAATTAAAACTTTGAAATGGCCAGAGAGACAAGAGGACGTACTTGAAACAGAAGAAAAATTGATGCGTGAAGCATCAGAAAAAGGAGAGTTATAAAAAATGTTTGGTATGACAAATCCTGAAGTAGCATTATTCATGATGTGTGTTTTCTTACTTTTTGTTTTACTTGGATTCCCAATTGCATTTACACTTTTAGCAATGGGCGTTGGATTTGGATATTTTGCTTATTGGAATCCTGAAACAATGGAAAGTATTTTTGATAACCGAATTTTTGATCTAGTAGTTCAAAATACTTACTCTGTAATGGATAATCATGTCCTAACGGCTGTCCCTTTGTTCTTATTTATGGGTTACGTTGTAGAAAGAGCAGGTATTGTAGCAAAATTATTTTTTGCAATTCGTTTGGCATCTCATAGATTGCCAGCTTCTATGGCAGTTGCTGCTTTAATTACATGCGCACTTTTTTCAACAGCAACAGGAATTATAGGTGCAGTAGTTACTTTAATGGGATTGTTAGCGTGGCCAGCAATGATTAAGGCTGGTTATGATAAAAAATTTGCATCTGGGGTGATATGTTCTGGTGGTTGTCTAGGTATTTTAATACCACCAAGTATCATGTTGATTGTTTATGCTGTAATTGCACAGTTATCTCCATTAAGACTTTTTGCTGCAGCAATGCTACCAGGCTTATTATTAGCAAGTTTGTATATTTTTTATGCAATTGGTTTGGCTATGTGGAAACCTCACCTTGCACCAAAGCCTCAGGCAGAGGAAATTCCCCCCAGCAATATTATTATTAAAGAAGTAATAATTTCTTTTTTACCTTTATTTTCATTAATACTTTTAGTTTTAGGAACAATTTTGGCGGGTATTGCAACACCAGCTGAAGCAGCAGCTGTAGGAGCTTTTGGGGCTTTGGTAATGGCTTATTTTTATAAAACTTTGAAGTGGCAATCATTTAAAGAATCTGTTTTTTTAACAGCTAAGACTTCTGCAATGATTATGTGGTTATTCATAGGCTCTTGGACATTCGCATCAGTATTTTCTTATTTAGGTGGTCATGAGGTATTTGAACAATTCTTTACAACAATGGATTTAAAGCCGTGGCAATTTTTAGTTATTACTCAAATAATAATATTTTTACTAGGGTGGCCTTTGGAATGGACAGAGATTTTAATAATTTTTGTTCCAATTTTTTTACCTCTGCTTGAAACATTTGGTGTAAATCCATATTTTTTCGCAATGTTAATTGCTTTAAATTTACAAACTTCTTTTTTAACTCCACCAATGGCAATGTCTGCCTATTACCTTAAAGGAGTTCAAAAAACAAATGTTGAGCTGATGGAAATTTTTAAAGGTATTATGCCTTTCTTGTTAATCGTAATTTTGGCTATGGTAATAATGTACAATTTCCCTGGCCTCGCTTTATGGTTACCTACAGCATTATTTGGCCCAGCTTAAATAAAATAAGTTATGAAAGATATATGTTTTTTATCAGCAACTGAGATTGCAAGAATGATTAAAAATGATGATGTTAAATCCTTAGATGTTTTAAAAAGCTTATCAACGCGTATTGAAAAATTTGATGAAGCAGTTGAAGCATGGGAGCATTTTGATAAAAACTTTATTTTAAATAAAGCAAGTGAAGCCGATGATCATAAAAATTTAGGTAGAGATACTGGACCATTGCATGGACTGCCCATAGGTGTCAAAGATATATTCGGTACAAACGACATGCCAACAAGATGTGGTACAAATATAATTGGAGGTGTTCACACAAAAAATGATGCTTCAGTAGTTAGTTTTTTAAGAAATTCTGGGGCCCTCATTATGGGAAAAACAGTCACAACAGAATTTGCTTATTTTGATCCTGGCAAAACAAAAAATCCACATGATAAAAATAGAACACCTGGCGGTTCATCAAGTGGATCAGCAGCTGCTGTAGCATCATATATGTGTCCCGTTACAATCGGATCGCAAACTAATGGCTCTGTAATACGACCGGCATCTTATTGTGGTGTGATAGGGTATAAGCCAACATACGGCTTAATATCTAGAAACGGCGTCCTTAAACAATCCCATTTATTAGATCATGTGGGGATTTTTGCACGACATATTGAAGACATAGCCTTGGTAGCAAAAGAAATTATTAGGCACGATATAGAGGATACATCAACTATTCCATTTTCTGTATCAAACATAAATGAAATCTGCAAAGAAGCCCCACCATTTGACCCAAGCTTTGTTTTTATGAAAACTAGTAATTGGAAAAATATGGAGAAACATGCAATTAGAAGTTTTGAGAATTTTGTAAAAAAACATAAAAACAATATTGAGATTGTAGATGAGCCATCATATTTTAAGGATATATCTAGATACCATCAAGTCATTCACGAGACGGATATGGCATATGCATTCTCAGATTATTACAAAAAGTCAAAAGATAAAATGGGAAAAAAATTATTGGAAGCAATTAGTAGAGGATTTAAATATAAATCAAGTGAATACGTTGAAGCATGTGAAAATAGAAAATATTTTTATGAGTTATTTCAAGAAACATTTCAAGATTATCACGCCGTATTAACACCAGCTACAACTGGCATAGCTCCAAAATCTTTAAAAAATACCGGAAGTCCTGAATTTTGTACAGTTTGGACCTATCTTGGAGTGCCAACTTTATCATTACCATTATTGAAAGGGGAAGGTGATATGCCATTAGGTATACAAATAATAGGGGAAAAATTTGACGATCCACGGTTACTGAGAACTTCCAATTGGCTTATTAATAAAGTAAAAGGTTTAGGTAATGATAAATAAAATTGCGGCAATAATTGGTACTGGCTTAACAATTATTTTTTTATTGGGTGTTACAATTACTCTAAACGCGTCAAACATGATTACTTTTTTTGATATTCTGCCTGTTTGGATAATCATGGGAGCAGCGATTTTTATGATGATGGTAGAGGTATTAGAAATATTTAATATTCGTATAATAGATAAAATATCACAAAAATTTTTAAGAAAAAATTCATAATTTAAAATTGATTAAATTTCAAAAAAGCAAGTCGTCTTTTTTTCAGTTATCTTTATTATTTATTCAACCAATATTTATGACAAGTAATATTGCTATTGCTAGAGGTGCATTTGAAAATATTCCTCCTATTGCTTTAGCTTCGTCAAGATGGATGTTGGTTTTTTTTATTTTTTTTCCATTCATTTACAATTCAATTGTT
Organism: Pelagibacteraceae bacterium AG-470-E16; assembly: GCA_003209195.1. GTDB lineage: Bacteria > Pseudomonadota > Alphaproteobacteria > Pelagibacterales > Pelagibacteraceae > HIMB114. The sequence goes on along the minus strand of QCSF01000001.1, from coordinate 160,318 downwards.
AAAAAAAAATTATTTTTAATTAAAGAATTTTGGAGATTATTTTTTTTAAGTTTGACTGGATTCGCAGGATGTGGTGCACTACCTTACATATCTGGTCTGACAACAACTGTCACGAACATGTCGATAATTTATGCATTATCACCGATATTTATTGTATTGTTATCTGCATATATTTACCAAGAAAGATTAAAACTTTTTCAATACACTGGGGTAATATTAAGTTTGTTTGGAGTTTCATTTATAATTTTTAAAGGAAATATTTTAAATTTTTTTAATCTAAAATTTAGTTCTGGTGATTTGTGGATATTTGGTGCAGCAATATCATGGTCTTTATTTTCAATATTTTTAATTAATTGGAAAAGCAACTTCAGTATTTTAGAGAGATTTACAATTATGAGTTTAATGGGCTCTATAATCTTAGCCCCCTTTTTTATTATTGAGTATTTATTTTTTTTACCAACAGAATTTAACTATAGTTATTTTGAATTTACCATTTTGGCTGCAATATTTCCTGGAGTGATTGCGTTTTTAATGTATACAAAACTGCAACAAGTCGTTGGCGCATCTGTAGCTGGTTTAACAGTATATTTAATGCCTATATATGGAGCGATATATGGAATGGTGTTATTTTCAGAAAAATTAATGTTATATCACTTTTATGGAGCTTTATTTGTATTGATAGGGATTTTTTTAGTTCAAAAAAAATTTAAATGAAAATGATCAAACTTTTTTTTGTTGGTATTCTTTTTTTTTACATATGTGTTCTATTATTTATGTATATTTTTCAAAGATCATTTATGTACCATCCAAATATTAAAAATACGGATAAAACTGAAATACTCTTTAACTATGAGGAAGTCTTTATAAATTCTGAGGAAAACATTAAGTTGAAATCATGGTTTTCAAGTAACTCAATAAATAAAAAAACAATACTTTTTTTGCACGGAAATGCTGGTGAGTTAAGTGCAAGAGTATACAAATTAAATAAATTAAAAGATTTAAACTTAAATTTTTTAATTATTTCTTGGCGCGGATTTAGTGGAAACAATGGTAAGCCAACAGAAAGGGGGTTGTACAATGATGCAATTAAGGCTGTGGATTGGCTAGAAAAAAAAGGTATAGATAAAAAAGATATAATTCTATACGGAGAGTCACTTGGAACTGGTGTTGCAGTTGAACTAGCTAGTAAAAAAGATTATTTTGGTGTTATATTGGAGTCACCCTATACATCAATGGTTGATATGGGTAAAAGATTTTATCCATTTTTGCCTATAAGCATCTTGCAGCGAGATAGATACAATTCAATTCAAAAAATAAAAAAGGTCAAAACACCAATTTTAGTACTCCATGGTAAAGCTGATCTGTTAGTTCCATTTTATATGGGTAAAAAAATTTATGAAATAGCGAATCAACCAAAATATTTTTATTTTCCAAACTTTGATAACCACATGATGGCATATGATGCGAATATGTTAAAAGCTTTATCTGATTTTGTGAATAAAATTTCTAAGAAATAGGCAGGCCGTTTTTTACTTTTTGAGACGGGTGAAATAGTACTACTTTTCCATCCTCTTCAATTGCGCCTAAAACTAAAACTTCCGAATGAGTTCCAGCTATATTTCTTGGTGGAAAGTTACAGACTGCCATAATCTGCTTATTTATTAATTCATTTGTTTTATAGTAACTCGTAATTTGTGCCGACGAAATTTTTATACCGATTTTTTCTCCAAAATCGATTTTAAGAACATACGCAGGTTTTCTAGCCTTCTTATTAATTGATGCCTCTACAATTGTGCCAGTACATATTTGTATTTGATCATAATCTAAATATGTAATTTCTTTTTTCATTATTTTTTTAAAAAAGCATTTGTAAAATTTTCTGCATGAAATGGGTGAAGATCATCGTCTTGTTCACCAACGCCAATAGCATATATAGGAAGTTTATATTTATCAGCAATTGGCAATATAACACCACCTTTAGCTGTGCCATCTAATTTTGTTACAATCATTCCAGATAACTCACAAATTTTATTAAATTCTTCAATTTGATTTAGTGCATTCTGTCCTGTGGTGGCATCTAAAACAATAATAATTTTTTGTGGAGCGTTTTCATCTATTTTTTTCATTACTCTTATTATTTTTAAAAATTCATCCATAAGATTCTTTTTATTATGTAGTCTTCCTGCTGTATCTATAATGCAAAAGTTGTAATTATTTTTTTTTGCTTTTTCTAAAGTTCTAAATGCTACTGAGGCTGGATCAGATCCAGTTTCAGATTTTTCAATATCGATTGAATTTTTTAAACACCATTTTTCTAGTTGCTCAATAGCGGCAGCTCTGAAGGTATCTGCCGCTCCAACTATAACTTTATTATCATAATTTTTTAAAATTTTACAAAGCTTTCCAATAGTTGTTGTTTTACCAGTACCATTAACACCACACATTAAAATAATTTGTAGTGATTTTGTTTTTTCAAAAATATTACTTTCAACAGGTTTGAGAATGGATAACATTTCTTCTTTTAGAAGCTTTAGAAAATTTGATTTTGTTAGTTCACTTAAGTCAAACTTTTTATTTTTGATGTTATTAATAATTTTTTCAGTCAATGAAAGGCTAATATCTGATGAAATCATAAAGTCCTCAAGTTCTTGGAGAATATTTTGATCAGGTTTAGATTTGTTAAAAATATTTTCTAAACCAGAGCTAAAATTTTCTGAGGTTTTTTTAAGACCACTTGATATTTTCTTTAAAAAATTCATTTAATAAAATAAAATATAATTATCCAATCCAGCATAGTCTATATTTTTGAGTCACTTTAGACTTATATGTATTTAGTCTAAATTCATAAAACATTATATTTTTGCTAGTCATCTAAATTAATTTCTATTTTTCTTGGTTCTGAAACAGGTCCTGTCATTAATATATTATCATCAGGTTGAATTTCTATTTTTAAATGTCCTTTTTTAAAATGAATGTTTACTGAATTTTCAGCTTTTTCAGTTTGTGACGCTATAAATGCAGTTGCACATGCAGCTGTTCCGCAAGCCAATGTATTTCCTGCGCCCCTTTCCCAAACACTTATTTTAATATTTTTTTTATCTTGAATATCTGCAAAAGTAACATTTATTCTATCTGGAAAATATTTATGATTTTCTATAATTGGTCCAAACTTGATTAAATCATTATGAGAAATACTTTTAAAAAAAACAACATGTGGGTTTCCAACATTTAATAAATGTCCCTCAAATAAATTTTCTTTCACTTTTAGTTTTAAAGGATTATCTTTTACCTCATTGCTAACTGGTATATCAGATAGTTTATTACTAGGTTTTGGCATTAAAATGCTTACCAGATTATCTTGATTGATCTTTCCATAATGTAATAATTTGCCAACTTTAAATATTACTTTATCCCTTTTCTTTTCCTTAATTAGAATATCTGCAACACATCGATTGCCATTTCCACATGCATCAGCTGTCTTTCCATCTGAATTAAAATATTTAAGTTCAGCATCAGCATCATCTGAATTTTCAATGTAGATTAATTGATCAAATCCAATATTATTTTTTTTATCAGATAACTTAAAAATTTGATCTTGATTTAGAGATATTTTTTGATACCTGTTGTCAATAATCAAAAAATCATTTCCTAGTCCGTCCATTTTTAACGCTTTAAAATTCATAATTATTTTCTTTTAGACCCTTTTCTTGACTTTATAAACATATCTATGTAATTTCATCAAACTTCTTAGAAAAAGACAGTCTTTTTCTGGTGTCTCTTAATAGGAGAGATCAACACTAGTCAGCGAGGTTTCGCCCACTAGTGCAATAGTTGTTGGAAGCAAAAAAGTAAATATGTTTGAAAATTTAACAGATAAAATTGAGTCGGCTTTTTCATTTTTCAATAAAATAACTAGGCTAGATGAAAAACAAGCTGATGAAGGTTTAAGAAAAATTAGACAAGCTTTATTAGAGTCAGATGTCGCTTTATCTGTGACTAAAAAATTCATCGAGGATTTAAGGCCAAAAATAATCGGTCAAGAAATTCTAAAATCTGTCACCCCTGGACAAATGATCATCAAAATAGTTAATGATGAATTAATTAAAGTCCTTGGTAGTGAAAAATCTGATTTAAATTTAAGTAACGTTCCACCTGTTAGAATTTTAGTTGTTGGATTACAGGGCTCTGGTAAAACTACGACCACAGCAAAGCTTGGCTATTATCTTCAAAAAAAATTTTCGAAAAAAGTTTTGATGACAAGTTTGGATATTTATCGTCCAGCAGCTCAGAAGCAATTAGAAATTTTAGGAAATGATAATCAAATTAAGACACTACCAATTATGGAAGGCCAGTTACCACTTGAAATATCTAAAAGAGCATTAAATGTAGTTTCTTTAAGTGGTGAAGACGTTGTAATTTTTGACACAGCAGGAAGAAATCAAATTGATCAACAGATGATGATGGAGTTAAAACAATTAGAAAATGAAGTGCAGCCACATGAAATAATTCTTGTTGCAGACTCTTTAACAGGGCAAGATGCGGTAAACATTGCAAAAGAATTTAAAAATACAATTAACTTATCATCAATTATTTTAACTAGAATTGATGGTGATGGAAAAGGCGGTGCAGCACTAAGTATGAAAGCTGTAACAGGTTGTCCAATTAAATTTTTAGCTAATGGTGAAAAAATAGATCAGTTAGAAGCATTTCATCCTGATCGAATAGCAAACAGAATTCTTGGAATGGGCGATGTTGTTTCACTAGTTGAAAAAGTTGCAGAAGATTTAGAACAAGAAAAAATTAATAAAATTGAGGACGATTTAAAAAAAGGTTCTTTTACTTTTGATGCTTATCTTCAACAAATAAGACAAATGAAAAAAGTTGGTGGAATGAATGGTGTTCTAAGTATGATGCCAGGTGTATCAAAAATGAAAAAAAAAATCGATGAGTCTAATTTAGACGAAGGTTTATTAAATAAACAGGAAGCTATTATATTAGCAATGACACCTAATGAGAGAGATAATCCAAAAATTATTGGCGGTTCAAGAAAAAAAAGAATTGCAAATGGATCCGGAACAGACATTTCAATAGTAAACAAACTTCTCAAGCAACATAAAATGATGACAAATGTTATGAAAAAAATGTCTAAAGGTGGTAGAGGAGCATTACAAGGTTTGGATGGGATACCTCCGGAGCTTTTAAATAATTTAAAATAAAAAAGGAAGGAAACAAATGTTAAAAATAAGAATGTCTAGAGGTGGAGTAAAAAAAAGACCAATATACAAAATTGTTATTGCAGATTCTAGAAAACCACGTGATGGAAGATTTATTGAAAAAGTTGGATTTTTTAATCCTTTATTACCAAAAGAAAAAAAAGAAAGATTAAGTTTAGATATTGAACGCATTAAATATTGGATTGAAAAAGGCGCAAGACCATCTGACCGTATAGCAAGGTTTTTAGGTGATGCTAATATTATACCTAAACTTGCCCAAAGGAATAATCCTATTAAAGCAAAACCAAAAAAGAAAGCCCAAGAGCGTATAGCTGCGGCTGCGGAGGTAAAAAAAGCAGCAGAGGCGGCACCTAGTACAGAGGAGGCCCCAAAAGTAGAAGAGAATAAAGCTGAGGTTACAAAAGCAGGAAGTAAAAAAGAGGAGAAAAAATAATTAAAGTGTTTTCAGCAAATATATTTACATTATATCCTTATGTTTTCCCTAGTGTTCTTGGACAAGGTATTTATGAAAGAGCATCAAAAAACAATATTTGGGAACTTAATATAAAAAATATAAGAGATTATGCCTCTGATAAGCATTCAACGGTGGATGATAGGCCTTTTGGAGGTGGAAGTGGCATGGTTATAAAAGCAGATATCATTGATAAGTGTTTGGATGAAAATCCTAACAATTATAAGACTTATTTCTTGTCACCTAGAGGAAAGGTATTTGATCAAGATTTAGCAAATCAAATTTCAAACTTTGATGGTATTAATTTAGTTTGTGGTCATTTTGAAGGTGTAGATCAAAGAATATTGGATTATAGAAAAATTGAAGAAATTTCTGTTGGAGATTTTATACTCTCGGGTGGTGAAAGTGCAGCAATTATTATATTGGATGCAGTTTTGAGACTAATACCTGGCGTATTAGGAAACGAAAAATCAGTTAAAGATGAAAGTTTTAAAAATAATTTATTGGAGTATCCTCAGTACACTCAACCAAGAATATGGAACAAATTAGAAGTTCCCGGTGTATTATTATCAGGGAATCATGCTGAAATAAAACACTGGCGTTTAAATCAATCAAGGAGTATAACACAGCGCCTTAGACCAGACTTATGGATTAAGCATACTAAAGAAAATTAAGATGGACAGAATAGAAGAAATAGAAAAAAAACACTTAGATCAAATTACTAGTGGGAAAAAAGTTACAGTTTTTTTTCCAGGTGACACTATAAGAGTTAATGTAAGAATCGTTGAAGGTAAAAGACAAAGAGTCCAGGCCTTTGAAGGTGTTTGTATTGCAAAAAAACGTGGAGGTATTAATTCCTCTTTTACAGTAAGAAAAGTATCATTTGGCGAAGGCGTTGAAAGAGTTTTTCAGTTATATAGCCCTAATTTGGAGTCAATAGATTTGATTAGATCTGGTAAGGTGAGGCGAGCAAAACTTTATTATTTAAGAGAAAGAAGTGGAAAATCAGCTCGAATAAATGAAAAAATTAAAAAAAAACTTGGCGTAAATGTAAGCTCAGACTTAAGCAAAGAACAAAGTAATATTGATGTAATTGAAAATAAAAAAAATGTAGGTAGTGATCCTAATCAAAAGCCTCAGGACGATAATAAAAAAGAAACAAATATAGAGAAATAATTTTATAATGAAAAAAACATTATACGACAAATTATTTGATGCTCATTTAGTCGCAGAACAAGATGACGGTACTTGCTTACTTTACATAGATAGACATTTAGTCCATGAGGTAACTAGCCCGCAAGCATTTGAGGGACTTAGGATGAATAATAGAAAAGTAAAACATCCAGAGTATACTTTGGCTGTTGCAGATCATAATGTTCCAACTACTGATCGTTCAAAACCAATTGAAAACGAAGATTCAAAAATTCAATACGAGACACTGGATAAAAATTGCAAAGAATTTGGAATAAATTTTTTTGGTTTAAATGATATACGCCAGGGTATCGTTCATGTGATAGGCCCAGAGCAAGGTCTGACTCAACCTGGCATGACAATTGTATGTGGTGATAGTCATACAGCAACACATGGTGCTTTTGGAGCGTTAGCATTTGGCATAGGTACATCTGAAGTTGAGCATGTTTTAGCCACTCAAACCTTAATTCAAAGAAAATCTAAAAATATGAAAATTGAAGTAAAAGGAAAATTACTCCCAGGTGTTACAGCAAAGGATATTATTTTAAGCATAATTGGAAAAATTGGAACGGCTGGTGGAACAGGTTTTGTTATTGAATACACTGGTACTGCAATTAAAAATTTGTCAATGGAAGAAAGGATGACAGTATGCAACATGTCAATTGAGGCCGGAGCAAGAGCAGGTATCATCGAGCCAGATGAAAAGACAATAGAATTTTTAAAAAATAGACCATTATCTCCAAAAAATGATAATTGGGATATAGCAAAAAATTATTGGCTATCTTTAAAATCTGATCAAGATGCAAGATACGATCAAACTGTGATACTTAAAGCTGAAGAAATTATACCAACTGTAACATGGGGAACAAGTCCAGAAGATGTTTTGCCTATCAATGCAACGGTGCCAGGACCTGAAAAATTTAGTGATCCTGACAAAAGAAAAGCAGTTGAACGTTCTTTGGAATACATGGGATTAAAACCTGACACCAAGTTAGAAGAAATTATCATTGACAAAGTGTTTATAGGCTCTTGTACAAATGGAAGAATACAAGACCTGAGAGTCGCTGCAAATATTTTAAAAGGAAAAAAAATTGCAAAAAATGTAACTGGGTACGTTGTACCTGGTTCAGGTCTTGTAAAAAAACAAGCTGAGAAAGAGGGTTTAGATAAAATCTTCATCGAATCAGGTTTAGAGTGGAGAAATGCAGGATGTTCAATGTGCTTAGGTATGAACCCAGATCAGTTAAAACCAAAAGAGAGATGCGCGTCAACTTCGAATAGAAACTTTGAAGGTAGACAAGGTAGAGGTGGTCGAACACATTTATGTAGTCCAGCAATGGCAGCAGCAGCTGCGATTGAGGGAAAATTAACAGATGCAAGAAAGTTTTTTGATGGACAAATTTACTAAGATCAAAAGTATACCAGCATATTTACCAATTGTGAATGTTGATACAGATATGATGATTCCTAAACAATTTTTAAAAACTATTAAAAGAACAGGTTTAGGTAAGAGCTTGTTTTTTGAATTAAGATATGATGAAGAAGGCAAGCCGCTTAAAGATTTCGTATTAAATCAGAAACCTTATGATAAGTCACAAATTATTATAGGCGAAAAAAATTTTGGATGTGGTTCTTCAAGAGAGCACGCTCCATGGTCATTGTTGGATTTTGGAATTAAGGTAGTCATCGCCCCATCTTTTGCTGACATTTTTTATAATAATTGTTTCAAAAATGGTATTTTACCCATTGTTTTAAAAGATGAGGAAATAAAAGAGCTTGCAGATTATTCAAAAAATAGAAAAGAGATTACTATAGATTTAGAAGATCAGAAAATTGATAAAAATGACAATAAACCAATCATTTTTGATGTAGAACCATTTAGAAAAGAATGCTTAATCAATGGTTATGATGATATTTCTTTAAGTCTTAAAAAGACAAAAGATGTCGTGAAGTATTTACAAAAGAAAAAAAAAATTACACCTTGGCTATTTAGTGCCTAAAAATTTATTATTACTTGCCGGCGATGGAATTGGTCCAGAAATTATGGACGAAGTAAAAAAAATAATCAATTGGTTAAACATTAATAAAAAATTGCAACTCAAAATAACGGAAGAGCTTGCAGGAGGTTGTTCGTTTGACGCTCATGATACCCCGTTGACTGACGATGTTTTATATCAAGCTATGGATAGTGATGCAGTACTACTTGGAGCTGTAGGTGGTCCAAAATACGATGAAATAGAATTCTCAAAAAGACCAGAGAGAGCTTTGTTGCGCTTAAGAAAAGAATTAAGGTTATTTGCTAATTTAAGGCCGGCTATTTGTTTTTCAGAACTTGTTACCGCTTCAAGTTTAAAGCCAGAAATTGTTTCTGGATTAGATATATTAATAGTTAGAGAATTGACAGGTGGTATTTATTTTGGTGAACCACGTGGAGTCGAACCAATTGCAAATGGTGATAGAAAAGGGGTTAATACTCACGTGTATACCTCAAAAGAAATAGTTAGAGTTGCAAAGGTTGCTTTTGATTTGGCGATGAAAAGAAATAAAAAAGTTACCTCTGCAGAAAAATCTAACGTGATGGAAGCTGGAATGCTATGGAAAGAGGAAGTTCAAAAATTATATGATAATAACAAAGATTATGCTGATATTGAATTGAGTCATATTTTAGCAGATAACTGTGCGATGCAATTAGTAAGAAATCCGAGGCAATTTGATGTCATTGTGACTGATAATCTTTTTGGTGATATATTATCTGATCAGGCAGCAATGTTAACAGGATCATTAGGTATGCTTCCATCTGCTTCTTTAAGTGAAAAAGATAAAAACGGTAGAATTAGATCAATGTATGAACCATGTCATGGCTCAGCGCCAGACATCGCAGGTCAAGGTATTGCAAATCCATTAGCAATGATCTTGAGTTTTGCAATGGCATTAAAATATTCTTTAGATTTAGATAAAGTTGCTGATGATATAGAATCAGCTGTTAAGGCTGTCTTAAAGGATGGTCTTAGAACCCCTGATATAATGGAAAACGGTAAAAGAAAAGTCTCCACATCTGAAATCGGATCAGCTGTCATTGAGAAATTAAAGTAAATTTAAAGAATTATGAAATTATAAAAATTTTGAAAAAAATAAAATTTCGGTTAATATCTTATTATATAATATGAAACATCAAAGTCCTCTATCGCCACATTTACAAGTTTATAAATGGCAATTGTCTTCTTTGCTCTCAATTACACATAGAATGACATCTATATTTAATTTATTAGGTTTAACGATTTTTGCTATATGGATATTTCTACTTTTTATTGGCGAGAACACTTATAATTATTTTGAAGTATTCGCCTCTTCGCTTTTTGGAAAATTTATTTTTGTAGGTATTACATGGTCTTTTTCTTATCACATGCTCAATGGAATTAGGCACTTGTTTTGGGATATGGGCTATGGATATGAAATCAAAACAGCAAATTTAAGTGGCATCTTAGTTTTGTGCGCGTCTTTTATTTTAACTTTGCTAGTCTGGATTACGTGATGAGTCCTGTTGTTTCAAAATGGTTAATGCAAAGAGTTGCAGCTATAATACTTTTGCCATTTTTAATATGGTTTTTGTTTAACTTTGATAATTTAATGACCTATTCTTACATTGACGCAATTACTTTTTTAAAGAAAAAATATAACGCTATAATACTTGGTTTAGTATTTGTGTTAGCTTTTTTTCATATGAAAATTGGAATGGGTGAGATATTTGAGGATTATATTCATGATGAAAAAATTAAAAAGGCTGCGACCTTTTTAACTTTGTTAATTTCCTTTGTAATACCTATTGCTGCAATATTATTAATGATTATATTAGTGTTATGAATTATGATGTAATTAGTCATGAATATGATGTTGTTGTAGTTGGAGCTGGTGGTTCTGGCTTAAGGGCAGCTGTTGGATTATCAGAGGCTGGTCTAAAAACAGCATGTATATCTAAAGTTTTTCCAACTAGAAGCCATACGGCTGCTGCTCAAGGTGGAATTTCAGCGGCTTTGGGAAATATGTGTGAGGATGATTGGCGATGGCACATGTATGACACTGTAAAAGGTGCAGATTGGCTTGGAGATCAAGACGCGATAGAATTTTTATGCAAAGAAGCGCCGCAAGCAGTCGTAGAGTTAGAAAAATATGGTGTGCCCTTTAGTAGAACAGATGAAGGTAAAATTTATCAAAGACCATTTGGCGGCATGACTAAGAATTACGGTAACGGTGTAGTGCAGAGAACTTGTGCTGCTGCCGACAGAACTGGACATGCAATTTTGCATACACTTTACGGCCAGGCTCTTAAAAGAGATACAGAATTTTTCATTGAATACTTTGCACTTGATTTAATAATGGAAAGCGGAAAGTGCAAAGGCGTTATTGCTTGGAATTTGCAAGATGGATCTATTCATCGATTTAGATCAAACATGGTTATATTAGCAACAGGTGGTTACGGTAGAGCATATTTTTCTGCTACATCCGCTCATACATGCACTGGAGATGGTGGCGGCATGGTTCTAAGAGCTGGTCTTCCATTGCAGGATATGGAATTTGTACAGTTCCATCCAACGGGTATTTATGGAGCTGGTTGTTTAATTACAGAGGGAAGTCGTGGAGAAGGTGGATTTCTAGTTAATTCAGAAGGAGAAAGGTTTATGGAAAGATATGCTCCATCTGCAAAAGATTTAGCTTCTCGAGATGTGGTATCAAGATCAATGACTGTTGAAATTAACGAAGGTAGAGGCGTTGGTAAGAATAAAGATCACATATTTTTACATTTAAATCATTTAGATGAAAAGATATTAAAAGAAAGATTACCAGGTATTTCTGAATCTGCAAAAGTTTTTGCTGGTGTTGATGTTACGAGAGAACCTATCCCGGTTCTTCCTACAGTTCATTATAATATGGGTGGAATACCGACTAATTATTTTGGTGAAGTCTTGTCTAAGGAGGCAGATGGTTCAGATAAAATTGTAGAAGGTTTGATGGCTGTTGGTGAGGCGGCGTGCGTTTCAGTTCATGGAGCAAATAGACTCGGTTCAAACTCATTGATTGATTTAGTAGTATTTGGAAAGGCAGCAGCTATTAAAGCTGCAGAAAAAGTAAAACCAAATTCTAAACATGAAAATATATCTGAAGTGGAAACTCAAAAATGCTTAGATAGATTTGATAGAATGCGTAACGCAAATGGCGATACTCCTACAGCTATTTTAAGAGATAAAATGCAAAGGACAATGCAAAGCAAATGTGCAGTGTTCAGAACTGATGAAACATTAAGAGAAGGTTTGAATGAAATTCAAGTGCCTTGGGATGGCATCAAAGATATATTAATTAAAGATAAATCTTTAATATTTAATACAGATTTGGTTGAGGCGCTAGAATTCGATAATTTGATAAGGCAATCTCAAGTAACAGTTGCATCTGCTGAAAATAGAAAAGAAAGCAGAGGAGCTCATTCAAGAGAGGATTTTAAGGAAAGAGATGATGAAAATTGGATGAAGCATACATTAGCATGGCATGAAAATGGAAAAATTAAAGTAAATTACAGAGATGTACATAATTACACTTTAACAAATGATGTTCAATATTTTCCGCCAAAAGCAAGAGTATATTAAATGGTTCAGTTTAATTTACCAAAAAATTCAAAAGTTGAAAAAGGAAAATATTTTAAATCTAAAGTTTCTTCAAAAAATATAAAAAAAATAAATGTTTACCGTTGGGATCCTGACAAAAATGAAAATCCTCGTGTTGATACATATGAGCTTGACATGGATAATTGTGGACCGATGGTTTTGGACGCTTTAATTAAAATTAAAAATGAAATAGACTCCAGCTTGACATTCAGACGCTCGTGTAGAGAAGGAATATGCGGATCTTGCGCAATGAATATTGATGGGGCCAATACATTGGCATGTACAAAATCCGCAAAAGAAATAAATGATGAGATTAATATTTACCCATTACCACATATGCCAGTCATCAAAGATTTAGTTCCTAATTTAAAACAATTATACAAACAGTATCAATCGGTTGAGCCTTGGATGCAGTCAAATAAAAATTCAAATGACACAGAGAATTTACAGTCAATTGAAGACAGATCTAAGCTGGATGGTTTATACGAATGTATATTGTGTGCTTGTTGCGCAACATCTTGCCCAAGTTATTGGTGGAATGGGGATAAATATTTAGGCCCTGCAGTACTTTTACAAGCTTATAGATGGATTATTGATAGTAGAGATGAAGAGAGAAAGAAGAGATTAAAAAAAGTAGCTGATGAATTAAAGTTATTCAGATGTCATACTATTATGAATTGTACAAACGCTTGTCCAAAGGGGCTTAATCCTGCGAAGGCAATTGGATCAATTAAAAAAATGCTGGTTACAGAAAAATCTGCGTAGTAATATCAATCTATAATGAAAAGTATATTCCATTTTGTGGATGGAAAAGAATTTAAAGGTGATAGTAAAAGGGTATCAAATATTTATAATCCTGCTACGGGTGAGGTCCAGGCTAAAGTAAAGTTAGCATCAAGGGCAGATGTAAAAAGTGCAGTTGAAAGTGCAGCAAGAGCTTTTCCAGATTGGGCTGATACTCCTTCGTTATCTAGAGCACGAATATTATTTAAATTTAAAGAATTAATAGAGAAAAATTCTGATGAATTAACTAAATTAATCGTTTCAGAACATGGTAAAGTTTATGATGATGCAAAAGGATCTTTGATTAGAGGTCTTGAAGTTGTAGAGTTTGCATGTGGCATTCCTCATTTACTAAAAGGCGAGTTTACAGAAAATGTTGGTAAAGAAGTTGATAGCTGGTCAGTAAGACAACCGCTAGGTATCTGCGCAGGTATAACACCTTTTAATTTTCCAGCTATGGTACCAATGTGGATGTTTCCTGTTGCAATAGCTTGTGGAAATACTTTTATTCTAAAGCCATCTGAAAAAGATCCAAGCTGCTCAATTATGCTTGCTGAATTATTAAAACAAGCAGGTCTACCAGATGGAGTATTTAATATTATTAATGGAGACAAGGAAGCTGTCGATGGTCTTTTAAAGCATGATGATATAAGTGCAATTAGTTTTGTCGGTTCAACAGCAATTGCAAAATATATTTATGAACAATCGGCAAAATATGAAAAAAGAGTTCAAGCTTTAGGTGGGGCTAAAAACCATTGCGTCGTGATGCCAGACTCAGATCTTGATCAAGCTGTTAACGGATTAATGGGTGCAGCATATGGCTCTGCTGGTGAACGGTGTATGGCACAATCCGTTGCAGTCGCAGTTGGAAATATTGGTGATGAACTTGTTAAAAGATTATCTCAAAAAGTAGAAGCATTAAAAATTGGACCAGGTATAGATAAACGTTCTGAAATGGGGCCATTAGTAACCAAGGAGCATTTAATCAAGGTGAAAGGGTATGTTGATTTAGGAGTTAAGGAGGGCGCAAAATTAGTGGTTGATGGAAGAAATGTAAGATTACAAGGATATGAGAATGGTTTTTATATTGGTGGGTGTTTATTTGATAATGTTACAGAAAAAATGAGAATTTATAAGGAAGAAATCTTTGGACCAGTTTTGTCAGTTATCAGAGTTAAAGACTTTAATTCAGCAGTTGATTTAATTAATAATCATGAATACGGCAACGGCACTACAATTTTTACACGTGATGGTGATAGCGCAAGATCTTTTACAAATAAAATTAAAGTTGGGATGGTCGGAGTAAATATACCAATACCAGTACCTATGGCATTTCATAGTTTTGGTGGCTGGAAACGTTCACTTTTTGGTGATCACCATATGCATGGACTTGAAGGAGTTAGATTTTATACTAAATTAAAAACTATAACGTCAAGATGGCCCTCTGGAATTAAGGATAATCCTGAATTCATTATGCCAACAATGAAATAGATATCTCTAATTTATTTTACAATTAATATAAAATTGATTTATAGTTAATTTATGACTGTAAAACGGGTTGGTTTTGTTGGGTGGAGAGGTATGGTTGGTTCTGTACTAATTAATAGAATGTTAGAGGAGGGTGATTTTAAAAAAATTGAAGAACCTATATTTTTTTCAACCTCTCAAGTTGGGAAAGTTGGTTTAAACGTTGGAAAAGGATCCAATATTTTACAGGACGCATTGAATATTGATGAACTAAAAAAAATGGATGTTATTTTAACTTGTCAGGGAAGTGATTATACAAAAAAAATTTTTAAAGATTTAAGGAATAATGGGTGGAAGGGTTTTTGGATTGATGCAGCGTCATATTTACGAATGGAGAAAAAGAGTACGATAGTTTTAGATCCTATTAATATTGATATTATTGAAAACTCTTTAAAAGAAGGAACAAAAGAATTTATTGGAGCAAATTGCACTATTAGCTGTATGTTGATGGGTATTGGTGGTCTATTTAAAAATGATTTAGTAGATTGGATAACTTCTATGACTTATCAAGCCGCATCTGGTGGTGGTTCAAAAAATATGAGAGAGTTGATTAATCAAATGGGTAAACTTTACAATAGCTCTATTGATTTTTTAAAAGATCCATCATCTGAGATACTTAATATTGATAAAAAAGTTTGTAACATGATGAATTCAAAAGAATTTCCCATTGATTATTTTGGTGTTCCTTTAGCAGGTAGTTTAATACCATGGATTGATGAACAATTAGATAACGGTCAATCAAGAGAAGAATGGAAAGCATGTGTAGAGACAAATAAAATTTTAGGAAATAAAAAACAAGTTCTGATTGATGGAACTTGTGTTAGAATTGGAGCAATGCGTTCACATAGTTCTGCATTGACAATAAAATTAAAAAGAAACATACCTTTGGATGATATAAAATCTATTATTGATCAGACAAGCGAGTGGACTAAGTTAATTCCCAATACAAAAGAAGAGACGATTAAAAATTTGAGTCCAGCAGCGGTTAGCGGTTCATTAACTATACCAGTGGGCAGAGTGAGAAAGCTAAATATTGGTCAGGATTATCTCAATGTTTTTACAGTTGGCGATCAGTTACTCTGGGGAGCCGCTGAACCATTAAGGAGAATGTTAAATATAGTTTTGCATCGATAAATTTGTTTAAAAGTTCACTTTTTATGCTTCAATTTAGTCTTTGATTTTTCTGTTTGTTAAAATATATAGCGAGGATGAAAAAAATTTCTTTAATTGGTTCTGGTCAAATAGGAGGAACTTTAGCTCATCTAATCGGTTTAAAAGAACTAGTAAAAGAAGTTGTCATGTTTGACGTGGTGGAAGGTATAGCAAAAGGTAAAGCATTAGATATCGCTCAGTCTTCTGCTGTTGAAGGGTTCGATGTTAATTTTATAGGAACGAGTAATTATGATGATACAAAAGACTCAGATGTAATCATAATAACCGCAGGCATTCCAAGAAAACCCGGAATGACCAGAGATGACCTTTTAGGCACGAATTTAAAAATAATTAAACAAGTTGGAGAAGGAATTGCTAAATCCTCACCAAATGCATTTGTAATTTGTATTACAAACCCACTAGATGTTATTGTCATGGCTTTGCAAAAATACTCTGGTTTACCAAAAAATAAAGTTGTGGGGATGGCGGGTATTTTGGATACGTCAAGATTTAAATTATTTTTATCAAAAGAGTTACGAGTTCCAATTACAAAAATTGACTCTTTTGTTCTTGGTGGACATGGGGATACGATGGTACCCGTGCCAAACCGCACAACAATTGATGGAAAAAACTTAACGGATTTTATTAAAAATGGTAAAATATCTAGAGAAAGACTAGATAGTATAATTAGTAGAACAAGAAAAGGAGGGGCTGAAATTGTAAAGTTGCTGGGCAATGGCTCAGCATTTTATGCACCCGCAGCCTCAGCTGTTGATATGGCAGAGTCATATATAAAAAATAAAAAAAAAATACTTCCATGTGCAGTTTATTTAAATAATAAATATGGTGTAAATGATCTTTATGCTGGGGTTCCTGCTGTAATAGGATCTAATGGTATTGAGAAAATAATAGAGTTAGACTTAGACGATGAGGAGAAAAAGAATTTTAATATTTCAATTGCAGCAGTTAATGAATTATTAGATGCAGCTAAAAATATTGATCCTTCTTTAATATAAAAGTGAATATTCACGAGCATCAGGCAAAAGAAATACTAAAAAAATTCGGAGCCCCAGTACCAAACGGTGTAGTCATATATAGTTTAGATGAACTAGAAGATGCATCAAAAAAAATAACTACTGATAAAATTGTAGTAAAAGCACAAATTCATGCTGGCGGAAGAGGCAAGGCTGGAGGTATCAAAATCGTGGGTAATTTTGATGAACTAAAAAGAGAAGCGGAAAAACTATTCGGGAAAATTTTAGTTACCCATCAAACCGACTTTCGTGGAAGAAAAATAAAAAGATTGTACTTAGAAGATGCCTCTGAAATAGAAAAAGAATTTTATTTATCTTGTTTAGTAGATAGGGTGACTTCAAAAATTGCATTTATATCGAGCGCTGAAGGTGGAATGGATATAGAAGAAGTGGCAATAAAATATCCAAATAAAATTGCTACTCATAGAATTAATTTAGAGGAAAATGTTAAAGAAAAAGATGTGTTAAATATTTTAAAGCCTTTTAATCTTCAAGGAAGTTCTTTAGATGATGGAAAAACAATTGTTCAATCTTTATATCAAGTATTAATTAAAACTGATGCAAGTTTAATTGAAATAAATCCACTAATTTTAACAAAAGCAAAAAAAGTAATTTGTTTGGATGCAAAAATTAATTTTGATGATAATGCATTGTACAGACAGCCAGAAATTCTTGGATTGAGAGATTTAAATGAGGAGGATCCAATGGAAATTGAAGCAAGCAAATATGGTCTGGCATACATTAAATTAGATGGTCAAATTGGGTGTATGGTGAATGGGGCGGGATTAGCAATGGCTACAATGGATATAATTAATCTTTATGGATCAGAGCCAGCAAATTTTTTAGATGTTGGTGGCGGCGCTTCAAAGGAAAAAGTTACTGCTGGTTTTAAAATTATTTTGTCTGACAAAAATGTGAAAGGAATATTAATAAATATTTTTGGAGGAATTATGAAATGTGACATTATTGCTGAAGGTGTTATTGCCGCCGCAAAAGAGACAGGCTTAACTGTTCCATTAGTTGTAAGATTAGCTGGTACTAATTTTCAATTAGGAAAGCAAATTTTAGATAATTCAGGTTTAAAAATAATATCTGCAGATGATTTAAATGACGCAGCAAAAAAAATTGTTGAAGCTATAAAATAAAATGTCAGTTTTAGTTAATAAAAATACAAAATTAATTTGCCAAGGTTTTACTGGAGTAAATGGATCTTTTCATTCAGAACAATCTTTAGCATATGGAACAAATTTAGTTGCTGGAGTTACGCCGAATAAGGGTGGTCAAATTCATTTAGGAAAACCTGTTTTTGACAATGTAAAGGATGCGATAGAAGAGACGGGTGCAAATGCTACAATGATTTATGTTCCAGCAAAGTATGCTGCGTCAGCTATAATAGAAGCGATAGACTCAAATATTCCGCTTATAGTATGTATTACCGAAGGTATACCTATATTAGATATGATTAAAGTAAAAGAACGATTAAAATCTTCTGTTTCTAGATTAATCGGCCCGAACTGTCCTGGTATTATCACTCCAGATGAATGCAAAATAGGCATTATGCCTGGACACATACACAAAAAAGGTAATATTGGTATTGTTTCAAGGTCTGGCACTCTTACATATGAAGCGGTAGCACAAACTTCAGCTGAAGGTTTGGGTCAATCTACATGCATTGGGATTGGTGGTGATCCTATAAACGGTACTAATTTTGTTGATTGTTTGGATTTATTCTTGAAAGACGAGGAAACTGAGGCGATCATAATGATTGGTGAAATTGGAGGTTCAGCTGAGGAGGAAGCGGCAGAGTTTTTGAAAAATAGCTCTATAAAAAAACCTACCATTGGATTTATTGCAGGAATCACTGCTCCACCTGGTAGAAGGATGGGTCATGCTGGCGCAATTATAGCTGGAGGGAAAGGTGGGGCCTATGACAAAATAAAAATAATGCAATCCTGTGGTATAATAGTTGCTCAGTCTCCAGCTAATATCGGAAAAACATTGAAATCAGTATTAAATACTTGATATAATACAAATTATAATGTCCTCGCAAAAAAATAAAATATTGCAAACTACTTCTTTTTTGAGCAAGTCTAATTCATCTTATATAGAAGAAATGTATGAAAAATTTTGTCGTGATCCCGGCGATATTCCTGAAAGTTGGAAAAATTATTTTGAGGGTATCAATATTAATAATGAAATTGATGAATACAAATTTGAGCCATCATGGTCACCAAAAAAATTAAAATCATCTTCAATCTCAGACCCAGATTCATATGAAAAGTTTCTTCCTAAAGAATTAAATTTTTCAATAGGAGAAAAAATCAGAAATGTGAAACCATATAGTTCCGATAAGGATATTGAAGATGCTACAAAAGATTCTGTAAGAGCTATCATGATGATAAGAGCTTTTAGAATTAGGGGCCATTTAAATGCTGCTTTAGATCCTCTACAATTAATTAAAAAGAATTATGCCACAGAGTTAGATCCAAAATCTTATGGTTTTACTGATAAAGATTATAATAAAAAAATTTATTTAGACAATGTGTTAGGATTAAAATGCGCAACGTTAGAGGAAATATTATTAATTTTAAATCGTACTTATTGCTCAAATATCGGATTTGAATTTATGCATATGACTGACCCAGATGAAAAAAGCTGGATACAACAAAGAATTGAAGGAAAAGATAAAGATATTCAGTTTACCGCAAAAGGAAAAAAAGCAATTTTAAATCGTCTAATTGAGGCTGACGAGTTTGAGAAGTATCTAGCAAAAAAATTTGTTGGAACAAAAAGATTTGGGTTAGATGGATGTGAGTCTTTAATACCAGCCATGGAACAAATTATAAAAAAAGGTGGTGCTTTAGGTTGTAAAGAAGTTAAAATTGGAATGCCACATAGAGGAAGATTAAATATTTTAACTAATGTAATACAGAAGCCATTAAAAAAAATTTTTAAAGAATTTTCTGGTGATCCTGGAATAGCAAGTGGTGGGGTTTCTGGTGATGTTAAATACCATTTAGGTGCTTCAGCTAATAGAGAATTTGATGGAAACTTAGTACATGTAAGTTTAACCGCAAATCCATCTCACCTAGAAGCAGTTAACCCTGTTGTTTTGGGACAAGCGCGAGCAAAACAAGATTTTCATAACGATAAAAATAGAAATCAAGTTATTCCAATTTTGCTTCATGGTGATGCTGCTTTTGCAGGACAAGGAATTGTTGCTGAATGTTTTGCAATGTCTGGATTAACTGGTCATAATATTGGTGGAACAATTCACATTATAATAAATAATCAAATTGGATTTACAACACAACCTGAGTTTGCAAGATCTTCTCCTTACCCCTCTGAAGTAGCAAAAATGGTTCAGGCTCCAATATTTCATGTAAATGGTGATGACCCTGAAGCAGTTACTTATTGTGCGAAAATAGCTACAGAGTATAGACAAAAATTTAGACGAGATGTGGTAATTGATATTTTTTGTTATAGAAAATTCGGTCATAATGAGGGAGATGAGCCATCTTTTACCCAGCCTATTATGTACAAGAAAATTAAGAAACAAGAGAGTACTTTAAATATCTATGCTAAAAAATTAATTGATGATGAAATCATTTCTAAAGATAATTTTAAAAAACAGAAGGAAGATTATCAAAAAAAATTAGACGAAGAGTTTAAGGCATCTAAAAATTATAGATCAAATGAATATGATTGGTTTACGGGCGTATGGTCTAAATTTACCTCTGAAACTGGACAGGATAGAAGAGGATTAACGGGAATAGATTTAAAAAAAATTCATGAAGTAGGAAAAAAAGTATGCTCTATTCCAACTAGTTTTAACCCTCATAAAACTATTTCAAGAATTTTTGAGAATAGACTAAAAATGTTGAAAACAGGAAAAAATATTGATTGGGCTCTTGCCGAAACATTGGCACTTGCTAGTTTGTCTGAAGAAGGTTACGGTGTTAGGTTAGTCGGTCAAGATACAGTAAGAGGAACATTTAGTCATAGACATGCTGGTATAAATGATCAGGTTACAGGTGAAAGATATTTTCCAATTAAAAATATTTCTTTAAAGCAAGGTAAAGTAGAAGTTATCGACAGTTTGTTATCTGAAATGGGTGTATTAGGGTTTGAATATGGATACTCACTAACTGATCCAGACACTTTGGTTTTATGGGAAGCTCAATTTGGCGATTTTGCGAACGGTGCACAAGTAATTTTTGATCAATTTATATGTTCCGGAGAGAAAAAATGGACACGAGCCAGTGGTTTAGTTATGTTACTGCCACATGGGTATGAAGGTCAAGGACCCGAGCACTCCTCGGCTAGAGTTGAAAGGTATTTACAGTCATGTGCTCAGGAGAATATTCAAGTAATAAACTGCACAACACCTGCAAATTACTTTCATGCTTTAAGAAGACAAATTCATAGAACTTTTAGAAAACCTTTAGTAATTCTTACTCCAAAATCATTATTAAGACATAAGAGATGTGTATCTGAAATTGAAGACTTTTCTAAAGAAAATTCTTTTCACAGAGTTCTGTCAGATAAAGCTGATTTTGCTAAGTATAACTTGATATCATTAGTGAAAGATAAAAAAATTGAGAGAGTAGTATTATGCAGTGGAAAAATTTATTATGATTTAGTTGATATAAGAGAAAAACTTAAAGCTAACAAAGTTCAATTAATTCGTATTGAGCAACTTTATCCATTCCCAGCAAAAACTTTAGCAAAACATCTGAGTAAATTTTCAAATGCCAAAAAATTTATCTGGTGTCAGGAGGAACCACAGAATATGGGAAGCTGGAATCATGTAGAAAGATATATAAATTATACTCTTGAAATAATTAAAGCTAAATCAAAAAAAATTAGTTATAGCGGAAGATCACCTTCTGCGTCTCCTGCGACAGGTTATTTGAAAAAACATCTTGCTCAACAAGAAGAAATTGTTACAAAAGCTATTACATTTTGATGAGCGCGCCAATATTAGTCCCAACACTAGGAGAGTCCGTCACGGAGGCCACTGTAGCAAAATGGTTAAAAAATATTGGTGATTCTGTAAGCGAGGATGAACCATTAGTGGAATTAGAAACAGATAAAGTAAGCGTCGAGGTTACTTCACCATCAAGTGGAGTGTTGGCTGAAATTAGTATTAATCAAGGAGATTCAGTTGAAGTAGGCGCAAAGCTAGGAGTAATTGGCGAGCAAGCAAAAGTAAATGTACAAAAAACTGAAAAAAAAATCGAAAATGTAGAAAAACTTGATGATAAGGAATTTGGCATTCAGGACAAGTCAAAAGTTGTAAAACTAAATGTTGAAAAGAAATCTATAGAGACATCGCCTGCTGCTAAACGTGTGATTGCTGAAAATAATTTAAACATATCCAGTATTCATGGAAGCGGAAAAAGAGGCCAAATTTTGAAAAGTGATTTAATAGGTTTAATGGGGCTTAGTCCAGCAAGAGATAAAAAATTTGAAAATTCAGGACCTGAGGAAAGAATAAAGATGTCAAGGCTGAGGTCAACTATAGCAAAGAGATTAAAAGAGGCACAGAATACTGCTGCAATGCTAACTACTTTTAATGAAATTGACATGTCAATGATAATGCAAATAAGAAAAGATAATAAAGAAGAGTTTGAAAAAGTTTACAATGTTAAACTTGGGTTCATGTCTTTTTTTGTGAAGGCGTGTGTAAATGCACTGCAAACTTTTCCAGTAGTAAATGCAGAAATACAAGGTGAAGAAATAGTTTATAAGAATTATTATAATATTGGAGTCGCTGTAGGAACGGATAAAGGTTTAGTAGTACCCGTGGTGAGAAATGCTGATGAAATGTCTTTTGCACAAATAGAAAATGAAATTATTAAGCTTGGTTCTAAGGCGAGAGATGGTCAATTGACAATAGATGATCTGCAAGAAGGAACATTTACATTAACAAATGGTGGCATTTATGGATCTATGCTTTCTACACCAATATTAAATCCTCCACAATCTGGGGTGTTGGCTATGCATAATATTATACAAAGGCCTATTGTTGTAAAAGGAAAGATTGAGATCAGACCTATGATGTATTTAGCTTTGTCTTACGATCACAGAATTATTGACGGTAAAGAAGCCGTATCATTTTTAGTGAGGGCAAAAGAAATTTTAGAAGATCCGCGAAGACTTTTTTTAAATCTATGATTGAAAATTTTGATGTAATAGTTATTGGTGGTGGCCCTGGGGGGTATGTGTGTGCCATAAGGGCATCGCAATTAGGACATAAGACTGTATGCATTGAGTCAAGAGGATCACTTGGAGGAACTTGTTTAAATGTTGGATGTATTCCATCAAAGTCATTATTACATTCTGCGGAAATGTACTATAAGGCAAATAATGAATTTGATAAGATAGGTATATCAACTGGAGAATTATCTTTAGATGTTTCTAAAATGATGAAACATAAGTTAAAAACTGTAAATGGTCTAACTAAAGGTATAGAGTTTTTATTTAAAAAAAACAAAGTTACATACATTAAGGGTCATGGGAGCTTTTTATCTAAAGATACTGTAAATATTAAAAATATTGACGGCACAGAAAATAATATTAAAGGAAAACATATTATAATTGCGACAGGTTCATCAATAACAACGCTTCCAAATGTTAATATTGACGAAAAAAAAATTGTATCATCAACAGGAGCTCTAGATCTTAAAAAAGTTCCTAAAAGAATGGTTGTAATTGGTGGAGGAGTTATTGGATTAGAACTTGGTTCTGCATGGATGAAACTTGGAGCAGATGTAGAAGTTGTAGAATATCTGGATCATGTACTAACTGGTATGGATAAAGAAGTATCTGAAAGTTTCTATAAAATTTTAAAAAAGCAAGGTATGAAATTTCATTTATCTGCAAAAGTTAACGCTATTAGAAATAATAGTGATGGAGCTATTGTAGAATTTGAAAAAAATGGATCAAATCAAAACATAAATGCTGATGTTGTTTTAGTTTGTATTGGGAGAAAAGCTAATACATCTGGTTTAAAATTAGAAAATGCACAAGTTGAAAAAGACAGCAAGGGTAGAATAAAAATTGATAAGCATTTCAAGACCAATGTAAAAAATATTTATGCAATTGGAGATGTTGTTGCAGGGCCGATGTTAGCGCATAAAGCTGAAGAGGAAGGCATAGCTGTCGCAGAAATAATATCTGGGAAATTTGGACATGTTAATTACAATGTAATTCCCAATGTGGTTTATACTCATCCTGAAGTAGCATCAGTTGGTAAGTCTGAGGAAGAACTAAAAAAAAGTATGATTGAGTATAATGTTGGAAAATTTCCTTTTATGGCAAATTCAAAAGCCAAAGTTAATGATGTAGCTGAGGGATTTGTTAAAATATTAGCAGATAAAAAAAATGATAAGGTCCTCGGTGTTCACATAGTTGGTCCTGATGCAGGTAATCTGATTGCTGAATTGGCATTAGCTATGGAATTCGGTGCAAGTTCTGAGGACATTGCAAGAACTTGTCATGCACATCCAACATTAACAGAAGCTGTAAAAGAAGCCGCTTTAGCGGTTGATAAAAGACCAATACATATGTAACTACTCAATTTTCTGATTAGTATTTTGCCAGTCGTCTAAAAAAGCCTTCAAACCTTTATCAGTTAAATCATGTTTATATAAATTATGAAATAATTTTGGTGGAATTGTTGCAATATCAGCACCAGCTTTAGCAACTTCACAGAAATGTTCAGCGCTTCTAATAGAGGCGGCTAAAATTTTAGTTTTAATTTCTTTATAATTATCAAACATTTTTTTGATATCGAAAATCAGTTGTGATCCGTTTTCACCAATATCATCTAACCTACCAATAAATGGAGATATAAACGTAGCTCCCGCTTTTGCTGCCAACAAAGCTTGTGATGCAGAAAAACATAGAGT
The DNA here is from genome assembly GCA_003209195.1 of Pelagibacteraceae bacterium AG-470-E16. Classification (GTDB taxonomy): domain Bacteria; phylum Pseudomonadota; class Alphaproteobacteria; order Pelagibacterales; family Pelagibacteraceae; genus HIMB114. The sequence continues at coordinate 135,376 of QCSF01000001.1, read as the reverse complement.
TACGTTTGTCTGATAACCTTTTCTTGATAGTATGGAGCATGCATTTAAACCATCAAATGTCAGAGGTAGTTTTATTACTATATTTTTGGCAATTCTTTTTAATATTCTTGCCTCTTTAATCATATCATCAATACTTATGGCTGCTACCTCTGCACTAACTGGCCCTTTTACTTCTTGACAAATCTCTTTGAGTATTAGTTTTATATTTTTATTTTGTTTTGCAATAAGCGATGGATTTGTTGTAATTCCATCCACCATATTTGTTTTATTAATATTTTTGATTTCTTTAATATCTGATGAGTCAATGTATATTTTCATAAAAAAATTTATAATTATATAAGTATAAAGATGTATTATGCTAGTTGATGTTTTATTACCATTAAATTTTGATCAATCATTTACTTATAAAACGGATCAAAATCTTAAAATAGGTAATTTTGTACTAGTATCCTTTAGAAATAAAAAGTTAATGGGCGTAGTATGGAAACTAAACTCCAAACCTCTCAAGAAAAAAATTCAAATCAAAATAATTGAAAATGTAATAGATTTTCCAATTTTTAAACAAAAAAAAATAAATTTCATTGAACAAATGGCAAATTATAATTTGATAAATAAAGGTTTAATCTTAAATTTATTTTTATACAAAAAAGGATTTTTAAGTTTGAATAAAGGATTAAAAAAAATTAATGAATTTAAAGAATATATTCCAAAAATTAATCAAAAAAAATCTTTAAATAAAGAACAGCAATTAATATTGAAAGATATAGAAAAAAAAATTGATTTTAATTTACATTCAACAAATCTGTTACAAGGTATTCCTGGTTCCGGAAAGACACATATATATTTTGAGATTATTAAAAAAGCTCTAACTGATGGACATCAGGTTTTGGTATTGTTACCTGAAAAAGGTTTAAGCGAGCAGATAGCAGAACGTTTTAAGTTTTTTTTTAATTATAAGCCAGCAATTTGGCACTCAGGTGTTACTGATAGAAATAAAAAAAAAATATGGAAAGGAGTTTTTAAAAATAAAATAAATTTAATATTAGGAGCAAGATCAGCTTTATTTCTTCCTTATCAAAATTTAAGGCTTATCATAATTGATGAGGAGCATGATAATTCATATAAACAAGAAGATGGTATATCGTTCAATGTAAGAGATATGGCAATACTCCAGGCTTCTATAGAAAAGTTTCCAGTTTTTTTAGTGAGTGCAACTCCTTCTGTAGAGACTTTTTACAACTCAACAAAAAAAAAATATAATTATTTTTTCTTAAAAAATAGATTTAATAAATCTGAGATACCAGAAATTGAAACTATAAAACTAGATAAAAACAACATATCAAACAATAATTTTATTTCTGACAAAGTAATAAACGGAGTTCAAAAATATCTTGATAAAGGCGAACAGGTTTTATTTTTCATAAACCGCAGGGGTCATTCAACTTTCTTATTTTGTTACAAATGTCTGAAAAGGTTAGAATGTCCAAAATGTTCTGTCGGATTGGTTTATCATAAGAAAAATAATATAGCTATCTGTCATTATTGTAATTATTCATCAAAACTTTTAAGAGAATGTAATGATAATTTAAAATGTGAATTTAAGCTATATGGAGTAGGTTTAGAAAAAATTTATGAAGAAGTTCAGATAAAATTTAAGGGATATAAAATAGATATCTTATCAAGCGATTTAACAGATTATAAAAAATTTTCTCAGCAATTAAAAAATATAGAAGATAATAAAACTAAAATTATAGTGGCGACTCAGATTATATCTAAGGGTTTTAATTTTAAAAACTTAAATTGTATTGTTGCTGTTAATTGCGACAGTTCTTTTTTAGGAAGTGATATTAGAGCATATGAAAAAAATTACCAATTATTATATCAATTAACAGGTAGAGCAGGACGTTTTAATAAAAAATCAAAAATTTTTTTGCAGACGTTTGATGATCAAAATAATATTTTTAAATCTCTTGCAAATTTAAATTCACAAAATTTTTATGAAAATGAAATTAATTTTAGAAAAACATCAAATCTTCCCCCATTTTATAAATTTATATCTATTATTATTTCGGGCAAAAACAGTTTTCAAGTTGAGAAATTTGCTATTATTTTGAAACAATATTTACCAAAAAATGAATTTGTACAAATTTATGGACCAGTCAGTGCTTCAATATATAAAATTAAATCTATGTTTAGGTATCGTTTACTTATAAAATACAACCCTAAAGTTACTCCCCAAATTCTGATTAAAAAAAAACTTCAACATGCTCAGTTACCAATGAATTTAAAACTACAAATTGATGTCGATCCAATAAATTTTGTATAAATTAAGACATCTTGTCCATATATCTGTCTTGATATGATTATCACCCAATGGTAATTAACTGCCAATAAAGATATTAAATTGACGCAAAATACACATATTTTTTCAGACGCCGCTGGTAGATATGCCCTCTCTTTATTTGAAGTTGCTAAAGAGGAAAAAGTTTTAGATAAAATTGAAGAAAATATGAATTTTTTAGATGAAGCATTAAAATATTCCAAGGATTTTAAAAACTTTGTTATTAATCCAACATTAAAGAAAATCGATAGATTAATGATCGTCGAAGCATTAAGTCAGAAAATAGGTTTTAATAAACATCTAACAAATTTTTTAATAATATTGATTGAAAAAAATCGTATTTTTTTTTTAAAGAAAGTAATCAAAGATTTTAAAAATATTTTATCAAATTTCAAAGGTGAGATTAATGCTTTAGTTTCTATGCCTACGGAGATATCTGATAGTAAAATTGAAGATATTAAAAATATGATAAATAAAATCCTTAAAAAAAAAATTAATTTAAAATTTATATATGACCCAGAGTTAATATCAGGTGCAAAAATACAAATAGGAAGTTTAATGATAGATGACACAGTTAAAACTAAGTTTAAAAAATTTTTAAATAAATTATAGGGGAAGAAAATGGATATAAAACCATCAGAAATAACGAAAGTAATAAAAGAGCAGATAAAAAATTTTGGTAAGGAAGCAGAAGTTACTGAAGTGGGACAGGTACTATCGGTTGGAGATGGTATCGCAAGAATTTATGGATTAGACAATGTAGAAGCTGGGGAAATGGTTGAGTTTTCCGAAGGAACTAAAGGTATGGCATTAAATCTAGAAACAGATAATGTTGGAGTTGTTATTTTTGGAGATGATTCACATATTAAAGAAGGTGACAATGTTAAAAGAACAGGCGAAATTGTAGATACGCCTGTTGGAAAAGAGCTTCTAGGAAGAGTAGTAGATGGATTAGGAAACCCAATTGACGGAAAGGGACCAATTTCATCAAAACAAAAAAAAAGAGTAGAAGTTAAAGCTCCTGGTATTATTCCACGTAAATCAGTTAATGAACCTATGCAAACAGGTCTGAAAGCAATTGATAGCTTAATTCCTATTGGCAGAGGTCAAAGAGAATTAATTATCGGTGATAGGCAAACTGGCAAAACTGCAATTGCAATTGATACTATAATAAACCAGAAAGAAATCAATAAATCTAAAGATGAAACAAAAAAATTATATTGTGTTTACGTAGCCATTGGTCAAAAAAGATCTACTGTTGCACAAATTGTAAAAACTTTAGAAGATGCTGGAGCAATGGATTATTCGATAGTTGTTGCTGCGACTGCTTCTGATCCTGCTCCGCTTCAATTTTTAGCTCCATACACAGGATGCGCAATGGGTGAATTTTTTAGAGATAACGGAATGCATGGTCTAATTGTTTATGATGATTTATCTAAGCAAGCCGTTGCATATAGACAAATGTCATTATTATTAAGAAGACCACCTGGAAGAGAGGCTTTTCCGGGAGATGTTTTTTATTTACACAGTAGATTATTAGAACGTGCAGCAAAACTTAACGATGAAAATGGAGGTGGTTCACTTACAGCACTACCTATTATTGAGACACAAGCGAGTGACGTATCAGCCTATATTCCAACTAATGTAATATCAATCACAGACGGTCAAATTTTCTTAGAAACCGAATTATTTTTTCAAGGGGTAAGACCTGCTGTCAATGTAGGTATTTCAGTTTCAAGAGTTGGTTCAGCAGCTCAAATAAAAGCAATGAAACAAGTTGCCGGTACTATCAAATTAGAACTTGCCCAGTATAGGGAAATGGCAGCTTTTGCTCAATTCGGATCTGATTTAGATACCTCAACTCAGCAACTATTAAACAGAGGTTCAAAATTAACAGAGTTGTTGAAACAAGGACAATATTCTCCTTTAAAAGTTGAGGAGCAAGTAATTTCAATTTTTTCTGGTGTAAAAGGATTTCTTGATGATATTGAAAATTCAAAAATAAAGAGTTTTGAAGATCAGTTGTTAGGTTCAGTAAAATCCCAAGCACCCGAGATCTTAGAAGGTATAGCAAAAACTGGAAAATTAGATGAAAAAAATGAGGAAAAATTAAAAAATTTTATAATTAATTTTAAAGGAGATTTTTTAAAGTAAAATGCCAAGTTTAAAAGATCTTCGTAATCGTATTACTAGTGTTAAATCAACTCAAAAAATCACTAAAGCAATGAAGATGGTTGCAGCAGCGAAGTTAAGAAAAGCACAAGAAAACGCTGAAAAAGGTAGAGCTTATTCTGACAAAATGAAACGAATTGTAAATAATCTTAAAAAAAATATTACAGAAAATACCTCAGCACCTAAGTTGTTAGTTGGCACAGGTAAAGGTGATACAATTTTGTGTATTGTGATGACTGCTGACAGAGGACTTTGTGGAGGTTTTAATACAAACATTGTAAAAAAATCAAAGGAATATTTTGACGAAATAATAAATTCTAATAAAAAATTAAAAATTATTACTGTCGGATCTAAAGGAAATGATCAGCTTAAAAGAATTTATAAAGATTATATAATTAAGAAAATATCCTATAAAAACATAAAAAATATTTCTATAAATGAAGCATCTGAATTGACCAGTCAAGTTATTGATATGTATTATAAAGATGAGTTTGATGTTTGTACAATTTTTTATAATAAGTTTAAGTCTGTAATTTCTCAAGAACCACAAGCTCAACAAATAATTCCTGTTGAGGGTTTAGAGCAAAATAATGATGATGAACAAATTAAAGAACAATATGAGTTTGAGCCAGATGAAACAGAAATATTGGAATATTTATTGCCTCAGAATATTACTACTCAAATTTATAAAGCATTTTTAGAAAATGCAGCAAGTGAACAAGGGTCTAGAATGTCAGCAATGGATAATGCAACCAGAAATGCTGGTGATTTGATCGATAAATTAACAATAAATTATAATAGAAGTAGACAAGCCGTTATAACAAAAGAGTTAATTGAAATCATCTCTGGCGCAGAGTCATTATAACAAAGGAAGGAAATAAAAATGCAAAATAAATTTGGAACAATTACTCAAGTTATAGGTGCGGTAGTCGACGTGAAATTTGATGGTCATTTACCTGAAATTAATTCTGCACTAGAATGTGATAATAATGGAAGTAAATTGGTCTTGGAAGTAGCTCAACATCTTGGAGAGGGAACTGTGAGAACAATTTCAATGGATACAACTGAAGGGTTGAAGAGAGGTGATAAAGTTACAGACACTGGTGATGCTATTAAAGTTCCTGTTGGGCCAGAAACATTAGGGAGAATAATAAATGTTATTGGTGAAAGTATCGATCAAAAAGGAGATGTAATTACAAAAGATAGATGGCCGATACACAGACAGGCACCAGAGTTTGTTGAACAATCAACAGAGACTGAAGTATTAGTTACTGGTATAAAAGTCGTTGATCTTTTGGCACCTTATGCAAAGGGTGGAAAGATTGGTTTATTCGGTGGTGCTGGGGTTGGAAAAACAGTATTAATTATGGAGTTAATTAATAATGTTGCAAAAGCTCACGGAGGATATTCTGTCTTCGCAGGCGTTGGAGAAAGAACGAGAGAAGGCAACGATCTTTATCATGAAATGATTGAGTCTGGTGTAATAAAGACTAATGGAGAAGGGTCTAAAGCAGCTTTAGTTTATGGACAAATGAATGAACCACCAGGAGCAAGAGCGAGAGTAGCATTGACAGGACTAACCGTAGCTGAATACTTTAGAGATAAAGAAGGTCAAGATGTATTATTTTTTGTAGATAACATTTTTAGATTTACACAAGCTGGATCAGAAGTTTCTGCTTTATTAGGAAGAATTCCTTCAGCAGTTGGATATCAACCAACGTTAGCAACTGACATGGGTAATTTACAAGAGAGGATCACAACAACAACCAAAGGATCAATTACATCTGTTCAAGCAATTTATGTACCAGCTGATGATTTAACAGATCCAGCTCCAGCTACGTCATTTTCGCATTTAGATGCAACAACAGTTCTTTCAAGGCAGATTGCCGAATTAGGAATTTACCCGGCAGTTGATCCTTTAGACTCTACTTCAAGAATTCTAGACCCAAGAATTGTAGGAGAAGAGCATTATAGAGTTGCTAGAGAAGTTCAAAGAATATTACAAACATATAAATCATTACAAGATATTATTGCAATTTTAGGGATGGACGAATTATCTGAAGAGGATAAACTTGTAGTCTCTAGGGCTAGAAAAATACAGAGATTTTTATCACAACCTTTTTTTGTGGCTGAAGTGTTTACAGGATCAGCTGGTAAATTAGTAAAATTAGAAGCGACCATTAAAGGTTTTGATGCAATTTGCAAAGGTGAATATGATCACTTACCAGAAGCAGCTTTTTACATGGTAGGTACTATTGAAGAGGCCATCGAAAAAGCAGAAAAAATGGCTAAAGATGCAGCGTAAAAATGCAAGTTGATATAATAACGCCAGAAAAAATTTTTTTCACTAAAAAAAACATTCCAATGGTAACAATTCCCGCAATAGAAGGTCAAATGGGTGTATTAGATGACCATTTACCGATCATTACTTTTTTAAAACCTGGGATGATAAAAATTGGAGAAAAAGAGAATCAATATTTTTTCACTACAGGTGGTGTTGTTGATTTTAAAAGTAATTTTTTAAGTATATTATGTCAGGAGATTTACAGCCTTGAAGATTTGTCAGATAAGAAAATTAAAGAGTTGTCAGATAGAGCTAAAAAAAAAACTGAAAAAATAAATTCAAGTGATAAAGATATTTTTTTGTCCTTTACTCTATTAGATGAGTTAAAAGCACTACAAGTCAAATAGATCCAGAAAACTCTTTAATAATCGACACATATAAATCTTTTTTAAATGAAACAATCAAATCTGGAAGTATTTTTATATCAACCCATTTCCATTCTTTAAATTCTGGATTTTTCTGATTAATATTTATTTCATTATTTGGACCTAAAAATTTCATTAGAAACCATTTTTGCTTTTGACCTTTGTATTTCCCTTTCCAAATCTTGCCTAGTAAATATTTTGGCAAATCATAAACATACTCATTATCTGATTTTTTTATGATTCTAATAGATTGGATTCCTGTTTCTTCAAAAAGCTCTCTCTTAGCAGCAATCTCAAAATTTTCATTCTCATCTACTCCACCTTGCGGCATTTGCCATGCCTTTTCATTATCTATTCTTTTTCCAACAAAAATTTTTTTTTGATCATTAAACACCATCATTCCAACACCTTTTCGATAAGGTAAATTTTTAAAATTCTTCATGACGCTTTTAGGAGTTTGATTGCATAATTTAATTGATTGTCTGTCTTTGTATTTATTTTAAAATCATCCTTATTTTTTTTCACATTAATATCAGGTTCAACACCTTTTTCATGTATAGACTCTCCAGATGGTAGGTAATATTTTGCTGTAGTTAGTCTTAACCCTCCTTTATTCCTGAGTGGTATAATTGATTGCACAGATCCTTTGCCAAAACTTTTTTCACCAATCAAAATTGCCCTCTTATGATCCTTTAATGCGCCAGATACAATTTCTGATGCAGAGGCTGAACCTTGATTAATTAAAATTATTAATGGTTTATTATTAATTTTATCTCCTTTCCGCGCATTAAATATTTTTATATCGCTTTTATTTCTACCTTTCGTAGATACAATTTCTCCTCCATCAAGAAAAGTTTCAGTAATTTTTATAGCCTGGGATAAAAGTCCCCCAGGATTATTTCTTAAATCTAAGATATATCCTTCTACATTATTTGATATCTTATCTAATTGCTTAAGCAGTTGATTATGACTCTGTTCATTAAAAGCACGTAATCTGATATAAGCTACATTATCCTTTAATTCAGCAGAAACTTCTCTAATTTTAATGATTGCTCTTGTTATCTTAAACTTTATTTCATTATCAATATTTGGCCTTCTAATTGTTATTTCGATACTTGTACCTACTTTGCCTCGCATTAATTTTACTGCATCCAAAAGGCTCATTCCTTTAACTTGTTTATTACTTATTTTAACAATAAAGTCTCCTGGTAAAATTCCGACTTTATCAGCTGGAGTTCCGTCGATTGGAGTAATAATTTTTACTAAACCATTCTCCATAGTTATTTCTATACCCAAACCACCAAACTCACCTTTTGTATCGTTGTTCATATTTTTAAAAGTCTCAGGACTCATGTAAGATGAGTATGGATCAAGGGATTGTAGCATACCATTAATAGCAGCATCAATTACTTCGCTTTGTTCGATATCGTCAACATAATCATTTTTTAGAGTATTAAGAACATCACTAAATAAATCTAATTTTTCATAAAGTTTATCACTTGGATTTGCAAAGGTAAAAAAAGTAAAATTAAAGATTAAAATAATTGTAAGAAATAATTTATATAATATTTTTTTCATTAAGCTTTATGATATGGATGATTTACCTTCATAGTAGCACATCTGTAAATTTGTTCACATAAAATTACGCGTGCCAGCGAATGCGAAAATGTCATATTACCAAGGGATAATTTTTCAAATTTGTGTGTATTTTGCATGTATCCCTTAGGTTTACCTATAAAAAAATTTATTAATTTGATACTTTCATTACTATAAACTGTTATTTTTTTGAAGAATTCTATTGAACTTATATTAACACCTTGCTCGTCCAAAATAAAATTTTTTGTTAATTCATTTTTTTTGATTTTATAATTTCTATGATCTGAAATTTTCTTAATTTCTATTTTTGAAATACCGCTCTTTCTTATCATAATCGTTCTTTTAATATACATTTCACATAACTCATTTTCTAATCCTTTATTAAGTCGACCCTCACAAAGAATATCGATTTTCATTAGATAGTAATTTGTTGTTTCGGCAGTACATCTTCCCACATCTTTTCTAAATTGTAGCAAGATCTTTTTTCTGGATGAAATATATGAATTATTACATCTATTGCATCAATTAGCTTCCAATCATCACTTTCGTGACCTTCAATTCTACAATTATCTAAACCATAAGATTTTAATTCTTGTGCTGTAATTTCTGATATAGCCTGTATATGTCGTGAGGATGTTCCACTTGCTATGATCATATAGTCAGCAATTGAGCTTTTATTTTTAAGATCAATGATTACTATATTTTGAGCTTTGTTGTCATCGAGTATCTTATGAACCTTGTTTACAATATTTTTATTCAAAATTAATTTCTATTTTTCTTTTGATACATTTTTAATCATTGATGAAGATATATTTATACCTTTATCATTTATATAAATCCATTTTTTTGCAGGTATTATACTTAACATGTTGCAGTTTTTTAACAAAAATTTTGAGTATTTTTTGTAAAAAAAAGAATTTTTAAACTCTTTCTCATAACCAGGTCTGCTCACAATAACTAATGTGCTAGTATTAATTATAGTATTAAAATTCTTCCATTTATGAAAATTTTTTACATTATCACCTCCAATTAAAAAAAATAATCTTTTATTTTTATATTTTTTTTTAAAAAAACTAATTAACTGGAAAGAATATTTTTTATCAATTTTACTGACAAATATTTTTTTGATGTTTTGTGTTATCTTTATAGAAAAATCTATTCTCTGTTTGTATGAATTGAGATATTTTTTTTTGAACAAAGGATTTTTTTTTGTAACTGACCATATTAATTTTTCTAATTTTAATTTATTTATAATTAATTTTGAAATATGTATGTGACCTAAGTGCGGTGGGTCAAATGACCCGCTGAATATACCTATTCTATTTTTTGTGATTGTTTCAAGGACGTACTTGACCATTACCGTTAACAATATATTTGTATGTTACTAATTGTTCTAACCCTACAGGTCCCCGTGGGTGCATTTTGTTTGTAGATATTCCAACCTCGGATCCTAAACCAAATTCATAACCGTCTGCAAACTGGGTTGACGCGTTAGTCATTACAATTGAACTTCCAATATTTTTTTCAAATATTTTTATATTTTTTTTATTTTTTGAAATAATACATTCGGTATGATTGGTGCCATATTTTTTAATATGGTTTATAGCTTCATTTAAATTATTGACCATCTTAACCGAAATCTTAGAGTCTAAATATTCTGTTGTCCAATCATTTTCTTTAGCTAATGTTGATTTTGCGAATATTTTTTTTGTCTTTTTATCTGCTATAATTCTGCAACCTTTAGTACTTAGTTTTTTTAAAATTTTATATATATCATTTTTTTTGACAGATTTATGAATTAACAATGTTTCAGCTGCGCCACAGATACTTGTTCTTCTGAGTTTAGAGTTAACAATTAATCTTTCTGCTGAACTATAATTATACTGATTATCTAGATAAACATGGCACAACCCCTCAAGATGACCAATTGTAGGAACTTTAGATAAGTCTAATACTTTTTTAACAAGACCTTTACCTCCTCTGGGTATGATAATATCAATATAATTTGTCATTTTCGATAACATCAGATCAACGATTTTTCGATCGGTATCATTAACTAGTTGTATACAATCTTGGTTCACATTATTTTTTTTTAGACTTGATCTAAATAGATTTGATATAGCAATGTTAGATTGCAAAGCTTCTCTCCCTCCACGAAGAATTGCTGAATTCCCAGACTTGAAGCTCAATATTGATACATCGGAAGTAACATTTGGTCGTGCTTCGTATATAACACCCAAAACACCAATTGGAATTGTTACACGATTTATAATTAAGTTATTCGGACGTTTCCACTTAGCAATAATTTTGTGTGTTGGATCCTTGAAAGAGATTACCTCTTCAATTGAGTTAAGAATTAATTTTATTCTTTCTTCATTAAGCATACTTCGATCAATTAAATTTTCTTTAAGTTTATCTTTTTTACTTGAAATTATATCTATTTTATTAGCTTTAAGAATTTTGTTAGTATTTTTTTTTATGTTTAAATAAAAAGATTTTAAAACCATATTTTTCTTTTTTTCGTTTAAAAGAGATAAATCTTGGGATGCTTTTTTTGCCCTAGCTCCTAAATTACAGACATAGTTTAATTTACTCATTTATATAAAACCATATTATCAATATGTATTACTTCACCTCTGGATATATATCCTAATTTATCTTTAATGTTATCACTCTTTATACCTTTGATTTTTATAATTTCATCACTTGAATAAGATGTTACACCAATACCAATTTTATTATTAAATTTATCAAGGATAGTGACCGTATCGCCTCTTTCAAATTTACCATTAACTTCATAGATACCAACTGAGAGTAAACTTTTACCTTTTATTACTGCATTGCCAGCTCCATCGTCAACTATAATTGATCCTTTATTTTTAATACTACTAAGTATCCATTTTTTTTTTGCATTATAGCTATTAGTACTAGGTATAAATACTGTATAAGATCCCACTTTCTCTAACTTACTTATAGGATTATTCACCGATCCTTTTGTTAAAATCATTTTACAACCTGAGGCCATACATATCTTTGCTGCATCAATTTTAGTTATCATTCCACCAGAGCCATAATTTGTGACACTTTTAGATGCACTTTTTATAATATTATCTGTAATAGTTCTAACTTCCTTAATATGTTTTACATTTTTATATTTCTTTGGATCTTTAGTATAAAGCCCATCAACATCTGATAACATTATTAGAGTATCAGAAGATGTAATTTGAGCAACACGTGCTGCTAATCGATCATTATCGCCATAACGTATTTCGTTTGTAGCAGTAGTATCATTCTCATTTACAATTGGTATTCCTTTAAGTTTAAAAATATTTTCAATCGTATCTTTTGCGTTTAATGCTCTACGTCTACTTTCAGTATCTTCAAGGGTTAATAAAATTTGACCAATTTTTATTTTTTTCTTTGAGAGGGATTTTTTAAATAGATTAATCAATTCAATTTGCCCAATAGCTGATACTGCTTGATATTCTTTTAACTTAAGGTTTTTTCTATTAATTTTTAAATACTTACACCCAAGAGCTATTGCACCACTGGTTACTATAATAATATCTATTTTATATTTTGAGAGTTTAGATATATCATCAGAAAGTTTATTAACCCATGTACTATTAATTTTATTATTTCTTATCAGTAATGATGATCCAATTTTAATTACTATTCTTTTAGATTTATTTAATATCATTTTAATGCTCTTAATAATTCGTTAATATTACTCTTTTTTAAAATCGATATTTTAAAAAATTCTTTTTTAAAATTCTTTCTAAATTCTCTGATTTTTATACAAATCTGATTTTGATCTAATAAATCTATTTTATTAAAGACTACAATTTCCCTTTTGTTTATGAGTTTCGGACTATATTTTTTTAATTCTTCTCTGATAATATTATAACGGTTGAATAACTTATCCTCATTTATATCTATTAAATGTAGTATACTATTACATCTTTCGATATGTTTAAGAAATTTATCACCTAAACCTACTCCGCGATGTGCTCCTCTGATTAATCCTGGAATATCTGCTATTACTATTTCTTTGTTATCGATATTCAGAACACCTAAATTTGGATTGATAGTTGTGAATGGATAATCAGCTATTTTAGGTTTAGCTCTTGTGGTAACAGATAAGAAGCTAGATTTTCCCGAATTTGGAAATCCTACCAGCCCAATATCAGCAATAATTTTTAATTCTAACCATATCTCAAATTCCTCACCTTTTGATCCATTGGTAGTTTTTCTCGGCGCTTGATTAGTTGAACTTTTAAATCTTGTATTTCCAAGGCCACCCTTGCCACCATTTGCGATTTGAATTTGCTCACCATTTTTGGTCAAATCAAAAATAAGTGTTTTTTTATCTTCAGCATATATTTGTGTTCCAACAGGCACTCTAAGAATTAAATCTTTACCAGACGCACCTGTTTTATTATTTCCTTTTCCATTTTCACCTCTGGCAGCTTTAAAATGTTGCATAAATCTATAATCTATTAATGTATTTAGACTATTCACAGCCAATAATATTACCGAACCCCCGTGCCCACCATCACCACCATTTGGGCCACCAAATTCAATAAATTTTTCCCTTCTAAAACTACAGCAACCATTTCCTCCATCACCAGCTTTAATTGTAATTTTTGCTTGATCTAAAAATTTCATAATTTAAATTATAGATTAGTTTAAGACTAAGTTTTAATTAAAATTAGTGAGGAACTACAGATATGAAAGTTTTACCAAACTTTTTCTTTTGAAACTTAACTTTACCTTCGATTTTAGAAAAGATAGTATGGTCTCTTCCCATACCCACGTTTTGACCAGGGTACATTTTTGTGCCTCTCTGTCTGCATATAATATTGCCAGGAATTACCTTTTGACCACCAAATTTTTTTACACCTAATCTACGGCCTTCGCTATCTCTTCCATTTTTTGACGATCCACCAGCTTTCTTAGTTGCCATACTTAATTATATCACTACGTTTTCTTTTTAATAGTAGTTTTTACCTTTTTATTCTCTGTTTTGTTCACCTCAGACAAAAGTTTTCCACCTTTACCAAAAATCTTAGTTATTTGAACAACGCTTACTTTTTGTCTATGACCATTTTTTCTTCTTGAATTATGCCTTCTTCTTTTTTTAAAAATTAAAATTGTCTTATTTTTTGTTTGTTTGACAATTTTTGCTTCTACTTTAGCTCCATCTATTAAAGGAGATCCTAACTCCATATTTTGGTTGTCATTAATCAAAAGTACTTGATTAAACTCTACAGCTTTACCTACTTGATCAGAAAGTTTCTCGATTCTCAATTTATCATTAGTGCTTACTTTGTATTGCTTACCACCTGTGTTGATTACTGCGAAAGTCATAATTTTATTCTCGCGCAATATAACTAGCGATCTAACTATGTCAAGAAAGAGAGTAAATATTAAGTTAGAAATTATCCTTTAATTGCCTTAATTTCTCAAATACTTTTTCTGGTGATTGTCCTACTAAATCAAGTTTGTGGGAAATAGTTTTATCATTACATCTAAAAAAAATATTAGTTTGTTTCTCATTTAAAACGGTTGTTGGAACGGTTGGTAAGTTTTTATTAAGTAAGGCTTCAATTTGTTTAGCCCTCTTCATTAGGCGATCATTGCTTTTATCATATTCTAGACAAAATTTTAAATTATTTGCTGTATATTCATGACCGCAAAAAATTTCTACGTCATCGGGCAGTGACTTAATTTTCATAATAGATTTATACATCTCATTAGTGGTTCCTTCAAAGATACGGCCACATCCTAATGTGAAAACTACATCACCTACAAATGCGTATTTATTTTTCTTAAAATAATAAAAAATATGTCCACTTGTATGACCAGGAGCGAAATTTAATTGAATATTTTCTTTTTCAAAATTAAATATTTCTTTATCTTGAAGCCTTATGTCTATACCAGGTATTCTATTAGAATCATCGGCAAATCCTACAATTTTGCAATTAAATTTATTTTTTAGTTCTATATTTCCTCCAACATGATCATTATGATGATGTGTAATTAATATATATTCCAGATCTAAATTTAATTTAAAAATTGCATCCATCAATGGTTGTGCTTCTGCAGGATCCACAATTATTGCCTTTTTTGTAATAGGATTAAAAATAATGTATGAATAATTGTCTGAAAGGCATTTAATTAATTTAACATTTAATAAGCTCATAATGTATTTGGATTTTTTAAACTATCAGAATTTTTATAATAGTTCTATTGGAAATTTATTAACATATCATATTGAGTTGAAATTAAAAAATTATTGCCATTTATATAATAATCAAAATTTAGGGTGTTTTGGTTACTCTTTACCTTATTTAAATTTTCTAAAAAAATATAATTGCTCATTATCATTTTGTTATTCTAAAAAGATGGGTATTTCAGGTGAGAATAATTTTAAAATTAATAAATTACTTATTGATGAAGATAGAATTCCATTCCAAGATTCGTATTTTGATCATATTTTTCAGATTCATTATCTTGAAAACGCTTGTAATATAAAGTTATGTTTAAGAGAAATTTGGAGAACACTAGCACCAGAAGGTAAAATATATCTAATTCTTCCAAATAAAAAATCATCTTGGTATTTATCTGATAAAAGTCCATTTTCATCAGGAAATGGTTTTTCAAACAGACAGATTATTGATTTATTAAATAACAGTTTTTTTGAGGTACAATTAATCGAACGTTTAGTATATTTTCCTAATAAAGATTTATTTTTTATAAAAAAATATAAAGATTTAATAGATAAATTTGGATCCTTTTTTTTTAAATATTTTAATGGTGTTTATTTATGTATTGCTAAGAAAAAAATATATCAAAAAATAACTAGTCAAATAGAATTAAAAAAATATTCAGTAACAGGCGTAATCAAAAAAAATTAATTTACTTACTTAAAACAAAAACACCTAATTCAGAAACAAGATTTTTAATTTCTAAATTATTTGATGTAATATCACTCATTTTATTTGATGAAATTGAAATTGATTTAATAACTTTAATGTTATCTAGGTTACATAAATGATAAAAATCTTTGATTGAACTCATATGTAAATTAGGTGTGTTATACCAAGAATGTGGCAAAGTCTTTGTTACTGGCATTGTGCCTTTGAAGAGTAAATTTAGACGTACTTTCCAATATCCAAAGTTAGGTATGGTTATAATTGCTTTTTGAGCTATCCTTAGTAGTTCGTTTAACACTTTTCGAGGTTCGTAAAATTGTTGAATAGCTTGATTGAGGATTGCTACATCAAAAGATCTGTTAGGATAGTTAATCAGATCTTTTTCTGCATCTCCTTCAATTACAGCCAAACCTTTTCCTAAACATTCTTGCACATACTTCTGATTTATTTCTAGTCCACGACCATCTATCCTTTTACTTTTTTTTAGGTAAAGCAATAAATTTCCGTCACCACAACCAACGTCAAGTATTCTTGAATTTATATCAATTAAACCAGCTAATACATCATCTTGAATTTTCATTTTTAAAATCCTCATAGGTTGAATCTAAAAAACCTTTTAGGGTCTGAAAAAACTCTGGTTCCTCAACAAGAAATGAATCATGACCATTATTTGTAATGATATTGACAAAACTTACCTGTGCACCAATTGAGTTAAGAGCAATAACTATTTTCTTACTTTCTTCTGTAGGGTACAGCCAATCGGTTGAAAAAGAAATAATACAAAATTTTACTTTTGTATCTTTGAATGCCTTTGACAAATCACCATTATTTAGTTTATATAAATCAAAATAGTCCATCGCTCTTGTAATGTATAAGTATGAGTTAGCATCAAAACGATCGACAAATGCATAACCTTGGTACTTTAAATAACTTTCAACTTGAAAATCAGCATCAAAAGAAAAATTAAGACCTTCTCCTTCTTGTAATCTCCTCCCAAATTTATTTTGTAAACCCTGTTCAGATAAATAACTTATGTGACCAGCCATCCTAGCTACAGCAAGACCGTTTCTCGGTGTCTTTCCATTCAAAAAATAATTTCCCGAGTCCCAGTTAGGATCAGCCATGATGGCTTGTCTTGCCAGTTCATTAAAAGCTATATTTTGAGCAGAATGACTTGCTGCACATGCTATTGGAACAGCAGAGAAAGTTCGATTAGGAAAAAGTGAACAAAATTGTAGAGCCTGCATGCCACCCATAGATCCACCAAGTACAGAAAGTGTTTTTTTAATACCCAAAAAATCTAAAAGGTGAACCTGAGCACTAACCATATCTCTGATAGTGATGACGGGAAATGTTAAGCCATAAGGTTCATTAGTTTTAGGATTTATTTCTTTAGGTCCAGTACTACCCATACATCCACCAAGTACATTTGCGCAGATAACATAATATTTATTTGTATCAATCGATAAATTTGGACCAACAACACTATTCCACCATCCATTTTTCCCAGTAACTTTATTTGTGCCGGTTACAAATTGATCTCCGGACAAAGCGTGAAAAACTAAAATTGCATTAGATTTAGAGTCATCTAATTGTCCATATGTTTCATAAGCAACATCAAATTTCTCAAGAACGCTACCACAATCCAATTTAAGAGATTTATTGATCGTAATTTTGTTTACTTTACTATAATCTATATTCATATCTTCAAATCGCTATGCGATTTCCTCTTTAGCTGTTATCGCCCGCAATTCGGCAAATCGGCGGTGTGATTTTGTACTAAAAGCGCATTTCTTTGTCAAACTATGAACTTTTTTTGATTGTATTTAAGAAGTATTGTATGAATTCCCAAAATGAGTGCACCAAAGCCTAAATTACCAAATATTGATTTATATACTGCAGGATTGTCTAAAATCCGAAAAGTAAAAGATCCTATAAAATTATCCGCTAATGAATCTGCTCTGGGCCCATCTCCTAAGGTATTGGATATTTTTAAGTCAAATGTTGACTTAAAAAAGTATCCTGACGGTAGTAATGAAACATTAAAAAAAGTAATTTCAAAAAAGTTCAATCTCAACATTGATCAAATTATTATTGGCGCAGGATCGGATGAAATTATTAGCTTAGCATGTCAAAGTTTTTTGTCAAAAAATGATGAAGTAATAGTTGCCGAACAATCTTTTCTAATGTACAGAATTTATTCACAGCTGAATGGGGCTGTTGTAAAATTTTCTAAAAATGTAGATGATAAATTCTCGGTTGATGAGACTATAAAATTAGTTTCTACTAAAACAAAAATTGTATTTATAGCTAATCCAAACAATCCTACAGGAACGTATATAGATTCAGAACAATTAATAAGATTAAGAAATAATTTACCAGAACATATTTTACTAATGGTCGATGACGCATATTCTGAATATGTTACAAACAATGATTATAAAAGTGGATTAGAAATTTTTCCCAACACCAATAACACAATTATTTGCCGTACTTTTTCAAAAATATTTGGATTAGCAAATCTAAGAATTGGATGGGGATTTGGTCCCAAGGAAATAATAGAAGTTATAAATTTATTTAGACCGCCTTTCAATATTTCTGGTATTGCAGAAAAAGCAGGTTGTGCAGCTTTAGAAGATGACTTTTGGATAAAAAGAAATATTGAGCATAACGAAAAATGGAAAGAAATTTTATTTAAAAAAATAAAAGAAAAAAATATTTTTACTAATAAACCAGTAGCTAATTTTTTTTTATTAAATTTTGATTTTGCTAAGTATAATTCTGAAGAAGCATTTAAAATATTTATGGAAAGAAAAATATTATTGAGAAATATGCACTCATATAATATTAAAAACTCACTTAGATTAACAATAGGAAATGAGGAAGAAAATAAAAAATTCTTAGATGTCTTGGAGGAATTTTTTTGACAAAAAAGATATCCATAATAGGCATTGGTTTGATAGGTTCTTCTATTGCAAGAGCTTATAGAGCCCTTGAATCAAACATTGAAATAAATATTATTGATAAATCAATTTCGAACCTTGAAAAAGGCAAATTAAATAAACTGGGAAATAGTTTTAGCGAAAAAGTAGATAGTAAAATTGAGGGTTCAGATTTAGTTTTTATTTGCACACCTATAAGTGCATATGAAAATATATTTAAAAAACTTAATACTTTAATATTGTCAAATAGTATAATTACTGACGTTGGATCATCGAAATGTAAAGTTATAGATTTAGCAGAAAAAATTTTAGTAAATAAAGTATTTGTACCAGGACATCCGATTGCTGGAACTGAGAAAAGTGGACCGGAAAATGGATTCAAAGATCTATTTAAAGATAGATGGTTTATCTCTACATATTGCAAATTATGTGATGACGAAAATATTAATTTTGTTAATTCTGTTTGGGCATCATTTGGTTCAAAAACTGTCACAATGAAATCAAAAGACCATGACTCGATTATGGCTATAACAAGTCATATACCACATTTAATAGCATATAATATTGTAGGAACAGCAAGTGGATTAGAAGAAAATATAAAGTCCGAAGTTATTAAATTTAGTGCTAGTGGGTTTAGAGATTTTACAAGAATCGCATCATCTGACCCAACCATGTGGCGAGATATTATGTTAAGTAATAAAGAAGAAATAATTGCTTTAATAGAAAAATTTAATAGAGATATAAAAGAAACATTAGATGCGATAAAAAGTGATAACGGAAAGTTTTTATTTGAAAAATTTAAAAAAACTAAAGAAATAAGAGAAAAAATTATAGAGGCTGGATTAGATAAATTTTAATTATATATTGAATTTTCTAGTTTTTCTAAAAATTTCTCTTTAGACAAATTTGGTTCAATAAATTCTCTAAATACAAAATTTATTTCCCCAGGATATTTGATAAAACTGTTTTTTGGCCAGAAATTACCTGTATTAAGTTTCACAGGCAAACATCCAATTTTCAAATTTTTATAAATTCTGGTAACGCCTTTTTTTAATGGATATTTCTCATTACAAGGAACACGAGTACCTTGTGGAAAAATAATTAAGATTTTTCCTTCAGATATATTTTTAAATATATGATCTGAAAAATTTAGATTTTTTTTTGTTATTTTACCACGATTAATTGGAACACAGTTTAGTTTTTTTAGAAATAAATTAAAAATTGGTATACTCATAAGCTCTTTTTTTAAAATGAAAAATCCATTAGGCACTATGTAATTATAAACAAATGTTTCGAACATAGATTGATGAGCAGAGGCTATAAAAAATTTATCAGCTTTATTTAGATTTTCTAAACCAGAAATATTTACGGTTGTATTTAAAACATTTTTAGTTATGAATATAAAATACCATCCCAGTAAAGCACTTAGCCGTCTTAAAAAAAATGAAGGTAAAATTAGTAGAGGTATACCAATCAAACAACATATAATTATTCCAAGATATATTAAAATATTATAGACTAATGACTTTACAAAAATCACTTTAAATTAAATCTTCAATTTTTTGCCTTTGCCTGACAGTTCTATACTTGTTTTTATCAATAATTATCTCTTCTATCAAAGGTCTCATATTATAGTTTGAACTTAATGTCCGTCCATAAGCACCGCAGTTTGTTATACAAACATACTCACCTTCATTGAGTAAAAAGTAATTGTTATATATTCCAAAAGTATCACTGCTTTCACAAATAGGGCCAACAAACTCAATTTTTTTAACAAATTTTTTTCTATTTTTTTTTAATGGTATTATTTCATGAAATGACTCGTATATAGCAGACCTGGCCATGTCATTCATGCCAGCATCTAAAATTACAAAAAACCTATCATTAATTTTTTTGATATATATAATTTTCGATATAATAATACCACAATTGCCGGTAAGATACCTTCCAATTTCAAAAATAATTTTTTTTTGGTGTTTTTTAAAAAATTTGTCAACTTCAATGCCAAATTTTTTAAAATTAAACTTACTGTCTTTCTTAAAATATGGAATACTCATACCGCCACCGAGATCTATATAACTAATACTATGTTTTTTTTCTTTCAATTTAATTAAAATATTGTCAATTAGTTTTATAACTTTTTTATAAGCTAAAATATCTTTTATTTGACTACCTATATGTACGCTTAGTAAATGTATGTTTAAATTTTCGAATTTTTCTTTGTTTGTAATTATATTATAAAAATTTTCTATAGTAACTCCAAATTTATTCGTTTTATTACCAGTTGTTATTTTTTTATTGGTTTTGGCAACAATATTAGGATTTAATCTTATACCGATATTTGTTTGTTTTTTTAATTTTCCAGAAATTTTATTTATTAATTCTATCTCGTTACTTGACTCTGCATTAATTGATAAAATTTCTTTTTGAATAGCAAACTTAATTTCTTGTTCAGTTTTACCTACACCTGAAAAAACAATTTTATTTGGTTTTATGCCAGCCTTTAATGCTAATTTTAATTCTCCCATTGAAACTACATCAGCGCCAATATTCTTTTTTTTTAACACCTTTAATATATTGATATTAGAGTTCGCTTTAATGGCAAAACAAATCAAAGGTTGGGCTTTTTTAAATGATGTTTGTATCTCTTTAATATTTTTTTTGATTTGATCTACTGAATAAATGTATATTGGTGTTTGTTTACCTTTTAAAATTTTTTCAAGTTTAACATCATTTAAATAAAGATTTTTGTTTCTAATATTTAAGGTATCCATTTGAATAATTTAGGATTGTTGAATAATAATATTTGATTTTTCTTCATACACTGGTGGCCCTTTTTTTCCACAACTGGCAAAGAATAAAATTGTTATTATAATTAAAAATATAGTTTTTTTCATTTAAATTCCTTTTTTAGCTTTTTTAACATTTTAACTACATTTTTATATGAAGTTCCACCATAAGATTTTTTTGAAGCAACTGAATTTTTAATTTTAAGTATATTTAATGCGTCCTCTTTTGCTAAAGGGTGAATTTTTTTTATTTCACTAAAATTTAATTTATCAAGTGAAATATTTTTCTTTTCAGCAATATTAACTAATTTTGCTGATTTAACATGTGCATCTCTAAAACTTAAACCTTTTTTAACAAGATAGTCTGCAAAATCTGTAGCAGTGGTATATCCATCATTAGCTAATTCTTCCATTATTTTTTTATTTGGTGAAATGTTTTCAATTAACTCTTTAGCGATTTTTAAATTTAAAATTAAAGTATGATAAGATTCAAAAACTGGTTTTTTATCTTCTTGCATGTCTTTAAAATAAGATAATGGCAAACCTTTCATAGTGACTAAAAGAGTATTAAGATTTCCAAAAATTGAACCAGTTTTACCTCTTAATAGTTCTGCACTGTCAGGATTTTTTTTTTGTGGCATTATAGAAGACCCAGTAAGCATGTTATCATTTATTTTTATCATATTTACAATATCAGAGTTCCAAATAATAATTTCTTCGGCTAATCTTGACAAATGCATTGAACATAAGCTTGATACAAATAAAAATTCCAAAGCATAATCTCTATCCGATACAGCATCAATTGAATTACTTGTAGCTTTTTTGAAACCTAAATATTTGGATGTAAAATTTCTATCAATATTAAAACTAGTACCCGCTAGCGCCGCTGACCCAAGTGGATTTTCGGAAGAATTATCAATTACATTTATAAATTTATAATAATCTCTTTTAAACATTTCTATATATGCTAGTAAATGATGTGAAAATAAAACAGGTTGAGCATTTTTTAAATGTGTAAATCCAGGCATAATTACATTTTTATTTTTTTCCGCTAATTTTAAAATGGATTTAATAAGGTTTTTAATTTCTACAATTAAATTTTTAGAAGCATCAATTACCCATAATTTAAAATCTGTGGTGACTTGATCATTTCTTGATCTTGCTATATGTAAAAAACCAGCTTCATATCCTATAATTTCAAAAAGTCTTTTTTCAATATTTTGATGTATATCTTCGTTAATCTCAGAAAATTTAAATTTATTTTTTTGTATTTCCTTTTGTATTTGTCTTAAACCTTTAATAATTTTATTAGATACATCAACTTTAATGATATTTTGCTTTGCTAGCATTTTGCTGTGTACAATTGAGCACATTATATCTTGCTTATACAGCTCATAATCAATTTTTATGGATGAATTGACTTTAGTCACTAGGGCTGAGGGGCTTGAGTCCATTCTTGAACCCCATACGAAATTTGTTTTAGTTTTTTTGTTATTCATTTATTATGCAGCCATGAAAAGTAATATCTTATTATTAATTTCTATTTTTTTTATATTTAATACTAATAGTTCTTATTCACAACCTATTATCAATAAAACTTTCACAAATATAGTAATACATAAAAAACCAAAAGACTTACCTGTTTTAAAACTAAAAAATAGAAACAAGAAAATGATAATTTTTAGTGATTTTAGCTCAAAAGTAACTTTGATAAATTTCTGGGCAACTTGGTGTGCTCCATGCAGAGTAGAATTACCAAAACTAAAAATTTTATCGAGTCAAGTACCTTCAGATCAACTAAACATAATACTAGTAAATATAGAAAATAAAAACAATGAGGATATAGATGCTTTTTTCAAAGAAATTAGGGTAACAAATTTTGAAAATTTCTTTGATGAGAATCTTAAATTAACAAAACAATTATCGTTAAGAGGGATACCCATAACTTTAATAGTTAATTCTAAAGGAAAAGAGGTCGCTAGAATTATCGGTGATCTTAATTTTACAGATAAGCGTTTTGCTTTATGGATTAATTCTTTTTAATTATTTACCCATTATGTACGCTAGAGACATAAGCACTACTATAGCGCAAAATTGTAACATAATTCTCATCTGCATTAGTTTATTACTTTTTTTTTTGCTATCTAAGTTCCCTCCAGTAAAAAAAGTCTTTAAACCTCTTATAAGTACAACTAAAACAGCTATCATTGCAACAATTGCAAAAAATTTTAAAGTATTTTCTGTCATGTGATTGTCTGTAAC
This sequence comes from Pelagibacteraceae bacterium AG-470-E16, assembly GCA_003209195.1. Lineage (GTDB taxonomy): Bacteria > Pseudomonadota > Alphaproteobacteria > Pelagibacterales > Pelagibacteraceae > HIMB114. The sequence goes on along the minus strand of QCSF01000001.1, from coordinate 111,627 downwards.
ATAAAAAGGTAATAAAGATAATAAAAATGTCACTAAAATATCTAGAAATAGAAAGCTCCACAAATGGATATAGAAATATAATTTTTATTTTACATGGTTATGGAGCAAATGCTGATGACTTATTATCAATTGCCACCTATTGGAAAAGATTTTTACCAAATACTCTATTTTGTTTACCAAACGCCCCTAACGTTTGCCAAGTAAGTCAAACAGGATTTGAATGGTTTGATTTAATGCAAACAGATAATAATAAAATATTAAATGAAAAATTAGAATCTCTTAAAAAATTAGAAGATACAATTGAACAAAAACTTAAACATTTGAATTTACAACATAAAAATTTAATTTTAGTCGGTTTCTCGCAAGGAACTATGATGAGTATTCAATACGCTGTCAGACAAAAAAATAAAATCGCAGGCGTACTTGGCTACTCTGGTAAAATTTTTGATTATAAGTTCTTAGAAAAAGAAATGATATCTAAACCAAAAATGAAGTTTTTGCATGGCAATATGGATGAAATTGTCCCAGTAGAGCAAATGTATGAGTCATTAGATTTTCTTAAAAATAAAAAATTTAATGTTGATTGCTGTGTTTATGAAAACTTAGGCCACACAATATCACCCGATGGTTTAAGCGAGGGTTTAAAATTTATAAAAAGTATATCATCCTGAAAGTTTATCTTGCGCATATTAATAAATTTATATAATTTTTAATCATGATTGCCTCAGACACAAATAATTTGCCACTGGAAAAGTGTCCAGCACTTGTTTTAAACGCAGATTACAGACCATTAAGCTATTATCCTTTGTCACTTTGGAGTTGGCAAGATGCTGTAAGGGATGTTTTTTTAGACAGGGTAAATATTGTTTCTGAATACGACAGGGAAATTCGAAGCCCATCTTTTTCAATGAAATTACCTAGTGTCATTTCTTTAAAAAATTTTATAAAACCATCTCAATATCCAAACTTTACAAGATTCAATGTTTTTTTGAGGGATAAATTTACGTGTTTATATTGTGGTAAAAAGAAAAATTTAACCTTTGATCATGTGATACCAAAGTCACAAGGAGGCCAAACGACGTGGGAAAACGTTGCCACAGCATGTTCGCCATGTAATGTTAAGAAAGGTGGTAAAATGCCAAAATTGTGCGGTATGATTCCTTCGATAAAGCCTTACAGGCCAACTGAGGAACAATTACATCGCAATGGAAGAAACTTCCCACCAAATTTCCTTCATCAAAGCTGGTTAGATTATCTTTATTGGGACGTTAAACTTGATCCATAATTATATTTTTTTTGCAACCTCAATAGCAATTCTTGATCCAGTTTTAATAGCGATGTCTAAAAAAGCAAATGGCCCTTCCTTTGATGCACCTTCTTCATATGCCAAATCTCTGTGATCTAATTCGTCTTGTCTAAATTTTTTAATTTTAGTTAATAATTCACTTTCTTCAACTTCTTCTTTTTCAAGATAATCGATTTGCGATTTATAATGTTGGTCAATCAGTTCTTCAACTGAAGCAGTACAAAGCATTGTAGCTTTTTTCCCCATCAGGCCTGTTACAAAACCTAAACTAACACCAAGCAAATCCCAGAGCGGTAGCAGAAGCGTTGGTCTTACTTTTCTTTCAGCTAGTTGTTGTTCAAAATATTTTAAGTGTTCTTTTTCATGCTCTTTCATTTCAGCAATTTTTTTCTCCATATCTGGATCAGATTTTAGAAATTGTAGAGCTAATAGTTGCCCATCATAAATATTTACTGCGCCACGCTCACCAGCATGATCTACTCTAATAATTTCAGCAATTTTTTTATTTTTTTTCATATCTAAGTATTTGAACACAAATTCCCAAAAATACAATATTTGTAACAAAATTAAGTGTAGATAACGATAGACCAAATAAAGTAAATTCTACTTTAGAGCAATCAGAAACACCCTTTTTTTTGAGTTGTTTCAACAAATCTTCTTTGTTACTTGGCGTCTGACTTTCTTTACAAGTTTTGGTACTAGTAAAAAAGCTTTGCTCAATGCCGACGTGATAAAATGAAATACAAATATTTACAATTATAGATAAAATTAAAACATAAATTAGTTTAATGAACTTAGTTTTATTAAAAGTTAAAACTGTTAAAATTACTATATTTACAAAAAATGGTATTCTTTGAAATTTACAAAGATTACATGCATAAATACCCATAATATATTCGATATAATAAACTGTTAAAAGTATTATACCATTAGACAAAAGTAATAGTTTAATTAAATGATCTGTTTTTAACATCAATTTATAAATACTTCATAATTATTGTATATTAAATAAGCAATATAAAAACCTAAAATCAATAATCCAGAAATGATTATGATTATTTTACCGGAAAATTTTTCTATATATGGTAAGATTTTATGACCAAAAAAACTCAATAAACCAGCTAGAATAAAAAACCTTAAACCACGTGTCAAAGTAGCAACTATTATAAAAACAAAAAAATTAAATTGAATTAGACCACTTGAAATAGTTAATAACTTAAAGGGGACTGGTGTAAAGCCAGCGATCGCTAATAATAGAATCCAGGCCCAAAATCCTTTTCCAATTTGTATTTGGTCCTTAAAACTTTTAAAACCCTCAAAACCATAAAATTCAAATATATGGATTCCTATTTCTTTATAAAAAAAATAACCAATTGCATATCCTATAATACCACCTATTACTGATGATGTTGTCGCGATTGTAGCTATCTGAAGCCACTGCTTTTTTTGGGCTAAAGTCATTGGTATTATCATAACGTCTGGTGGAATAGGAAAAAAAATACTCTCTATAATACAGACAAAAGATAGGAAAAACCGAGCACTTTTATGGGCTGCTAAACTAACAGTTTTTTTAAACAAATCTTTAAACATATTAATTTTAAAATATAATAGATATTTGTTAAATTGTATAAACAATAAAATACTTATTAAAAGGGGGGGCGAATGGCGGAATTGGTAGACGCAGCGGACTCAAAATCCGCCGGGAAACCATAAGGGTTCGACTCCCTTTTCGCCCACCAATATGAAAATTAAAAAATTAAATAATTTATTTGAACTATTTCAAGAGCAAAGTGCTAAAAATCTTAAAAATGATTTTTTACATTCAGTCAATAGCGATAAAAGCATTGACACTTTAACATGGTTGGAAGTCAATAAAAAAATAAAAAATTTTTCAAAATATCTTCGAAAAAACAAAGTAAAACAAGGAGATCGTGTTATGCTTGTTTCAGAAGGAAGGCCAGAGTGGATGATCAGTGATTTGGCTATTTTAGCAAATGGCGCGATAACAGTACCAAATTACACTACTTATACTGAGAAGGATTTTGAATTCATATTGCAAGATTGTGAGCCTATTGGATTAATTGTCTCAAATGATAAACTTTTAAAAATAATTTTAAACGCGTCACGTAAGATAAATTATAAATTTAGTTTTATTATCAGCTTTGATGAAATTCAAAATATACAGAATTTTGAAAAAATTGAATGCAATAGTACAGATGAAGATGCATGCATTGTCACAAGAAAGGATCCTGCATGTATAATCTATACTTCGGGTACACAAGGACATCCTAAAGGAGTGGTTTTAAGTCATGGAGGTATTCTAGCTAATTGTGAGGATGCAAAAAATTTAGTAAAAGAGTTAAAGGTCAAAAATCCAAGGTTTATAACATGGCTACCATTATCTCACTCGTATGAGCATACAGTGCAGTTTGTTCAGATTTCTCTTGGAGCTAAAGTGTTTTATTCACCTATTATTGAAAAATTGCTTGAGAATATAAAAATTATCAAACCCCATGTCATGACAGCAGTACCAAGATTTTATAACAATTTATATAATAAGATGTTAGTATCCGTAAAAAAATCATCAAAATTTAAAAAAACCTTATTTTATAAAACATTAGAATTAGGAGAAAAAAATTTTCTCGGAAAGGAACTTAATTATAAAGAAAAAATAATTAACAAGTTACTAGATTTATTAGTGAGAAAAAAAGTAGTAAATAATTTTGGAGGCAACCTAAAAGCTTTCGTATCTGGCGGTGGACCACTTGATAAAAATGTTGGTTTATTTCTAAATGCATTGGGCTTAAAAACCTTGCAGGGATACGGATTAACAGAAACGTCACCTGTAGTTTCTTGTAATCCTGTAAAAAATATTAAAATAGAGACTGTTGGAAAAATCTTTCCAAGTAATGACGTAAAAATATCAGAGGATGGTGAAATTCTGGTAAAAGGTGAAAATGTCATGCTGGGTTATTGGAAAAATGCTGAGGCTACTGAAAAAGTATTAATAAATGATTGGTTATATACAGGTGATATTGGAGAAATAGATCAAGACGGTTATTTAAAAATAACAGATAGAAAAAAAGATATTATTGTTACAATTGGAGGTGACAATGTTTCTCCCTCAAAAATAGAAAACATGCTCTGTTTACATGATGAAATTGAACAAGCTTATGTTCATGGAGATAATGAAAAATATTTATCTTGTTTGATAGTAACCAAAAAAAATATTGAGTTAGATAACCAAAAAATAAAGAAATTAATTGACCAAACAAACAATGATTTAACAATAGTTGAAAAAATTAAAAAATATCAAGTTATAAAAGAAGACTTTACAATAGAAAATGAATTATTAACACCTACAATGAAAATTAGAAGACATAAGATTAAAATAAAATATAAAAATATAATAGAAAAATTTTATAGAAATTAATAAAAAACATTGAAAATGTTATCTTTTTTTATGAAAAATTTTTATAAATATTTAAACTTTAAATTGAAATTTTTTTAAAAAAAATTTTGTAAATTTTAAACGTTTGACATTAATAACGAATTAGTTTCTAAGTAATTTAAGAACGAATCACGTAATTTTTTATGTGATGCTCCAAACTTTAAAGGGAGGAACGGAGATGGCTAAAAGAAGAAAAAAAGCTAAAAAAGCTAAAAAAGCTAAAAAAAAGACTAAAAAGAAAGCTAAGAAAAAGAAAAAGAAAAGATAAATAATTTTCAATTTTTTTTTCAGAAAAAAACGCTCTTCTAGTTTAGAAGGGCGTTTTTTTTTATGAAATATTTTGCGTGTTTTCTTCTACTTTTTTTCCTAAAGATTTATTCATTCTAATCTTACCTTCATCCTCTGAAATATTAAGTACTATCGATACTTCACCTAATAATCTATCGTAAGCTTTTTCGAACAATTGTCTCTCACTGTATGATTGATCGATTGGCATATCAGTGTTTTTGTTTAAATCTCTAACTACTTCAGATATTTGATATATATCTCCAGAATTAATTTTTTGTTCATATTCAGCAGCCCTTCTACTCCACATGGTTCTTTTTATTTTAGCTTTACCTTTTAATATCGATAGTGATTTGTTTACTTGGTTTAAGCTAGACAAAGGCCTCAAATGCTGCTGCTGATTTGTTGGTATAGTTAAATTAAGTTTATCCTTAGTTATTTCAATTTTGTAAACACTTGCTTCGATACCTGCGATTGTTAATTTATCTATAGAAATTATCTGTCCTATACCATGTTTCGGGTAGATTACATAATCTTTTACTTTATATACTCGTTTTTCACTTTCTTGCTTTTTAATTTTTTTTATCTCAATAACATCATTTTGTTGTTGCTTAATGTAATTTTGTTGAGACGAAGTCTTGTCTTTGATTTTTTTTTTTACATTTTTTTCTTTAGGTTTTACTTTCCTAATTTTACTTTTTGAAGATTTTTTTACTATTTTCTTAAAGGTTTTTTTCGAAGCTTTTTTCGAAGCTTTTTTTTTATCTTTTATTTTATTTTTTGACTTTGTCTTCTTTGGCATAGGAGCAGTGGATTATATTATTAATAAGCTCTTTTCAATGCTAATCAATAAGTATTAAAAAATTATTTATTTTGAAAATACTTGTTAAATTTATCCTTTTCATCCTTATATTTCTCCCAATCCGCTAAAGGTTCTTTCTTGCTTGAAATATTTGGCCATTTTGAAGAGTATTCTTTATTGACAAGTAGCATCTCTTCTACATCGGGATTTGTATCTGGTTCAATAGCATCTATGGGGCATTCAGGCTCACATACGCCACAATCTATGCACTCATCAGGATTAATTACTAGCATGTTCTCTCCCTCATAAAAACAATCAACAGGACAAACATCAACACAATCTGTCAATTTACATTTGATACATTTCTCATTAACTATATATGTCATTTTTAACTGATCTTTTTAAATTTCCTAAATCTTTATTTTCAATATAAATTAATCCCGCAATCTTTCTTATTAAGCGATCTTCTAAGTAACAAAGTTTTTTGTCGGAATATATTATTTTCAACATCATTTCAACAATTTCTAATCGATATTCATATTTAAATTTTTTAATTTCCTTTGTAAAATTATAAATCTCAACTGAATCGGTTTCCTTAATCTCACAATACTTAATAAGTCTATTTATATAATCTAAATTTTCTATTCCTAATTTATTAAGACTTGTTTTAATTAATTCTTTTTCCTTTAGACTATAAGAATCGTCTGTTCTAGCCGCATGTATTAAAAGTGTGCAGACAGCGATTTCAATATTACTAAATTCAATATTTTCTTTTTTTTTGCTTCCCCAAAACATAAATTATACTTTCAAGTTTTCTAAAATTGAAAATGGATTATCAATCTTTTTCTTTTTAATTCCTTTTACTCTTTTTGGAACAAATTTAAATTCATAATTGTCATTAATTTTAATTGGTTTATATTCTAATAACTGTATAAATTTTATAAAATCATCTTTATTACATCCTAGTAAATTAATTACTTTAGCATCTAATTTAAACTTATAATTTGTTGATCTTGATAGGATCTCTAAAAAAAGCCTTTCTAATATATCTACTCTTATAATAAATTTACCAAAAGTTTCAAAGCCGCATATCCTCAAAAATTTTTGATTTTTATTTTTAAAATTACTCATAAAATTTAAGCCAAATTTTGGGTAACTTATATCTGTCACGTTGTTGAAACATTTCCATAAAATTGTTTTTAACTTTACAGCATTAGGTCTAATCATTCTAGGCTGGTAAATATGATATTTTCCAATTTTTATACCTTTTTTTCTAAGCTCATATCTCTCATCTTTTGTGACATTTTTTATAATTTCTTTTGCAAAATCTCTTTTTAGTACTCCGTTGTTTTCAAATAGTTGGTAACTAAGACCTCTTGAAAAAGAGTTTTTCAAACTTACTTTTTCGATAGATAAAAGATCTCTAAGATTTTTTTGTTTGATTGTTTCTATCCAGCTTTCTATGTTAATTTTTAAAACATCAAATTCATTCTCGTCTAATGTATCATCTATAATAAGTTTTATAATTGGATTAAGATAATTTTTTCCAGGTTTAAGTTCAGCAATTTTTTTATCATCCAAATAAATTTTACAATCTTCTCTTAATTGCAAATTATCAATATTTTTAATGATATAATTTATACGCTTTTTTAACTCTTCCTGTGCCCCTGATCTTGCTGCTTTTTTTAATGATTTAATATCAGTATTTAAATTGGATTTTGAATAATCTAATTCAATTTTTAGTCCATTAATCTTACCGATAAAGTGTTCATTTATGTAAATTTTATTTTCATCTATAATTTTTGTATCTAATTGTATGTCTTGTTTTAAACCTCGTGATAGCACACTAATTCTCTTATCAACAAAGCTTTTTGATAATTCCTCATGAAGTTTTTCAGATAATCTATCTTCTATATCCTTAGTTTTTGCAATCCAATAATCAGCATTTTCAACCCAGTTACTTTTATTTGAAACATAAGACCAAGTTCTTACATAAGATATTCTATTTGCTAAACTATCAATGTTTCCTTCAAAATTATTTAAAGTACTAAGTTGTTGTTTCATCCAATCATTAGTAATTTTACCTTTGTTAGAAGAAAGAAATGTAAATACTTTACAAATTATATCTGTATGTTCATTGTACGAACTTTTTGTAAAATCCGGAATTTGACAACATTCCCATAGTAATCTTACATAATGACTACTGTGTTTCAAAATTAATTTAGATTTTTCTGAAATTAAATATCTTAATGTACATTCGTCAATAAGATCTTTATTTCTTAATAGATTTTTATTTTCTGATTTAAAATTTAAACTATTAATTAGACTTGAAAATGAGGAAAAATCTAATTTAGAATTTCTCCAAAAAATATTTTGCACATCATCAAATTGATGATTTTCAATTTTATCTATCTGTTCATCTGTAAGTTTTTCACACTCTCCTGTTGTACCAAATGATCCATCATTCATATACCGACCTGCTCTACCACTAATTTGTCCAATTTCACTATCTCTTAAACTTCGGATTTTTTTTCCATCATATTTTTTCAAGCCACTAAAATAGACATTATCTATATCCATATTTATACCCATACCAATTGCATCAGTGGCAATTAAAAAATCTACATCACCAGATTGATAAAGTTCTACCTGTGAATTTCTAGTTTTTGGACTTAGAGAGCCCATCACAACAGCAGCACCACCTTTCTGTCTTCTAACAAATTCTGCAAGTGCATATACATCATCTACAGAAAAAGAAATTATTGCACTACGAGGCTTAATTCTGGAAATTTTTTTATAACCTGAATATGTTAATTGTGATAATCTTTCTCTATAAACAAATTCTGTTTCGGGTGCTAATTTTGTTATTAATTTTTTTATGGTATCTGAACCCAAAAACATTGTTAACTTATCACCCCTGAGATTAAGAAGACGATCCGTAAAGATATGTCCTCTCTCTGGATCAGCGCACATTTGAATTTCATCAATTGCGATAAATTCAAAATTGATATCCTGAGGCATCGACTCTACAGTGCAAAGATAGTAATCTGCTTTTGCGGGAATTATTTTTTCTTCCCCGGTAACTAAAGCAACACGTGATACGCCAATTTTTTTTACTACTTTATCGTAAACCTCTCTTGCTAACAGTCTAAGAGGGAAACCGATAGCTCCATTTTCGAATTCAAGCATTCTTTCTATAGCCAAGAAAGTTTTACCAGTATTTGTAGGACCAAGTATTGCTAAAATTTTAGAAAATTTTTCTAGTGGCATTATAATTACAAACTACTATATTTTGATTTTATATAGAACAAACTAAGGATAAAAAGCGATCGAATCAACATAAAAAATGTTCTCACTTCAAAAAGAGGGTCTCCTTATAGACCTTAATTTTAACGAATTTTTTAATAATTTTGAAATAATAAAATTTATTCTCATTTTTGTAACTTTTTTAGCTGGGCCATAAGCGTGAATGCAATAATCTTTATTAAGTGCAATAGCAACATGACCTTTCCAGAATAACAAATCACCTTTTTTTATTTCACATAACTTAATCTTTTTTTTAAAAAAAATTTCTTGGTCTTTACTATCACGTGGACATCTTATAGATATACTCTTCATTAATTCTTGTACTAAGCCTGAACAATCTATACCATCAACAGTATTGCCACCCCAAACATATTTAGTATTATTAAATAACTTAATCTTATTTAAAAAATCAGATGACTTTTTCTTTTGACATAATTTAAGGTCACAATTTTTAATCCATAAATTATTAATTTTTGAAAATTTTTTTCCATAATCAGAAACAAAAACCCTAGAATTTAAATAAAGAAATTGTTTAGTTTTAGAACTAGATTTATTATTTAAATAAAAATAAGCTTTTCCAGACTTAATTAAAGAATTGTATTTAAAAAGGTTTGGTGTTAAATCTTCTTTTTTTATATAGCCAAAGTATTTATCAAAATCGCAATAACCGTAATAAAATTTCTTAAAGCTTCTAACCTTTGTAAATTTTTCGCCATATAAAATTTCTTTCAAATAATCAGAATTCATATTTGGCTTTTTATAAATTATTGCTTTTTTGAGTTTACATTGAAATTTTTTATTCATTTGTTTGATATTTGGTTTTTTGAATTATAAGAGCTGTCAAACAAGGTAAAAATAACGTTACTAATATAACTGCTAATAACAATAATCCCAAATTATCGTAATTTGCATTAGTTAATATAAGATTACTAGATTTGTCTTTTACTTCTCTAGTGACTACAAAGAACTCATTTAAGTATTTCGTTAAAAGATTACTTGCACTCAGTGCTAGATTAGTAAATGATGCAAATACTGCAAAAAAAGTAGCTTTCATATTTGCAGGAGCATTTTTTGCAATCCATGCCAATAAAGGTATCATCGCCACTTGTCCCAAAGGTGATTCAAGAGCGGTATTAATTATCGCAATAAATTTTGCATCTACTATACCGCCTGTAAGATCAGATGTCCATTGATGAAAGCCATAGTACATTGCTAAACTAGGTGTTAACAGAATAGCATTTAGAATAGATAAATATATAATTATTCTAATTATAGAATTATCGTACATAAACTTTCGAAAAATAATTATACCGAACATCGTCAACAATGAACTTATCAAAGATAGCATTGAAAAAAAACTTTGGTCAAAACCTAAAATATCTATTTCAAACCAACCCATGCCCGCTCCAACACCTGGGACAGAGCGAAAAGCAAAAATCGCAACTGCTGTACCAATAATTGTGTTTTTAAAGTTTGTAGAAATATTTTTTATTAGGTTCTGCATTAAAAAAATGACAATTGATAAAGACCCAAAAAAAACAATTTCTTGTGATAAGGGGTGGTTATAAAGTCCAACTGTTGAAACAAATATAACAAAAATTATACTTCCAAAAATTATAGAATAATTCGGTTTTGTTAATTCAACTTTCACCTTAGCACCTTTTTGAATAAAATTTGATAAAGCTACACCTAAAATGGATATAAAAGGGATAATCAGTGCGTACAAATAAATCTTAGAATATAAAATATTTTTTTGTGTCACAGATAACAAATTAGCGTCTTTGAAAAAATATATGTTTGCACCAGCTACTAAAACAGTCCCACCTATGATTGAAAAGCGACCAAATGTTTGCATGGTAGTGTGCATTACCTTAGTTTCTTTTTCAGAGTATTTTTCACCATTTGTCTTAAATTTAGGGACGGCATCAACTGTCATTGCGTCTGCAACAACATCTTGAAGAACGTAACCTACTGGAGCTAATATTGTACTAATGACAAACCAAATTTCAGCAGATAAATATTTTTCCATTTGGTTAGTTTTTGATATTAAAAAATACATAATTAATAAGCTTACAGCTATGAGTAGTGATCCAAGGTATATTAAATAATTTTTTTTCTTCCAGATTAAGTCAACAACATGACCAAGCGGCATTTTAAGTGCCCAAGGAATACCAGCCCAAAAGCCAAGGCCGGCTAAAAATGAAGCAGATAAATTTAAATAATCTTTAATAAAAAAAATACCTACAATGCCTGTGATGCTGGATACACCAGCTGCTAAATATATTAATAATGGTGGTAGAAATGAAAATTTAAATTGATTTCTTAAATCAATAAAAACTGGGACAAAAAAATATTTATAAATTAACAAATTTTTCACTTAATATCTCACTTAAAAATATTATATAGGCTTTTATGATTTCAGACATAATCTCTAAACTTTCATAAAAATTTATTAAGTTTGGATTTAGTATCAAAATTTGGTTTCTATATTTTAAAATTAATATGTAACTGATGATAATTATTATAATGAATATTGAAGTTATTAATAGTAGTGAGTGATCTCTATTTTTGTTATTTTTTTGTTTTATATTTTCTTTAGTTTTTGATGGATTTATCTTATCTAAAAGATCTAAACTTTTAGCTTTACCTTTAAAAGTTATATCTGAGGAAAATGTAAAGTGCTGATACCACTCTTGATTACAAATCTCACAAATTACATCTCTGCCTGGTGCACTTAATTCTTGTTTTGGGATTTTAAACTTTGTTTTACAATTTTTACATTCTATAATCATATTATTAGTATTAACTTAAATAAAACTAAATGTTATTTTTATCAAATATAGACTATTTAACATTAATTCAAATACTCATAATATTTTTTGTCGGTGGAATTGTTAAAGGCTTAATTGGAGTTGGCTTACCTACTATTACTCTCACATTATTAAGTTTTCTATACGATATTAAGTTTTCAATATCAGTTATACTACTACCTGTAGTTTTTACAAATTTAATTCAAATGCTTGACGGAAAATATTTATTAAAAATTTTTAATGATGTGAAAGTTTTTCTTTTTTCATCTTTTATATTTATAGTTACTGGTTTTTATTTTTTAATAATTTTAAATTCAAAAATTATATTATTTTTTTTAGCAATTATATTGATAATGACTTCTAGCTTATCAATTATGAAATATGAATTGAAAATCAAAAATTATAAATCTAAATATTTTCAATTTTTTATAGGATCAATGACAGGAATTATTACGGGTGTTACAAGCATTTATACTATGCCATTTATTTTTCTCATACAGTCTCTGAACTACCCAAAGGAGAAAATAATTCAACTAATGGGATTAACTTTTTTTGGATTTAGTTCTATACAGTTTATTCTTTTTAGTTTTAATGGGTTAATAAACCCAGAAATTTTAATTTTCTCCTTAATTTCATGTATTCCAATTTTTATAGGTATATATGTTGGAAATATTTTAAGAAATAAAATAAGCGAAAATTTATTTAAATATTTATTAAATATAATGATTGCTTTAATAGGATGTCTATTAATTATAAAAGTTATTTTTTAGATTTCTGCTTCTTTTTAAATTCATCAATTTCTTTTTTAGAAAGTTTTCCATCTTTATTAGTATCTATTTTTTTTGCTAATTCTGCTCTTTTCTTTCTTATTTTATTCACTTGATCTTGCCGTGCTTTCATAACTTTATTTGCCCAAGCTTTTTGTTCATTTGGATCAAGCTTTTTATCTTTATTTATGTCAATCTGATTAAATCTTTTTTCTAAAATTTTTATATTTTTATCTAAAAATTCTTTTTTAGTTATAGTTTTAAATTCAGCGTTTAATTGACTTGATAAAAGAATTAGAATTATAAAAGAATTTTTTAAAATTTTCATCATATTCAATATCATTTCAATTTATTAGAGTAAAATTGTAATTTCATATTTTTGAGGAAAATAATTAATAAAATTACAGGTATTCCTAAAAAAGCAGTAAATATAAAAAATAATGGATAATCAATTATATCTACTATGGATCCAGAATATCCAGCTAATAATTTGGGTATAAATAACATAAGAGAGCTAAAAAGGGCATATTGAGTAGCAGTGAATTTTATAGAAGTAAGAGATGACAAGTAAACAATAAATGCAGCACCAGCAAAACCACCGGCCAAATTATCTGCAATAATAATCGAAGCTAAATAAAATAAATTTTTATCCAAAATAGCTAGTATTGCGAATAATACATTTGTAAAAGCAGCCCCAGTGGCGCCATATAATAAACTTTTATAAGTTCCAAACCTCATAGCAAAAATACCCCCGAGCAAACCTCCAGCTATTGTAGAAATAAGTCCAAAAAATTTAGAGAATGTTGCTATATCTTTTATTTCATAACCTTTTTCTAAATAAAAAATGTTAGCTATAACACCCATCACAATATCAGCAATTCGATAAAGTCCAATAAGTAATAAAATAATTAGCGCAATTTTTTTATATCTATTCATAAATTCAATAATTGGTGTAATAAAAATTTCTTGTGATTGATTTTTTGGCAAAAGTTTTATTTTTTCAAAGATAAATAAAACTAAAATAGAAGAACCAAAGCTAATTAAAATTTTAAGTATATTATAAAAAAAAATATAAATATTATTTATATTTATTATTTTAGGAAAATTTAAAAATATTATAAAAAAAACTATAATAGAAATAATAGTAGATATTGTAAACTTAATTTGATTTGTTTTATTAATATTTTTTTTTCTTTTAATACTAGGCTCTTTTGAAAAATATGTTGATAGAAATCCAATAATCATAAAAAGCGATATAATTTGATAAACATTTCTCCACGTACTTAATCTATAGTCTTCGCCACTTATATACGATACTAACCATAGGCTACCAGCACCTGATACTATCATTGCGACTCTATATCCAGCAAGGTACATTGATGCAAGTGCACCTTGTTTTTTTTCAGGAGCTGACTCTATTCTGAAAGCATCAATAATTATATCTTGTGTGGCACTAAAAAAAGCGATGAGCACTATAGATATCGCCATAAATTTTAAATTTTCTTGTGGATTAGAATATGAAGCTAAGATTATTGATATAAATATTAAAGCTTGAGAAGTTAATAACCAACTTTTTCTATGACCAATTGTTTTTGAAAATGGGATTTCAAATTTATCAATGATTGGACTCCACAAAAATTTAAAAGAGTATGCAAATCCAGCCCAGCTAAAAAGTGTTACTAGATTTCTTTCAATACCGGCCTTAACAAGCCAAACTGACAAAGTAGAAAAAACCAACATAATCGGAAGACCAGCAGAAAAACCTAATCCTCCCATAATTATATTTTCTCTTTTTAAAAATATAGAGATATTTTTAGTCATTTAATTTTATTGTGTGATTTGTAAAATTATTAAATTTATTTTAAAGGTAAGGGAGTGTCACTTTTACTGTTCATGTATGCTATAACATTTGCTCTATCCTTATTTTTTTTTAAACCAACAAATCCCATTTTTGTTCCTTTTATATATCTCATGGGTTTATGTAGAAAACCGTTTAATTCTTCAAAAGACCAATTTTTTCCATACCCTTTAAGTGCAGCTGAATATTTAAATCCTTCTATTCCACCAACTTTACGATTAACCACACCCCAGAGAGCTGGACCAATTTTATTTACTCCACCTTTATCTATACTATGACAAGCTACACATTTCTTAAAAACTTTGGCTCCAGCTTCTACAGAAGCAGATGCCAGAAAAGGCGTGATTGATGCTAATTTTTCTTCTTTTTTAATCTTCAAATTCATGTCAGTTGTTTTTTCAACAACGCCCTCAATTTTATATGCTGAGTTTGCAGGTTTTTCTACGCTATAAATCGCGTTTCCGAGTTCTTTAATACCTATAAATACTAAGGCTGTAACTAAAAAGGCTGCAGCAATTTTATTAAATTCAAAACTATCCATTTCTTAATATAAGAATTCATATATTATTTTATTAAAAATTTAGAGTATAAAATAACGTAACAGTTGTCGCACTATAGTAATAATGAATAAAACAGCAATAATAATTCCTAGTCATCTTGGAGCTAAAAGGCTTCCAAATAAACCATTACTTAAAATTAATAACAAAACTATGATTACGCATGTATGGGAAAGAGCTGTAGCCTCTCAGGTTGATGATGTTATTGTAGCAACTGCAGATGAAGAAATTTTAAATGAAATTAAAAAAAATGGTGGGGATGTTATTTTAACGAAAAAAAATCATACTACTGGCAGCGACAGAATTTATGAGGCTGTAGAAGAGCTTCAACTCAATCATAATATTATTATTAACGTGCAAGGAGATATGCCAATGATAAATCCTGAGACAATTGTTTTGATAAATAACTTTATGATTTCAAATACAAATGTTTCAGTTTCTACCGTTGCAAGTAAAATTTACAAAAATGAAATTAATGATCGTAATATAGTAAAAGTTATAACTGAAAAAAATTTAGCAAAATATAATTTTTGTCAAGCTCTGGATTTTGTAAGAAAAACATCAAATGAGAAATTTTTTTATCATCATATTGGACTTTATGCATATAGAAAAAATATTTTAAAAGATTTTGTAAATATGGATAAAACGAAAAATGAGATAAGTAGAAGTTTGGAGCAAATGAGATTTCTTGATCATAAAATTAAAATTTTTGTCGGATACACAAATGATAATCCACTAAGCGTAGATACTATTGATGATTTAGAAAAAATTAGAAAGATAATGTGAAACAAAAAATTGCTATACAAGGTGAACTAGGCTCATATTCTCATTTGGCAGCTAATGAAATATTCAGTGAAAATGAAATTATTACATGTAAAACTTTTGATCAGGCTCTTGAACTAGTTAAAAAAAATCAAGATGTAAAAACCGTCATACCTATTGAAAATTCTATTGCTGGTAGGGTTGCTGATGTACATTATTTGCTACCAAAGTATAAATTACGTATCATTGGTGAATTTTTTCATAGAGTTAATCATTGCTTATTAGCAATTAAAGGGAGTCTTTTAGAGGATATTAAATATGTCAAAAGTCATTCTCATGCAATCAGTCAATGTCATAGCAAAATTGATAAATATAAATTAAATCCTATTATTGAAGCTGACACTGCTGGAGCAGCTAAAAAATTAAGTGAAGAAAAAAATTTAGAGGTTGCTGTAATTGCATCAGAGCTGGCTGCTGAAATTTATGATTTAAATATTTTAAAAAAAAATTTTGAAGATATGGTAGGCAATACTACAAGATTCTTAATTATGTCTTCAGAAGAAACAAATTATATAAGATTTGAAAAAAAAAAAAATTACATTACGACTTGCATTTTTAAGTTGAAGAGTATTCCAGCAGCTTTATACAATTCATTAGGTGGGTTTGCTCAAAATAATGTAAACCTTACTAAACTTGAAAGTTTTACAGTGAATAATTCTTTTGATCAGGCCTTGTTTTATCTAGATATCGAAGGTCATTTACATGAATCTAGCGTAAAAAGTGCTTTGGAGGTGTTAAAAAAAAACACTGACAGTTTAAATATTTTGGGAGTTTATTTGTCGTCAAATTATAGAAAAAACCATTAGTCCACAGATTCAGGTCTGTAGATTTTGTTTTAAGTTGTTATATTATCATGGGGAATTGATAATAGGTGGATGTTGCGCTAATCCGGTCAGATTCGAAAGAAAGCAGCCGTAACGTTAATATTCCAGGTTATTAATCAATTCCTCGTGATAAAACTTTATGAATAATAGAAAACCACTAGCACTAAAATATCGTCCTCAAAAATTTAATGAGCTCATAGGACAAGAGGCTATGGTTTTATCAATTAAAAACGCGATTAATTTGAAAAGAATACCAAATGCATATTTGCTAACTGGAATCAGAGGAGTAGGAAAAACAACTACTGCGAGGATTATTGCAAAAGCTATAAATTGCAAAGTAGATTTTTCATCTGAGCAGAAATGTTCTGATCAAAATTTTTGTCATTGTGAATATATAGATAATTCAAATCATCTTGATATTTTAGAAATGGATGCTGCATCAAAAACTGGAATTGATGATATAAGAGAAATCTTGGAAGCTTCAAAATATCATCCTTCAACAGCTGAATTTAAGGTATTTATTATTGACGAGGTACACATGCTATCTAAGCAAGCATTTAATGCTCTTTTAAAAACCCTGGAAGAACCGCCACCACATTTAAAGTTTATACTTGCTACTACTGAAGTAAAAAAGATTCCTGTGACTATCTTATCAAGATGTCAAAGGTTTGATCTTCGAAGAATTAAAGTTAATGAAATGAAAAGTTTTTTAGAAAAAATTTGTGAAAAAGAAAGGGCTGAAGTTGATGATAACTCTCTATCACTAATTTCAAAATCTTCTGAAGGATCTGTAAGAGATGCTTTATCAATTCTAGATCAAGCAATTATTACATATAATTTTTTGGGAGAAAAAGTTACAGAAAATAAAGTAAGAAATATGTTAGGGCTAGCAGACGATAGTAAAATTATCGATTTAATGTCATATGTAGTTGAAGGAAATAGCAAGAAATCAATACAGAGTGTTGAAGAAATATTTGATATTGGAGCCGATCCCAAATTACTTTTAAATAGTTTGTTAGAAGTTTGTTATTTAATGACTAGAACGAAAATTTTGGGAAAAATTTCTAATGATTTAAATATTTCTGAAACAGATAGTGAACGTGTTTATTTGCTTTCTAAAGATTTAGATATGACTTATTTAACAATGTTATGGCATTTTTTAATTAAAGGGCTTGAAGATTTAAATTTATATCCAAATTTATCTATTGCATTTCAAATGTTATTGACCAGAATTTGCCATTTGAGAGATATGCCTGATCCAAAATTAGTTCTTGAGAAACACAATAATTTGTCTTTAAACATTGATAGTTCTAATTTTGATTTTGGATCAAATAGTGTAGAAACTAAACCACAAATAAAAAATATTACACAAGAATTAGAGAAACCAAATTCAAAACCAAAAGAAAAAAAAATTACTACAAATATAAACAGTTATGATGAGCTCATTAGTCTTGTCGTTAAAAAAAAAGAAATAGAGCTTAAATTTGATTTAGAAAGAAATGTAAGGCTGGTCAACTTTACAAATGGTAAAATAGATATTGCATTTAACGAAAAATTATCAAAGGATTTTATTAAAAACTTAACTTCAAAATTATTAAAATGGACAGGCCAAAGATGGATAATAACTTTATCAAAAAGTGATGGTAAACAAACAATATATGAAAAACAGACTAAATTGAAAAAAGAATTACTAGAGGACGCGAAGGGGAGTGATGTGTACAAAAAAGTTATGGAGTTATTTCCAAACGCTGAGTTAATTAATATTGAAGAAACAAGTGATAAGGAAAAAAAGGAGTAATATTTTGGATTTTAGTAAAATGTTAAAGCAAGCTCAAGAAATGCAACAGCAAATGATGGAGGCAAAAAATAGTCTTAAAAATATTGTTTCAGAGGGCATGTCTGGCGGTGGGGCGGTAAAAATTAGTATGAATGGACACTATGATATTGTTAAAGTTGAGATAAGTGATGAAATACTTAAAGAGGAGAAAGGTGTTTTAGAAGATTTAATCGCTGCGGCCTCTAATAATGCAAAAAAAGAAGTTGAAATAAAAACACAAGAGGAAATGTCAAAAATAACAGGCGGTTTAAAAATGCCGCCAGGTTTTAAATTCCCAATGTAATAATGAAATCTACAGAAGTAGCACTTGATAATTTAATAAATTTAATTTCACGTATGCCTGGTTTAGGTCCAAAGTCAGCAAAAAGAATCGCATTACATTTAATTAAAAACAAAGAAAACTTAATGAAACCATTAGCAGATACATTAGAGCAAGTTTATAAAAATGTAATTCGTTGCAACATATGTGGAAATTTAAAATCTATTAATTTTGAATGTAATTGCGATAGTCAGGACTTTGATCAAATATGTGTAGTCGAAAACATAGCAGACATGTGGGCAATGGAGTCAACAAATATATACAAAGGTCATTATCATATTTTAGGTGGAACATTGTCTGCAATCAGAGGATCTGATCCAGAAAGTTTATTAATTAATTCTTTAATAGAAAGAGTAAAAAAAAATAATGTAAAAGAGGTGATCATTGCCACATCCGCGACAATAGAGGGACAAACTACAGCTCATTATATTAACGACAGTTTAAAAAGTATAAACGTTAAGATCACTAAATTGGCTCACGGTTTGCCAGTTGGTAGTGAAATTGAATATTTAGATGATGGTACATTATTTTCAGCTTTTAAGTATAGAAATTCTATAAGGGAAAAATAAAATGACAATATTAAATATCTTAAAAGAACCACATCCAATTTTAAGAAAAAAATCTCAACTAGTTCATGAAGTTGATAATAATTTAAGAAAATTGATGGATAACATGTTACAAACCATGTATAATGCCCCAGGAATTGGATTAGCAGCACCACAGGTTGGTATTCTACAAAGAGTTGTTGTTATAGATATTTCAAAAGATAACGAATTTAAAAAACCTTTATTTTTTGTAAATCCTGAAATTACGTGGCGATCAGAAGAAGTTGAGACTCGAGAAGAAGGATGCTTGTCTATTCCTGGATACTACGCAGAGGTTACAAGATCAATTAGATGCAAAGTTAATTATACAGATTATAATGGATCTCCTCAAGAGCTTAATGCAAACGGTTTACTAGCAACCTGTATTCAACATGAAGTAGATCATTGCAATGGTGTTTTATTTATAGATTATTTGTCAAAATTAAAAAAAGATATGATTATAAAGAAATTATTAAAAACGAAAAAAGAAAAAAAAATTCTATAATATTAAAACCTATGAAAATTGTATTTATGGGAACTCCAAATTTCGCTGTACCTGCATTAAAAAAAATTAACGATATTTTTAAAATTGATACAGTTTACACACAACCACCAAAAAAATCGAAAAGAGGATTGAAAGAATTTAAAAGTGCAGTGCATGAAGTATCAAATAAATTAAATTTAGAGGTTAGAACACCAAATTATATAAATAATGATTTAACATTTTTCAAATCAAAAAAATTTAATTTATCTATAGTTATAGCGTATGGACAAATTATTCCTGACGAATTTTTAAAAGAATGTCTATTTATAAATATACATGCATCATTATTGCCAAGCTGGCGTGGTGCTGCTCCTATACAAAGATCACTAATGAATAAAGATAAATTTACAGGTGTATCAATTATGAAAATTGAAAAAGAATTAGATAGCGGTCCAATTTTATTAACTCAAAGTTTACCAGTAACAATTTATTCTAAACATGGAGATATTGAAAAAAAACTATCAGAAATTGGATCTGAATTAATAATAAAGGCAATCAACAAAATAAATAAAAATGATTATGAATTAAAAAAACAAAATCATATATTAAAGACATATGCCAAGAAAATTACAAAAGAAGATGAGGAAATTAAATGGAATTTGGAAGCTGAAACCAATGTAGCAAAAATTCATGCACTTTCACCAAATCCTGGATCATATTTTTATCACGAAAATGATAAATTAAAGATATTTGAGTGTAAATTATCAGACAGGAATGCCGAAACACCTGGTCATATTCATATTGAAAATAGTAGTTTGTTCATTGCTTGCAAAGATAAGTATATTGAAATTTTAGAGATCCAGAAACCTGGCAAAAATAGACAAAAAATAAGAGAATTTTTAAAAGGTTATAAATTTAATTAATGCCTCGTTATAAAGCTGTAGTTGAGTATAATGGTACAAATTTTAACGGCTGGCAATCACAACCAAATGGTAATACTATTCAACAATATATAGAAAAATCGTTTCTAAAAATTAACTTAAATAAGACAAATATTTTTGGATCAGGAAGAACCGACTCAGGTGTTCACGCTTTAGGTCAAGTTTTTCACTTTGATTATCATAAGAAAATTGATTGTAAAAAAATATTACTTGGACTAAATCATTTTTTAAAAAAAAAAAATGTAAGTATATTGTCTTTATATTTAGTAGATGATCATTTTGACTCACGTAGAGACGCAAAATTAAGAACATATAAATATAAAATATTAAATCGTATTGCTACACCTGCAATCTTAGAAAAAAAAGTATGGCATGTGTCAAAAAATTTAAATTTTGAAAAAATGAAAAAAGCATCCAACATATTTCTTGGTTCACATGATTTTACAACATTTAGAGCTTCATCTTGTGAAGCTGCTTCTCCAATAAGGGATATTATCTATTCAGAATTAAAAAAAAGAAATGATGAAATAATTTACGTAATAAAATCACAATCATTTTTACAACATCAAGTCAGATTTATTGTTGGAGCTATTAAAATAGTTGGAGAAGATAGATGGACTTTGAAAGAACTTAAAAAAGCGTTAAAAATAAAAAATAGAACTTATTGTGCACCACTTGCCCCTGCCTGTGGACTGTATTTGGAACATGTTAAATATTAAAATGGAAAATAAATTTCTATGGACAGCAGATGAGAGACGAAAAAAAAATTCTCATATAAAAAAATTTTCTGAAAAAATCTGTCAAAAATATAAAATTAATTTTAATGATAATTTTAATAAAATATATAATTGGTCAATTGAAAATCCTGAAGATTTTTGGAGTGAATACTGGGATTACTCAAACATTATTGGAAACAAAGGTCAAAAAGTAATATCAAGAGATAAAGTTTTTTATAGAAATAAATTTTTTAAAGATGCAAAAATAAATTTTGCAGAGAATTTATTAATTAAAAATAATGATGACATTGCAATTCACTCTTTGAAAGAAAACGGATTAAATGAAAGTATTACATGGAAACAACTGCGTATAAATGTTTTTAAAATATCTGCTTTTCTAAAACAGACTGGCTTAGTCAAAAATGACCGTATTGCAGGATATGTTCCAAATACAATTGAGACTGTAGTATCTTTTTTGGCTACAGTTAAAAATGGATGTATTTGGTCAAGCTGCTCTCCTGACTTTGGTGTTCAAGGTGTAGTAGATCGCTTTGAACAGATTGAGCCTAAAGTTCTTTTTACATGTGATTACTACATTTACAATGGGAAAAAGATTAATATTCTTGATCGTATTCCTGAAATTTTAAAAAAAATACCCTCAATAAAAAAAGTTATAATATTTAGGTACAATAAAACTGAAACAAAAAATTATGATTATGAAAAATTTGAAGATATTTTATATAAAACTGATCAAGATATAAGCTTTGAAAGATATGAATTCAATCATCCTGTATACATTTTGTATTCAAGTGGAACTACCGGAGTGCCAAAGTGTATTGTTCATGGTGCTGGAAATGCCTTGATTGAACAAAAAAAAGAACTTTCAATTCATTGTGATGTTAAAGATAATGATAGAGTCTTTTATTTTACGACTACTGGGTGGATGATGTGGAATTGGCAAATTGCATCTTTATCATGTGGGGCATCAATATATTTATATGATGGTTCACCTTTTTATCCTAAAGTAGACACTTTAATTAAATATTGCTCAAAAAAAAAATTTACATTATTTGGAGTAGGAGCAAAATACATAGATCATTTAAAAAATGTAAAATTTAATGCTTCACAATTTGACTTAAATAATCTTAAGACTATTACATCAACTGGGTCGCCATTGAGTAGTGAGAGTTTTGAGTATGTTTACAAATATATCAAAAAAGATGTTCATTTGTCGTCCATCAGCGGGGGGACAGATATTGTTGGATGTCTGGTAATTGGAAATATTTTTCAACCTGTTTACGCAGGCGAGATTCAAAGTCCTAGTCTTGGAATTGAAATTGATATTTTTGATGACGATGGAAATAGCATCTCTCATTTTAAAAAAGGAGAACTGGTGGTAAAACAACCTTTTCCATCAATGCCTGTAAAGTTTTGGAATGACATTAATGATACAAAATTTAAATCTGCCTATTTTGAAAAATTTAATAATATTTGGTATCATGCTGATTATATACAACAAACTAAAAATAATGGTTATATAATTTATGGTAGATCTGATGCAACATTAAATCCAGGCGGCGTCAGAATTGGTACTGCTGAAATCTATCGGCAAGTTGAGGGCTTTGATGAAATTATGGAGGCTCTAGTTGTTGGTCAAAATCATGATAATGATATAAGAGTTGTTCTTTTTGTAAAACTTAAAGAACAAAATATTTTGAGCGACGAATTAATTCATAAAATTAAATTTAAAATTAAAAAGAATTGCTCACCGAGACATGTTCCAAAAATTATTATTGATTGTCCAGATATTCCACGAACTAAAAGTGGAAAAATTGTTGAAATTGCAGTCAGAAAAATTTTGAATAAAGAAAAAATTAACAACATCGAGGCTCTTGCAAATCCTGAGGCTTTATCATTTTTTAAAAAACTTAAGATTTAGTTTTCTATTAAAGCTTTAACGTGTTGGTATGAACTCTCTCTAAGCGCATCAAGATCATACCCGCCTTCTAGGATTGAAACTATTTTACCATCACAAATATCATTTGCGATATCTACGATTCTTTTTGTAATTTCGTAAAAATCTCTAGATTTTAAATTTATTTGTGCCAAAGGGTCTTTAATATGTGCATCAAAACCAGATGATAGCAAAATAAATTCGGGTTTATAATCTTTTAATTTTTTTATTACACTCTCAAAACTATTAAAGTAAATATTACTTGACGTTCCAGAGTTTAAAGGAATATTTAATATATTATTTGACACACCTTTTTCATTAGATGATCCTGTTCCTGGGTAGAATGGATATTGATGAGTAGAAATATATAAAATACTCGGATTATTATAAAAAATTTGCTGTGTGCCGTTACCGTGATGAACATCAAAATCGATAATTGCAACTTTATTATATTTGTAATAATTCAGCAAATATGACGCACCTATAGCAACATTATTGTATATACAAAATCCCATTGCCTTATCACTTTCAGCATGATGCCCTGGTGGTCTTATAGAGCAAAAAGTATTTTTAAATTGTTTATTAACTATCTGGTCAATACCCAATAATATTGAACCAACCGCATCTAATGCTGCTTCTTTTGATCCATGTGATACTACAGTATCTCCATCTAAAAATTTAATTCCATTTTTAGGAAATTTAAAATTAATATTATCTAAATAGTTTTTTTTATGTACTGTTTCAATAATTTTATGATCAAATGATTTTGGTTCAAACCACTTAATTTTTTTATCAAATTTTTTTAATTCTTCGTTGATAACTTTTATCCGGCTTATACTTTCAGGATGATTAGGCCCTGTATTATGATTTTGATAAGTTGATGATGTAATTATTGAAGTTTTCAATTAAAAAAACTTTTAATGATTTTAAGATAAATTAATTTTAGTTTTTTCATATCTTTAATTGACGATTTCTCATTTATTTGATGCATAGTATTTCCAACTAAACCAAATTCAATACAAGGAGCTATATCTTTTATAAACCTAGCATCAGAAGTTCCTCCTGATGTTGATAATTGTGTCTTTTCCCCAGTTTCTTTTTGAATTATTTTTTGAATTTTTTTTACAGTTTGATTTGGTATTGTTAAAAAGGACGTTCCAGTACCGACAAATTTAATTTCAGTTTTACATTTAAACTTTTTTGATATTTTTTTAATTATTTTTGATATTTTATTTTTTAAGGAGTTAAAAGTATGTAGATTATTGTACCTTATGTTAAAAGTTGCACTTGCTTTTGCTGGAATTACATTATCAGCAGTGTTATCTATATATATTCTTGTTACCTCTAGATTAGAGGGTTGAAAATTTTTATTTCCTTTATCGAGAGGCTTTGATTTAAGTTCGTTTAGAATTTTAATTATTGGTGTCGCTGGATTTAAAGCTACATTGGGATATGCAATATGACCTTGTTTCCCTTTTACGGTTAAATAAGTTGTAATACTACCACGTCTTCCATTTTTAATCATTTGACCTAGTTTACTTGGATTTGAAGGTTCCCCAACAATACAAAAGTCAATTTTTTCTTTTTTTCTCTTTAAATATTCAACGACTTTCTTCGTACCATTGACTGCAATACCTTCTTCATCGCCTGTAATTAAAAAACTAATAGAGCCTTCGAATTTTTTATTTTCTTTTAAGAATTGACTTACAGCAGAAATAAAACAGCCAATCCCTCCTTTCATGTCACTTACACCTCTACCAAATAAATAACCTTTTTTTATTTTTGCTTTAAAAGGGTCAACTGACCATGATGCTAAATCACCAGCAGGAACTACATCTGTATGTCCTGCAAAACAAAGATTTGGTGATTTAGTTCCGTACCTAGCGTAAAGATTTATTATTTTTTCTGTTCCTCTATCTTGAAATGACATTAGGTTGCACTTAAATCCAATCTTTTTAAGATGTTTAGATACAACATTCATTGCCCCAAAATCTTTAGGAGTAATACTTGGTTTACTTATAAGTTCTTTTGTAAATCTAATTTCATCAATTACTTTACTCATCAGTTAATCTCTTAATAAATCGTTAATAGAAGTTTTGCTTCTTGTTTTTTCATCAACTGTTTTAACAATTACAGCACAATATAAATTTGGACCTTTGCCATCTTTATCCGCTAATGAGCCAGGAACTACAACTGAATAGGGAGGAATTTTTCCATAAATAGTTTCACCAGTTTTTCTGTTTATTATTTTGGTCGATTGTCCGATAAACACGCCCATCGAGATAACCGAACCTTCACCTACAATTACGCCCTCAACAATTTCAGATCTTGCACCTATAAAACAATTATCTTCAATTATAGTTGGATTGGCTTGCATGGGTTCTAATACACCCCCAATACCAGCGCCACCAGATATGTGACAGTCTTTTCCAACTTGAGCACATGATCCTACGGATGCCCAAGTATCAATCATAGAACCTTCATCTACATAGGCACCAATATTGACAAATGATGGCATAAGTACAACATTTTTCCCAATGTATGACCCATGTCTCACAACTCCATTTGGAACCATTCTAAAATTTGCTTTTTGAAATTCTTCTTTACCCCATCCAGCAGTTTTACCTTTAACTTTGTCCCACCAAGTTGCATAGGGTCCAGCAAGAGTATCCATCTCTTTCGTTTTAAAACTTAGAAGTATTGCTTTTTTTATCCACTGATGAACCAACCAATGTGATCCTTCTTTTTCTGCAACTCTAATTTCACCTTTATCAACTTTATCTATTGTTTTGTTTATTGCATCTAGTACTGATTTATCTGACGTAACGCTTAAATTTGATCTATCTTCCCAAGCATTATTAATAATTTCCTGCATTATTATCCTATTTTTTCGTTTGTTTGTTTTAAAAACTCTGTAAGATTTTTTATAGTATAATGAATATGATTTCCATCAAATCCTTTTTTACAATAAGGATCGTCACTTTCTATCCATGCAGTTCTCATACCCATATTATGTGCTGGTTTTAAATTTCGAGCAATATCTTCAATAAAAATACTCTTATGACATATTATATCATATTTTTTTACAAGCTTTTGGTAAGGCTCAACCCCAGGTTTGGGAATAAAATCAGAGTCTACAATATCAAATATTTTATCGAAATTGTTTTTTATACCAAGTCGCTCAATAACTCTCTTTGCATGCTTTTTAGAACCATTTGTGAATATAATTTTTTCTCCGGGTAGCCTTTTTATTTGTAAATTAAGTTCAAGATCTTCTTTTAAAAAATCGTAATCAATATCATGAACAAATTCCAAAAAATGGTGGGCATCAATTTCATGCTTTTTCATTAATCCATTTAATGTCGTTCCGTGATTATGAAAATATTCTTTTTTGATTTTTAAGGCTTCATTTTTTGATACATTTAAATTTTCCATTATAAAATCACACATTTTCTTATCTATTTTTTCAAATACATTTGTGGTCGCTGAATAAAGCGTATTATCTAAATCAAAAATCCAATACCTAATCTTATTCAATTCCTTCATTGTGTTATTAGTGTACCAGCACCTTCATCAGTAAATAATTCGTGTAAGACAGCATGAGGTCTCGTACCATCAATTATTACGACACCGCCTACACCATTATTAACAGCTGAAATACAAGTTTGTATTTTCGGAATCATACCGCCAGTAATAGTCTCATTATCAATTAATTTTTGCGCTTCTGAAATCGTTAATTTTGAAATGTGATTATTATTTTTATCTTTAACACCGGGTACATCTGTCATTAAAAGTAATCTTTCAGCTTTTATTTTTATAGCGATAGTTCCAGCCGCTGTATCAGCATTAATATTGTAGACTTGATTTTTTGCACCAAGACCCATTGGCGCAATTACAGGAATTTTATTAGAATTAATGATATCATCTAGCTTATCGATATCTATCTCCTCTGGATCTGCCACAAATCCAAGATCTCGATTTTTTACTTTTTTTACTTTCAAAATTCCATTTTTATTTCTTGCAGTAACTGGCTCTGCAATAGCATTAAATGAGTTAATTGTTTGCACTAAATCTGGATTGATATCATTCAATAATACATCTTCAACAATCTTTATGACTTTTTCATCTGTCACTCTTAAACCTAAAATAAACTTACTTTCTATTTTTTGTGATTTCAATTTTTTTTGGATTTGGGGACCACCACCATGTATTACTAAATTTTTTATACCAATTAGGTTACATATTGCTGCATCCTGAGCAAATGCTTTTGATAGCTGATCATTCACCATAACCTGTCCTCCATATTTCAAAACAATCTTTTTTGATTTATATTTCTCAATAAATTTAATAGCTGTTTCTATTTGAGGGGCATCTTTTTTAGGCCAAAGATATTTAAAATCCATTAAACAGTTTTTACTTTAGTTTTTCTTATGATTACATATTGCTGAGCCATAGTTAAAATATTATTAATGCTCCAATAAATAACAAGACCAGATGGAAATGAAGCTAACAAAATGGTCAATATAAAAGGAAAGAACATGAAGATTTTGGCTTGTACTGGATCTGGAGGAGCAGGATTAAGTTTTTGCTGTATGTACATCGTTACTCCCATAATTATTGGCCATGCTCCAATAATTAGAAAGCTTGGCGGATCCCATGGAATTATTCCAAAAAGATTAAATATTGTGGTCGGGTCTGCCGCTGATAAATCCTTAATCCATCCATAAAACGGTGCATGACGCATCTCTATGGTCACAAAAAGCATTTTGTATATTGCAAAGAAAAATGGGATTTGTATTAAAACTGGTAGACAACCTGAAACTGGATTTACCTTTTCTCTTTTGTAAAGGTTCATCATTTCCATTTGAATTTTTTGCTTATCATCCTTATACAAATCTTTTAATCTTTGCATCTCTGGTTGTAATGCTTTCATTTTTGCCATAGACGCAAAGGAATAATTTGCTAATGGAAAAAATAATAATCTAACAGCTGCAGTCAGAAGAATAATAGCAATACCAAAATTACCACTAATTTTATAAAGATAATCAATAATAAAAAACAGAGGCTTGGTAAAAAAATGAAACCAACCCCAATCTATAGCTAAATCAAATTTATGAAATCCTTTATTTTCTGCATAACCATCGACAACAGCCACTTCCTTAGCACCTATGAAAATATTAGATATGTTTGATCCTGACTGATTGATGTTTACAGTTGTCGGATCAGTAATAATATAGTTTACTTTATATGCTTTATCATATGAAAACTCAGCATTAAAATTTTTTCCTTTCTCAGGTATTACAGCTGTAAGCCAATACTTATCTGTAATGCCCACCCAACCTTTTGATCCTTTATATCTCTGCTTCTTATCTATTATATCATCATAATCTTCCTCAGTTAAATTATCGTCAATCACACCAAGAAGACCTTCATGAAGTATGTAAAAATCCTGTATCTTTGGTTTTTGCTTCCTTGTAATTTGAGCATAATGAAACAAATTAATTGTTTGAGTTGATTGATTTTTAATTTGTTCATTTACTGTTATTAAATATTTGTCATCTATAGAAAATTTTTTAATGAAAGTTAATCCTTTCCCATTATTCCATTCTAATTTTACAGGTTTATTTGGGCTTAAAATTTTATTTCCTACAACCTTCCATTTGGTTTGATTATCAGGAACTATTTCATTCCCAGATGTTGCCCAACCAGTCTCTAGATAATAGGATTGACCTACTTCTTTTGGGTTAAGTAATACTACTTTTTTACTTTCTTTGCTTTGGTTTGAATTATAACTCTTTAAGGTGATATCATCTATCAATCCTCCTACTAACGTTATAGATCCTTTGAGATTTTGATTATCAATTTTTACCCTACCAGATTGTGTAATAACATCTGACCGGGAGACTTTAATTTCTACATTTTTTTTTGAGATAGATGGAGCAGATGGCTTTGTACTTTTTGTTTTTGTCTCTTCTGTCTTAGTCTGCTGATTTTCAAGCTCAACATACTCATCGCCGTACATTACTTGCCAAAAAATAATTACCAATGTTGAGAGCACAATAGCTATAAGAACATTTTTATTTTCCATCTTTATTCTCCACAGGGTCAAACCCAGAATCACCACCTAAAAATTTTATTGGATGGCATTTTAAAATTCTTTTCATACCTGAATAACTTCCAATTAAAAAACCTTTTTTTTGAATAGACTCTATAAAATAATCTGAACATGTTGGCAAAAACCTGCAATTTGGCCCAAGTATTGGTGAAAATAAATATTTATAGGTTTTAATAATTACAATTAAGATATTTGATAAAATTTTTTCAATGATTTGCATTAAATTGCCTCAAGCTTATCAATTAGTTTATTAACAATATTATCAAAATTTTCGTTATAAATTTTAGACTTCGCAAAGATTGCATACTTATATTTTTTTTTAAATTTTTTCATTATTCCTTTAATTGCTTTTTTTGTCGCCATTTTCAATCTTCTTCTCATTCTATTTCTCTGGACAGCATTACCTAGTTTTTTAGCTGCAATACAACTTAATTGAATTGAATTTTTTTTATCTGTTAATTTTTTTTCTATGTAAAAAATTGTGAATAAATCTGAATTTAACCTCTTACCGGATAGAACTTCTTTAAACTCTTTGCTCCCACTGAGACTTTCTAAGGAAAATCTGTTTTGCATTATTAAGCTGATATTCTTTTTCTACCTTTAGCTCTTCTTTTAGCTAATATTTTTCTGCCATTTTTTGTAGACATTCTAGATTTAAATCCATGACGTCTAGCTCTGACTTTTTTACTAGGTTGATAAGTTCGTTTCATTACTATAATAAATTTTTGGCACTTATAAGAAATTCTTATTTGTATGTACAGTAAAAATTATTGGCAATATTACTAATGAATAGACTATCAAAAATAAAAATTTGTGTTGGAATTGCATATTTATCCATTGTTTCAAGTGTAGTAATTATGTTTTTCTATTTTGGGGCGAGCACTTTTTTAAATCCAACATACTTGATAGAGAATAAAAATTATATATTTGAAATAAGAGATAAGAATCTATTACTAATAAGTAGTATTTATTTTTTTTTTTCAATTATCTGGGTTTTTTTAATGGGGTTTGGAACCCCATTAGTGATATTTGCTGGTTTCGCTTTTGGTTCAGTTCTAGGATCAGTGTTATCCATAATTTCTTTTACGATTGGAGCATCTCTACTGTACGTTTTTGCAAATCTTTATTTTAAGGATTTAGTAGAAAAATATCTTGGTAAAAAATATTCTAAACTAAAAAATAATATTAATCAAAACGAGCTTAGTTATTTTTTTAGTCTAAGGGTTATTCCTGGAGTTCCATTTCCTATAAAAAACTTATTACCAGTATTATTTAATATGAAACTAAAAAATTTTTTTTTAGCAACTTTATTTGGTGAGGCAGCTCCAATAATAATTTCTGTAAGTATTTTTAGTGGGTTCAGTAATGCATTTCAAAACGAGAAAGATTTTAATTTAAATTTATTATTTACACCAGAAATTTTTTTCCCATTATTATGTCTAGCAATAATGTCACTTATTGCAAATTATTTAAAAAAAAAATACTTTAAAGATAATATATAATGAGATTTGTAACTTTTGAAAAAAATAAAAAAATTAAAGTTGGACTTGAAATATTAGATAAAGGAATAATTGATTTAAAAAAAATAGATAAAGAAATTCCAAATAATCTTAATTCTTTAATAAAAAATTATTCCCAATTTGAAAAAAAAATTAAAAGTTTGAATAAAATAGAAAATATTCATTACACAAATTTGGATATAAATATATTATCACCAATACCAGTACCTGTACGTGATATTATATGTGTGGGGAAAAATTATGCTGATCACGCAAAAGAAGTACAAAAATCAGATTTTGGTTTTTTGGAACGTGAAAATAGCATTCCAAATAAACCAATTATATTTAATAAGGCAACAACATCAGTTATTGGGCCAAACGATAATATTGAACTAAAAAATGATGAAACAAATACAACAGATTACGAAGGAGAGTTAGGTGTAGTAATTGGAAAAAAATCAAAAAACATAAAATCAGAGAATGCTCTTGATATAATTTTTGGATATACAATTATTAATGATGTGACATCAAGAAAATTACAGAATAATCACAAGCAATGGTTTATAGGCAAAAGTCCTGATACGTATTGTCCAATGGGACCTGTTATTGTTACAAAAGATGAAATTAAAAATATTGATATGATGAAGGTTGAAACATTCGTTAACAACGAGCTCAGGCAAACAGGAATAGCCGAAGATATGATTTTCGATATACCATTTCTAATCGAAACATTGACTAAATCTATGACACTAGTTGAGGGTGATATTATTGCAACTGGGACACCATCAGGCGTTGGTATTGGCTTTAAACCACCAAAATTTTTGAAAGCAGGTGATAATATTAAAATTAAAATAGATCCAATAGGAGTACTTGAAAACAATGTGGTTTAAACATATAAACTTATTATGAATTTTGAATTACCTAAGCTAGATTATGCAAAAAACGGACTAAGTCCTGTAATGTCTGAAGAAACATTAGACTTACATTATGGTAAACACCATCAAACCTATGTCACAAATTTAAATAATCTTATTAAAGACACTGAATACGCAAATATTTCATTAGAAGAAATTTTAAAAAAGACTGCCAATGATAGTACAAAATCTGGAATTTTTAATAATGCAGGACAGCATTGGAATCACCTTTTATTTTGGAAATGTATGAAACCAAAAGGTGGTGGCACAATGCCAACAAAATTAGAGAAAAAAATTATTGAAGACTTTGGGAGTATTGAAAAATTTAAAACAGAATTTATTCAAGCTGGTGTTACTCAATTTGGTTCAGGTTGGGCATGGCTGGCTCTTGATAATAATAAGTTAGTTGTTACTAAATCTTCAAATGCGTCAAATCCTATAGTTAATAATTTGAAACCAATACTTGGTTGTGATGTATGGGAACATGCATATTATGTAGATTTTAAAAATCGTAGACCAGATTATATCAAAGCCTTTCTCGATCATCTTGTAAATTGGGAATATGTCTCATCTTTGTTAGATTAATTTGCTGATATTTTTTTCGCTATTTTAAATACATTAACCATTTTTGGAATATCGATTTTCTTTGTATTTACATTTCTAGGAGAGGGGTGGTAGCAACCTATTATAATAATATCGTTTATTTCATAACTTTTTCCATGTTCAAATTTAAAAGTACCAGTAATATTGAAATTTTTTTTATAAAACTTAATGCATGTGTCAAAAGCGATTTTTCCAAGTGCAACAATAACTTTTTTATTATTTATCATATTTAACTCTTGTTTGAAAAATTTAGAACAGTTTTTCAATTCATCTGATTTAGGTTTATCGTGAGGAGGAACACATCTTAGAGCCAAGGTAATAAAAGTGTTGTATAATTTTAAACCATCGTTGATATGATCTGAATTTGATTGATTACATAGTCCTGCTTTAAATAGACACTTAAATAAAAAATTTGCAGATTTATCGCCTGTAAATACTCTTCCTGTCCTGGTAGCGCCATGAGCGGCTGGGGCGAGACCTACAAGTATAATTTTAGCTTTGTAGTCACCAAATCCTGATACCGGCTTATTCCAATAAGTTTGATTTTTGAATGATTTTCTCTTTTTTCTTGAAACCTGATTCCTGAAATTTACTAGTCTATCACATTTATTGCATTTAAAGATTTTTTCAGAGAAAGATTTAAATGTTTTATTCAATTTATTTTAAAAGTTTGATAAATATAATTTTAATTATATGATATTAAAATTAATATATTTCATCAAATATTTTAAGCCACCTTTTAAGTGGAGAATGCCTTATTTACTTGTGGTATGTACTGTACCAACGATCACTTTAACACATTTTGCTTGTGTAGAATATGGAATTAAAGCTGGAGTAACGATTGGATTTTTTGGATCAATTCCAATTGTATGTTACGCATGTTATAAACTATTTATGGATGATTGGTTGGAAGATGATGATTGAACAATATTCAATTGAAATGATTTTATCTTACGCTGTTTTAGGTGTAGGAGCTTTAATTATCTTTGGTGTTCTAAGTTTGTTTAAAGATAGTATAGAAAAAAAGCAAAAGAAAATATCTAGAAAAGTAAAAAAAAAAATATTAAAAAAATAAAATGAATAAAAAAAAGATAGAAGTTAAAGTTTTTTTTAATGAATCTTGCGAGATTTGTAAAAAAGAAATTGATATTTACAAAAAAATGAAAAATAAATTAGAGTGGTTTGATATAAACAACAAAGAAGCTTTATTAACAAATTTAAATAAAGATCAACTATCAAGAAGATTACACGTTCTGAATGAAGGTAAATTAGTTAAAGGCGCTAAGGCTTTTTTAATTGTGTGGTCTAATATTCCAAAACTTAATTTTTTATATAAAGTTTTTAGTCTTCCAATATTTTAT
Source organism: Pelagibacteraceae bacterium AG-470-E16 (assembly GCA_003209195.1). Lineage (GTDB taxonomy): Bacteria > Pseudomonadota > Alphaproteobacteria > Pelagibacterales > Pelagibacteraceae > HIMB114. Next base: position 77,512 of record QCSF01000001.1, on the reverse strand, counting down.
CATTTTTTCGCGATATTTTATGAAATTATAGCTTTTGCTTTATATTTAAAAAATAAGTATCGTTAAAAATAATTGTCATTCAAATGACACATTCTGGAACAAAGAATGACTTATTTATAATTAAAAACACAATTATGAAAAAAATTATCATAATGTTATTTTTTATGTTTTTAGCTTCAATATCTTCAATTATAAGTAGTCAACAAAACATTTACAAATTTGGTGATGATAAAAAAAAAGTAAGTGTTATTGCCATTAATTGAAATATTTAAGCTAAAAGATTATTAACTAGTAAATCAGTTAATAAAGTGTATTAAGCGCTTTTTTATGACAAAAAGTTTAAGGAATATTGCAATCATTGCACATGTTGACCATGGCAAAACTACATTAATTGATAATTTATTAAAGCAAAGTGGTTTGTTTAGAGATAACCAGCAAATAGAAGAAAGAGTTATGGATAGTGGTGATCTTGAAAAAGAAAGAGGTATTACTATTTTGGCAAAACCTACATCAGTAGTTTGGAAAAATACAAGGATAAACATTATTGATACTCCAGGTCATGCTGATTTTGGTGGTGAGGTTGAAAGAATATTGTGTATGACAGATGGTGTAATACTTTTAGTCGATGCTGCAGAGGGACCGATGCCACAAACAAAATTCGTATTATCAAAAGCTCTTGCTCAAGGATTGAAACCTATAGTGGTAATTAATAAAGTTGACAGATCAGACTCAAGAGCAAAAGAGGTTATAAATGAGATCTTCGATCTTTTTGTTGCGCTCGATGCAAGTGATCAACAACTAGATTTTCCAGTATTGTATGCCTCTGGAAGGGATGGTTGGTGTAATTTTGAACTTGAAGATAAAAAAGAAAATTTACATCCATTACTAGATTTAATTTTAAACCATGTAGCAGAGCCAGATGTTGATTTAAGTAAGCCTTTTGCAATGCTCTCAACATTGTTACATTCTGATGCATTTTTCGGAAGATGTTTGATTGGGAGAGTTGTTCACGGTATTGCAAAAGTAAATGATATAGTAAAATCTTTAAATTTAAATAATCAAAAAATTGAAGATGGAAGATTAACTAAACTATTCACGTTTTCAGGCACTAAAAAAGTTCCTGCAGATAACATAATGGCTGGAGATATCGTTTGTGTAGCTGGTCTTAAAACTACATCAGTTTCAGATACTATATGCCATGTAGATGTTGATACTGCTTTAAAATCAACACCAATTGATCCTCCAACAATGTCAGTTACAATAACAGTTAATGACTCGCCAATTTCAGGATTAGAGGGAAAAAAAGTTACATCAACTATTATAAGAGATAGATTATTAGTAGAGGCTGAAACTAATGTTGCTATTTCCTTTAAAGAAAATGATAAAAAAGATTCATTTGAAATTAGTGGAAGAGGAGAGTTGCAAATTGGTGTTTTGATTGAAACTATGAGAAGAGAGGGATTTGAACTTTCTGTTTCAAGACCTAAAGTTTTATTTAAAGAAGAAAATGGAGAAAAATTTGAACCAATAGAAGAAGTGACAATAGATGTTGATGAGGAATATTCTAGCACAATTATAGATTCACTTAACCAGAGAAAAGGCGAGATGATAGAGATGAGAGATACTGGTCAAAATAAGAAAAGAATTATTTTTAAAGCACCTTCTAGAGGTTTGATTGGGTATCAGAGTAAATTTTTAACAGATACTAGAGGCACAGGAGTTTTAAATCGTGTATTTGACACTTATGGTAAGTTTAAAGGTGTTATTAAAGGAAGAAGAAATGGCGCTTTAATAGCAACTGAAAGTGGAGAGGCTATTGCATACGCAATATTTAATTTACAGAGTCGAGGTTTAATGTTTATTGAACCACAAACTAAAGTTTATCAAGGAATGATAGTTGGTGAACATAACCGACATAACGATCTTGAAATAAATGTTTTAAAGGGAAAAAAACTAACAAATGTAAGAGCCGCAGGTAGTGATGGTTTAATATCATTAATCCCCCCCGTAAAAATGTCACTAGAAGAAATGATGTCTTATGTCAATGACGATGAGTTATTAGAAGTTACACCAAAAAATTTAAGGCTAAGGAAAAAATTACTTTTAACCAACGAGCGGAAGAAACATCAAAGAGAATATGCGTCAATATAGATGTTTATATATTGTTACTATTATAATTAATGTTCTCTTTTTGATGTCCTTTTTTAAAGGTAATAAAACTATTAGTGTTTAAAAGTTATAAACATTGTTGGTATGTGGATATTTTAACATTATTTGGTTTTAGGAGATATTATTTTTCCATTTTTAAATTTTGGTGGAATATATATCCCGTCCGACGGATCTTTATCTGTAAATCTAAAAAAAATTAGAACACTTGCTAATAATATTAAGCTGATAAGAGATAAAATAATAATAGGAAATTTTTTATTACTATCTCTTTTAGTTATATAAGCAGATATGTAGTATATTAAAAATGGAAGTAGTATAGCTCCGAGTAAAATAATTTTTTTAATCATTTATAATATGCGTTTTGAGAATGGCTATTTATGATTTTGAATGTGCCAAGGATATTTTGATACTTAATATGATTCATGGCTAAGGCCCATAACGCTATAGAGAAACACATTATAGCTATTGCAATTGTAAAAATGATTTCTTTTTTATACTTTTTTAGTAAATCTAGGTTTTTTTTAAGATCAATCATTTTTTTTTTGTAAAATTATACATTAAATAACATATTACTAAACATATAGTTACAATTTGAATCAAATCTCCGCGAGATAAATTTGAAAAAATAGTGTCACTGTATTCTTGCATGTGTTCTGGCATAATCTAAATAGATCAGAATGTATAAAAAAATTCAAATAAAAAAAATATATTATTCACCAATAAAGTCATTTAATTTTGTAGAAAGTAATGAAGTAAGAATATTCAAAGACCTTGGAATAGAAAATGATCGAATTTTTGCGTTTGTAAGAAATATGTCTAAGGAAAATGCGATTAAGTTTCAAAATAAACAATATCTTCGAAATAATCAGAGTTATCTGAGCGTTAAAAACACACCTATTTTAAACAACTATCAAGTAAAATTCTTAAATAGTAAATTAGAAATATATTTTAAAGGTAAAAAACTAATTTCAATTTCTAAAATTGAATTTAATGAATTACAAAACGCTGTATCTTACTTAAAAAGAAAAGAAATTATTCTTCAAAATAAAGAGATATACCTGTTATATAATAATAAAGTACCTTTTTATGATATGATCAACGATAATGTTATTTCATTAATTAATCTAGAAACGTTAAAAGATTTTGAAATTAAAACCGGTCTGAGTATTGATCATCAAAGGTTTCGTGCAAATATTATAATTGATACTATAAAACCAATGGAAGAATTAAAATTTATTAATAAAAATATTATGATAGGAAAAGTTGTTTTCAAAGTTTTTTCTAACATTCCAAGATGTAAAGCAACAAATTATCCTTATAAATCAGATAAACAAGATTTAAATTTTCCACAGAAGTTAAATGAAATTTATGGGCATATTGATTTTGGAATATATTTAAAGCCAATAAGTTCTGGACAAATAAACCTTAATGATACAGTGTCATTTGAATTATGAATATAAAAGTAAATAAGTTTTTTGAAAGTAAAGCAGCAATTGTAACCTTGATAATTGGGTGTTTTATAGTTTCTGTTTCAATGGGTATACGACAAACATATGGATTATTTTTTCAGTTTTTTGAAAATGATTTAAATATTTCAAATACTTATTTTGGACTGGCTATTGGAATTCAAGCGATTGTGTGGGGAATATTTGCAACAATATTCGGTATGGCTGCTGACAAATACGGTGCTAATAAAGTTACTGTAATAGCATTATTAATTTATAGTTTTGGAATTTACTCACTAGGTAATTTAAACAGCACTGGTTATTTGTTCCAAATTAACCTAGGTATTTTGGTTGGAGTGGGATTAGGTGGAGCCGCGGCTCCAATTATAGTACCCACTGTTGCAAAACATTTTCCAAATTATAATAGAGCCAAAGCAGCTGGTTTAGTTACTGCATTTGCAAGTGTAGGAATGTTTCTTTATCCAATTTTTTCGAGTACCCTTTTTAATTATTATTTATGGCAAGATATTTTTAATATTTTTGTAGTTATTCTTTTGATTGCAGCTTTGTTGTCTGTGATGTTAAAGGAGCCCAAAATTAATAAAAATAATAAAATTGATAATAAAGTTGACCAGTCTTTATCACACGCTTTCATAGAAGCTATAAGTTATAAAAGTTACTTATTTTTAATGGCAGGTTTTTTTGTTTGTGGGTTTCAAATCACTTTAGTTGCTACACATGTCCCTAAATATGTGATTGAGCGAGGTTTAGATGGTTGGACAGGTGCAGCTATATTGTCTTTGATAGGACTTTTTAATATTTTTGGAACATTATCTATGGGATACTTAGCAGATAAATATTCTAAAAAATTATTATTAAGTGCTTTGTACTTTTTAAGAGGAATAACAATAATATTATTTTTGGTTCTTCCTGCTTCTAACTTTGTAGCAATAGGTTTTGGTATTTGCTTCGGCTTCCTATGGCTGGCTACAATACCAGCTACTTTTGGAATTGTCGCCCAAGTGTTTGGGACAAAATATTTAGCAATGTTGTCCGGTATAGTATTTTTAAGTCATCAATTTGGATCATTTTCGGGTGCTTATCTTGGAGGATATTTTTTCGATAATTTTGGTAGCTATGATTACGCTTGGTATTTATCAATTGCGCTATCTTTTTTTGCGACGTTAATGCATTTACCAATTAATGAAAGTCCACTTAAAAGATTTGAAACAGCTAAAGAATTCTAATATCTTTAAATAAATTTAAAAAAAAGAAACAATAAATTTATGAACGAAATATGCCACAATTAATAACGCAAGACCTGAAAAATAAATTGCCCAAAAATTCATGTTTAAAGTTTTTGCAAAGAAAAAGGGTACAAAGAAAAAATAACTTGCAAACACTCCTATTAAAATGCTTTTTGCAAAAGTAATCGTAGCCTCTACATTTTTGTGTTCAATATATGAAAACACTAATACAATTAAAGTTACGAGCGGTAAAGCTACAATAAATCCAGCTAGTTTTGGATGCTTTCCGGAGATCCAACTAGCACCAGAAATTATTAAAGCAGCTAATAGCACTTTAAGAATAAAAAACATTTTTTTATTATTTATTAAAGTTTGGATATTTTTTAACATTTTTTTTCATTTTATAATAGAAGGCTCTTTCAAGATCTATATCAGTGATTTGGCAAAATCTAACAAGATAAAAAAAAATATCTGCTATTTCATCTTGCACAGATTCTTTCTTAGTAGCTTTTGGGTAAGCCTTCTCGTTTTGCATTTGCCATTGAAATAATTCCAACAACTCGGCAGCTTCTTTAGCTAAAGCCATACTAAGGTTTTTTGGTGTGTGGTAGTCTTGCCAATTTCTGTTAATTACAAATTTTTCAATATCTAATTTAATTTTTTCATAATTCATAAATTTTCCTTAATTATTCTTTTTTGATTTTACTGAAATAAAAAAGGCCTCTATTTTTTGAGGCCTTTTTTATAAATTAATTAATATAGTTTATAAATATTTAGATATTACCTTTTTTTAGTTGGCTAGCTAAATATTCTCCTTGACGGATTGCTAAAGCTACAATTGTTAAAGTCGGGTTACATGCCGCACCAGTAGTCATTACAGAACCGTCAGACACAAAAAGATTTTTTATGTCATGACATCTGCCCCACTTGTTAACAACTCCATCCTTCTTTTTAGAACTCATTCTCATTGAACCTAAGTTGTGAGTGTGAGGATAAGGAGTAGTTCTCCATGTCTGAACCGCGCCTACAGATTTATAAATTTTTTCACCAACCTTATAAGCATGCTCTCTCATAGCAGTATCATTAGGATGATCGTCAAAATGTACGTTAGGAGCTGGTAAACCAAATTGGTCTTTTGAAGATCCTAATGTAATTCTATTATTTGGTTGAGGCATATCCTCACCAACGATCCACATGCCAGCCATGTTCTGGTATGCATCCATCATATCAGCAAAGTCTTTTCCCCATCCGCCAGGTTCTAAAAAAGCACCCATAAACGAGGGGCCTAATGCTAGAGTTTCAAGATAATACCCTCCAACAAAACCTCTTTTAGGATTATTTTTCACTTCATCTGCAAAAAAGCCAGCCATTGTTTCACCGCGATAAAAATTTACTGGTTTATCGAATGTTGCGTAAACAGAGCCCGTCAAATGTCTCATGTAGTTTCTACCGACTTGATCGGAACTATTTGCTAGCCCATTTGGGAACATTGAAGAGGCACTCATTAAAAATAGTCTGGGTGTTTCAATTGAATTTCCAGCAACACAAACAACTTTTGCTTCTTGTCTATGTAATGCTTTAGTTTTAGTGTCAATATATAAGACACCATCAACTTTACCCTTGCTGTCGTGAGTAAGTTGGACCGCTTGTGAGTTTGGTCTGAGATCTAACTTACCAGTTTTTAATGCTCTTGGAATTTCTCTTACATTAGGATTCCATTTAGCACCACTTTTATCACCTTGAAAGTTAAAGCCATCTTGAATGGATGCAGGTCTACCATCGTACGGAGCTGCATTTGTTCCGTAAGGACCAGTTGCATAAAATTTATAGCCATTTCTCTTCGCACCTTCTGCAAATACTTTGTAATTATTATTTGCTGGTAATGGAGGTCTTCCGCCTCTATGCGTTGAACCTATGGCATTTTCAGCTTTGACGTAGTACGGCTTCATAGTTTTTCCGTCAATTGGCCAATCTAGAAGACTTGCGCCTTTGACATTTCCATAAGTTGACTTTGTTTTCCACTCGTAATCTAAAAATCGAGGAGTTGCACCTGCCCAATGTGTTGCTGTTCCGCCAACTGCTTTTACTAACCAAGATGGTAATCCATTAAAATCTTTTACAATTCTAGCGTTACCACTCATTGTTCTTTTGTCTAACCATGCCATTTGACTAAATGCTGGCCACTCGTCGTTTTTGTATTCTTCTTTCATTATTCGTGGTCCAGCTTCTAAAGAAACTACTGGTATTCCACGTTTTGTTAATTCATAAGCAACCGTTGCACCACCAGGGCCGGTACCTATTATAACTACTGCTTTTTCTTTTTTATCAATTTTCATTATGCTTTTCCCCTTTAATTAGTTTTAATTATTTTACTTGAAGCATATTTTGTTGGAGAACTATCATTTAAAAAAGCAGCAAGATCAGGATGTTCTTCGATCCTAGGATTTGGGAGCCAATCCAAATCATCGTATTGACCTTTTTTATAACCACCTTTGCTAAAACTATCCCCTTCATAACCGAGAATTTTCCATACTTGTTTATGATCATATAATGCAACAGTCGTGTGACCTCTAACTAAATTAAAAAACGGAGATCCTTCAATTGATTTCAAATATTTAGTCTGCTTTTTAAAACTGAGCTTATCAAACTTTTTCGCCTGTAAGCCATCTAAGCCAACTCTAAACATTATTTTAGATCCGGTATCTGCGTTTCCCTTTTTGATGGCACCTGCAGCTACATCCATGTAGATGTTTTCTGCAAAACGTTTGTGGGGGTATAACGCCCTACACATAGACGCAACCATTTGTTGATCTCCTGCTTTTGATGCAATTTTAATATCTGCTTTTGTTTGCAAAGTACTTAGTTGAGTATAAGCAATTGCAGATGCCGCACCTAGTAGAAGATTTCTTCTGGTAATAGTCATTTTTTCCTTTCTTGTTTTTTAAAAAAAAGGAAACTAGAGAATATAAATTTCAAAAACTCCCCCTTTTTTTAAAATCTATTTATTAAAAATAAACTACCATAAATTAGTATTGCTAGTCAAAGATTTATTAAATCTTATAAATAATAAAGTCTTATTAATTTTTTTATATAAATTGAGTTTAAAACTAAGCCTCTCTTAAAGATTAAGATATAAAATTTTACAGAATTAATTTTTTATAACGTTAACAAAAATTTTAATAAAATTAAAGTATATTATTTTCAAAAATAATGCCCTGCAATATACTTTATAATTCACGCAAAAGTATTCTTTGTGTTTAACTTTAAAGCTGTTTTTTAAAAATTAATTTAAATTTTGCCTAATTTTTTCGCAATATTAGCAGTTGCATTTGCTTCTATTATCTCTATCCAATAGCCATCAGGATCCTTGACAAAAGCCAAAGGTTTCATCGATCCATCGTCAGGCTTTTTGATAAATTCCATTTTATATTGCTCAAACCTTTTACACGCTGCGTAAACATCAGGTACCGAAAAACAAATATGACCAAACCCTTTTGGCTCAACATTTCCATCGTGAAATTTTACGCTGTCGTCGTTTTCCGCACCCCAATTATGCGTCAATTCTAAAAGGCCCTTTTGTTTAAACGTCCAAACTGATCTTTCATAAGAATCTGCTGGAACATTTTTTACTTCCTCATCTGATAGATTACCTAAAAAGTATAAAGAGAATTTCATTGAGGGAAAATCAAATTTTTTTACCATTCTCATTCCCATTATTTTTGAATAAAATTCTAATGATTTCTTTGGATCTTTAATTCTAAGCATCATATGGTTAAATATGTAACTTTTCGACTCATTATCAGGATCTTTAATACCCTCGATTTTTTCGCAATGACTCATGATAACTCCTTTAATGTTAATTTAAGAATACATCTTTTTACACTTGAAAAAAAGGGTACAAAACAATATATGCATAATTTGCATAACTAATGTGTGCAACAAAACCATATAATATGGTAAAAAAATAATTTACAGTCATGAGTTAAAAGGTTTAACAATTAGTTTAAGGAGAAATCTAAGTTTTATAGAGTTTCACAATTGATGCCTTAAACCAGCAACAGCCAGAGAACTCTATACCTCGAATGCTTGTAACATTGCGTGAGTGCAATATTCGTGCACACTCTGAAGACTATATAATAAACCCGAACTTAAAGAGTATTTAATTATGTAGTTTTTTTTTGACATATTACTCGCCCCAATTAAATTGACATCTTAGTCGATACAAAATACCTACAAGAATTATGAAAGGCACAAATATATTATTATTTATTATTGCAATTATGCTCGCAATGTTTTTAGGACTACAAATCGAAGAGCAATATAGAGATGTAAGATATTTAAATAATTGTAAAAAGGATATCCAATCAAAGGGAATTAAAACTGATGATACAACAGCATATTGTGCAGGATTAGTCAGACAAGACCCATATTTGTTTACATATAACAGAGGATATGTTGGTAAATATTTGCAACAAAATAATATGAGTAGTTCTCCACAAAAATCACCCACAGAAAAAGAGTCAAAGAAAGAACCAAAAAAATAATTAATTAAAAAACTTTAAAGATAAAAAAACAATAATTGGAATTGTAAAAAATCCTAAAGTTGTAGTTATCACAATAACAGAAGCAATGTTATCCGAATTCTCCTTGGTAGAATACATTTTTGCCAAAAGAAAATTTAATATAGCTGATGGCATTGATGCACAAATCAACAGGACACCAGCTTCATAACCTGTTAATTTAAAATATTTAATTATGATTATAGCAATTATTGGACCAATGGTTAATCTAGTTAAAGATATTACGAGGTTTTTTTTAAAATTTTTAGTTTTAAGTCCACTTAAAGTAAAGCCGAGTGAGGTTAGTATTAAAAAAATAGCAGCATAACCTATCAGCATTGTCGTATTTACTAAAAAAATTGGAGCTTCAATCTCATAGTAAAGCATCAAGCTAGATAATAATAAAATATACATTGGTATAGATTCCAAAAGAGGCTTTAAGCTAAATTTTTTACTAGCAATAAAAATTCCTAATGTGAAATGCAAAAACATCACTATAACAGCAATTGAACTTGCTATTGAAAAACCTTTTTCTCCATAGGCGAATAAGCAGATAGGTAATCCTAAATTCGCGGTATTAGGTAAAATTATTGGACTCAATTCTGATACTATATCTCTTCTTAAAATCTTGAGTATTATAATTCCAATTATTGCGAAACAGCCAACTAATAGAAACGTTATAAATCCAAACTTAATAAAAGTATGAAAATTCAAAGTACTAGATGCTGCCAGCGAGTAAAATAATAGTGAGGGTACCCCAATTTTGCCTGCAAAAGATGTAATAATGCCATTATTAAAATTAGGGTTTTTTTTACCAAACAAATAACCTATTCCAATTATGAAAAATACTGGAAAAATTACTTCAATTAATTTTAAAAATACATCTAATGACATAAAATAAGATCTCTTTTACTTTTAAGAATTTTCATTACAAGATATGAATATTAAATGAAGACATTTATATACTTTTTATTGATCACATTAAATATAGGTTTTTGCAATGCTCATATATTTCATCACTCTAATATTCAGAATCTAGAATTTGAAATTTATCGTAACGCCAAGTATGCAGGCACACATTTAATTAATTTTAAATGGAATAAAAATGGAAATGTAGAAGTAAAAAATACTATTGAATTTGGAATTAAAAAATTTGGTATCACACTTTATAAATATCAGTCTAAAGGTACTGAAATTTACAATAAATCAGGAAAATTAGTCAGTTTTAAATCAATAACCGACGATAACGGAAAGTCAAAATTTTGTGACATAGTGCTAAAAAAAAATAAATATAAAATTAATGGAACAAAATATAATGGATTTTTTGAAAAACTATTTTTAATTTCATCTTATTGGAATCATGATATTCTTACTGTTCCAATTCAAGTTTCTGGAATTACTTGCAAAATACAAGATCAAAAAGTAAGATTTTTGAAAGAAGAAAAGCTTACAGTTTTAAATCAAACTTTTGATACAAAAGTCTTCGATATAAGAGGTAAAGAACTTAAAACTCAAATATGGTTCGATAAAAAAACTAATATGATAGTGCATCAGGAGTTATATAAAAAAGGAAAATGGGAATATAAACTTAAAGGGTATGATTTAAATAAAGGATACGAATTAAATAAATGAGAAAAGTTATATTTATTTTTTTATTTTCTTTTATTCCGCTTCAATCAGTTTCGGATGAAATGGGTATTATCTCTTTAATGTATCATCGCGTAGGAGAGGCAAAATATCCGAGCACCAATGTTTCTGTAGAAATGTTTCAAAACCATATTAATGAAATTGAAAAAAGCGGTATGGAGTTTATCAATCCATCTATATTTAAAAGAAAAATACTTAAGAGAGAGAAATTTGAAAAAAGATATATTCTTCTTACCGTAGATGACTCTTTTAAAAGCTTTTACGAGAATGCCTGGCCTATATTAAAAGAAAAAAAAATTCCTTTTATTATTTTTGTTAACACAAGAGAAATAAATAACAATCATCCAAACTACATGACTTGGGATCAAATTAGAGAATTAAAAAACTCTGGTTTAGTAACTATCGGTGGTCATTCTTGGAGTCACGAGTATTTTGTTGATATGAAAATTAGTGAGGTGAAAAAGGATATAGAAAAATCACATAAAAATTATTTAAAAGAATTAAAATTTATTCCAGATTTATATGCTCATACATTTGGTGAAACAAGTTCGGATTTAATAGAACTTATTAAAACATTTAAATATAAAATTATTTTTGGCCAGCATTCAGGCGTCATAAGTTTAAATGAAAATATCTACTATCTGCCAAGATTTAGCTTAAATGAAAATTATGGAAAGTTAAAACGATTTAAAAGTATTCTAAGATCTAGGGCTTTTAATTTAAAGTCATATGAACCAAGAACAATTCTTTTGAATTCAAAAAATAACCCTACAAACATGAAATTAGAATTTAACGAAAACGTGAAAAGTATTAATTGTTTTGATAATTCAGGCGGAAGCTGGAAAAATACCAAATTAAACTTTATTAGTGACAGTGAAGTTGAATTAATTTTTGATTTGCCATTTAAAAAAAGACGAGGACGGGTTAATTGTACAATGCCAGCAGCAGGTGGATTAATTAAATGGTTTGGTTATCAGTACAGCGTAGTTAATTAGAATTATTAAATTTTTTCATAATATTAAGAGTTTCCTTACTGACATGATGCTCCATACCTTCAGAATCAATCTCAGCTATTCTAATTGGTACTCCAAGTTTAGTTAAAAATTTATAAAGTACTTCATGTCTTGTATTTGACTTCTCAGCTAATATTTTTCCGGCTTTTGTTAAAAAAATACTTCTATACTTTTCACTTTCAACCAGCTCTTCTTTAATTAATCTTTTTATATTCTTGCACACTGTAGCGTTTGAAACACCAAAGTATTTACAAAGATCTACATTCTTTACGAAACCTTTGTTGAAATTAATTTCGTTAATAGCTTCAACATAATCCTCAAAAAGTTCGATATTTTTTCTGGTTTTAGTGGTGCTAAAGTTTTCTGGACTACTAGATCTAGATATTTTCATAATTTTTACCAAATTAATCTTAAATTAGCATTTGCTTTTTTGAATGACAAGTAATAAGTTTAGCCAAGGCTAAACTTTATGACAGAATTAAAAAAAGAAATTTTTAATGTGATTGCAGGCACGAGCTTGGGTAGAGCATTAGTTTATACCTGTGGTCATGTAATTATTGCAATGACAGTTGTATCTGTTTTAACAGGTGCTAGTTTATTTGAAGCCGGCTTAGTGGCTATGGTAGAGCCAACAATAAATGGTTTTTGGTATTACATATTAGATAAAATGTGGACTAAAAACTTTAAATCTAAATCAGTTTAAATTTTTAACAAATCATCATAGTATATTCTTAATGTTTTCATTTTTAAATATTTTTAAAAAGAAAGATGTAAAGAAAGAGGAAGAAGCTTTCGCTTTGTTAAAAAGGGCAAGTATAATTTCCAAAAAAATTGCTGAAGAAAGTAACGACGCCAAACTAAAAGGATTGGCATTTGAACTTAAGAGAAGTCACGATGAAGCAATAAAAATTTTTGAAGAAATCAATTATGATATGAACAAGCTTGACAGGTATTATATTGATACAAAAAATTCACTTTCTGGGAACTATAAAAAAGTAGAGAGTATTTTAAATAATTTTAAGAACAGAATCGCTTAAAGCGCCTAAGTATTAAATCTTTTATATTAATATAATACCGAGAGCGATAAGTTGTGAAAAGTTTATAATCACAGAAATAAAATGAGAGATTTTAAAAGCCCTTTCATTTTTTTGGTCTTTGTGTTGATTAATTTTAGGCATTAAAAAAATTAAGTTAAAAAGAAACAATAATGCTGTAGTTAAGATTAAATAAAAGTCTAAGGTAAATGTTTTATAAAAAATATAAAAAATAGAAATCACACCAAGTATAAGTAAATTTACTAAATAATAATAAGGAAAAATTGCACGTACGAATATACCAGCGTTTTCTGGTGACAAAACTTTAAAAATCATCGGAGCTAAGATAAATGAAAAAAATAACATAATACCCAATACTAAAGATATAAGATTCATAATAATCTGTTCGCTCATTTTTTTCCTTTCTTTTTTTTTTTATTAAATTTATTAACTTTATTAATAAATTTTGTAAGTTTTTTTCTTGTTTTATTAATTTTTTTAATATTCATTGTTTTACTTTAAAATAATAACTAAGTTCCGCAATATGTTTTATATACACGATCTGATGCCGGAGCAGGTTTTGCGTATTCTTCAAGATCGGCATTTTCAACATAAGGCTTTGTGATAACCTCATACAAAGATAAAAATTTTGACATATCACCTTTATCCGCTGCTGCTAGCGCTTGCTCAACCTTATGATTTCTTGGAATAAATACAGGATTATGTTTCATCATTAATTGATAAGCGTCCTCACTATTTTGATTTTTAGACAGACGTTTTTTCCACTGCGCTTCCCAAATAATAAAGTCTGGATCATTTAGAAGTTTTCCTTGTGGGAATTTTCCATTAATCAAATACCTAAATGTATTATTGTAATCGGCTTGATTTTTATGCATCATTTTAAATAAATCACTCATCATATTTTTATCTTGATCTTCATCTGAAATCATACCTAGTTTATTTTTCATCATCTGATGATATTCCTCAGCAAACAAATTTTCATATTTTTTGATCAATACATTGGCGATTTTTTCAGCTTTTTTTTCATTTCGATCGAGAAGAGGAAATAGACTTTCTAGAAATCTTGCTAAATTCCATTGTCCAATAATTGGTTGACTACCAAATGCGTAACGACCATAGTGATCTATAGAACTGAATACCGTTTTGGCATCATAGTGATCCATGAACGCGCATGGGCCATAATCAATACTTTCACCTGAAATTGACATATTATCTGTATTCATTACACCATGAATAAAAGAAACACGCATCCAATTTACTATAAGTTTTATTTGTCTTTTCATTACAGAGTTAAACAACGCAATTGCTTTATTTTGTGCTTGAAATAATTCTGGATAATGACGCTCAATAGAATAATTAACTAAAGTTTTAAGTGTAGTTATATCTTGTTTTGAAGCAATATATTGAAATGTGCCTACTCGTAAATGAGAGGAAGCAATACGTGTTAAAACTGCTCCTTGTTGTAAAGTTTCTCTCAACACATCCTCACCTGTCTTAACAACTGCTAAACTCCTTGTTGTCGGAATATTCATAAAATGAATTGCTTCACTAATAATATATTCCCTAAGCATAGGACTTAATGCAGCTCGACCATCCCCCCCCCTAGAGTAAGGTGTTTTACCAGAACCTTTTAATTGTATATCCCATCTTTGTTTTTTTGAGTCTAAGTGTTCTCCTAATAAAATGGCTCTCCCATCTCCTAGCATAACAAAGCTACCAAATTGATGACCGCAATAAGCTTGTGCTAGTGGAATAGAACCTTTGATAAGTTTATTTCCAGATAATATTTCTGCACTTTGATTATCCGAAACTTTAGAGAAATCAAGTCCTAAAGAATTAGCTAATGTCTGATTTAAAATTACTAATTCTGGTTTTTTTACTGTAGTAGGAGATATTTTCGTTGCCATAATTTCAGGCAAACTGGCGTAAGTATTTTCAAAATTAAATCCTAGTTTTTCTATCATTTTCTTTACTCATATAAATTGTATTTTATTATATCATTTAATGAATCAGTTAAAAAAAAATTTTTTATTTTTGTCGTTTTTTTTCATTTTTGCCTGCAGTTCTATTCCAAAAAACACTGTTAATGCATGCGCTATATTTAATGAAAAATATTTATGGTACAAGTTTGCAAATGCCTCTCAAAGAAAGTGGGGAGCGCCAATTGAGTTACAAATGGCTATTATAAAAAAAGAAAGTGGATATGATTGGCTTGCTAGACCTGAAAGAACAAAGTTATTCAAGGTTATTCCTTGGAAAAGAAAATCAAGTTCGTTAGGTTATTCCCAAGCTATAGAGGATACATGGGAAGTTTATAAAAAAAGTACTGGAAAAAAATATGTAACAAGAGTTTTGTTTAAAGATGCTTCAGATTTTGTTGGTTGGTATGTTGATCAAACTTCAAGAAAAATGAGAGTATCCAAAAAAAATTATTTTAAACAATATCTATATTATTACAATGGATGGACAAATAAGACTAGACCAGAGTCAATTCCATATGCAAAAACGGTTGCAAAAACTGCAAAAAAATATCGTTTGCAAATTCAAAGATGCCAATCAAAGTTAAACATAAAAAGGTATATCATTTTTTAAATGAAATACTTTTTTTTATTTTTCTTTTTACCATCTTTACTTAATGCCCAAAATATTAAAATTATTGATGGTGACACAATTCATATTGCTAAAATTAAATATCGTTTCCACGGTATCGATGCACCAGAATTGTCTCAAACGTGTATACACAACAATATACACATTAAATGTGGAGAATTATCAAAAAAAAAATTAATTGAAAAAATTGGAAAAAAAAAAGTAAACTGTCAAAAGAAAGCTGTTGATCGCTATAAAAGAGTGGTTGCGGAATGTTACGTCAATAATGAAAGTTTATCAAAGTATCTTGTTAAAAATGGATATGCTTTTGCTTACAGAAAATATTCAAAAAAATTCGTTGAGGATGAAAATTATGCAAAAGAAAAAAGGCTAGGGTTATGGTCGATGGATTTTCAATATCCATGGTATTTTCGAAGAAAAAAATAATCCACACTTTTCACAGACCAATTAAAAAATCAACTATACGGAGATATCGTTAATTTGATGTTTATAGTAATTTGTTTTTAACTAAGAGCGTAAGCTTTTAGCACTCATCAAGAAGTAAGTTTCGGCTGATTGCTTGGTGGTGAAAGTAGAGGGAAGGTAGCACTTCGACGCCTCTAAGTACGCTGTGGGAGTAGTGCTTAAATCACACGGCAACTAAAGCTCCGCATTAATTGTTCCTCGGAATAGTTATTAGCGGAGTTTTTTTTTATGCTGGATCTAAAAGATTAATATAATTATTAGATGGATTATTGACATCTCTACCTACTTCATAAAACACCATTTTTGGATTTTGATGGATATTTAAAAATGTCATTGGATCTTTCGAGTATAAATAATTGTTAATTTCTACTTCTTTTAAAATAACCGGCATACGATGATGAATATTTAAAATATCGCCTGTGGCTCCTGTAGTTATAATAGAAAATTCAAGATTATTGTTTTTTTGATAAATACCGGCAAAAAAAAGTGTTTCACTATCTTCACGTCTCAAAAAATATGGAATTTTTTTTCCTTCATCATTTTTTCTCCATTCATAATAACCATCGGCGGGAATTAGACATCTTTGATTCTTAATTAAACCACTAAAAGTTCTTTTTTCCGTTAATGTCTCTAACCTAGCATTATTAAGAGGCCTAAAATCTGTTATTTTTTCAGACCATTTCGGAACCAGTCCCCAATTATAATTAGCCAAAGTTAAACTATCTTCATTTTTTTTAATTATTGGAAGCTGCTGGGTTGGATATGCATTATAATTTTCTATATCCTGAACACCTTCATTATTTTCAACGATGTTTTTTGTTTTTTTCACTACTTTAGTAATTGAATAGCGGCCGCACATCTCTCTTTAATATTTAATCTATTAGATGTATCAATCTATTTCTACGAGTATGAATAGAAGAAAAATTTTTTTCCAGGGTATTAAAGATGTATTACCTTTAAATATTCCCGTTGTATTATTTGGAGTATTTTATGCTGTTTTGTGTATAGAATTAGGGTTTTCATCTCACTTTGCAATAGCAACATCGCTTATAATTTTTGCTGGTGGATCACAATTAATCTTCATTACTTTATTTACAGCAGGAGCAGTTCCTTGGGTTATTTTTGGATCTGTAATAATGAATAATTCACGAAATATCTTATATGGCGCGGTTTTTTCAAGATATATTGAAAATAAAAATGGTCTATGGAAGCTTATCTTAAGTTTCTTTTTAACAGATCAATGTTTTGCTGTCTCAAATCAATATTTAAAAAAAAATTATAATCAAAAGTTTTCTCATTATCATATGTTAGGATCGGGAATAACGGTTTGGATAATTTGGCAATTATCCAATTTAGTTGGTATATGGCTTGGAAATGTTGTTAGTGATCAGCTTAGCTTAAATTTCTTTGTAGCAATTACTTTCTTGGCATTAATTGCTAAAGATTTAGGAAAACTTGATCATTTTTTAGTAATTTTATTATCTGCCATATGTTCATTAATTTTTTATAATCTACCGCTTAAGGCATATGTTATTGTTTCAGCTACTGCAGGTATAATATTAGCCTATATTCTAAATAAAAAATTTAAGGGAATATTTAAATGAATATTTGGACTTATACAATTACGATTGGAATTTTAACTTTCCTATCAAGATATTTAGTAACTGCATATTCTAATTCAAAAACATACAGTGAAACAACAAAAAAAGTTTTATCCTATGTTCCATCAGCTGTATTTCCATCTTTGATTTTTCCTGCTATTTTTTATAAAAATAGTTCTTTAGTATTATTCTCAGACGAGGTTCTTGCTTTTACGGTCGCTATGATTGTAAGTATTATTTTTAAAAATATTTTTCTTACTGTTATTTCCGGTATTTCAGTTTATTTATTAATAACATTTCTTTGAAAGACTACAATTTTTTTTGAATCACAACATCTACCAAAATTGCGATTACTAAATTTAAAATAGTAATTGCACAAATAATAATAAAACTAAAAAAATATATCCATGACCACCAATAAATTTCTTGTAATGGAAGCATTACAGTTTCCCAAGATGATAAGGTTAAAACTTGGAAAAGTGTTATTAAAGAAATACCAAGATCTCCCCATCGAGATGTGTCATCTTCAGAAAATAAAATCGCACCCATTGTTGCGTAAATATACAGGATAATAAATAAAAGCAGGCTTACAAAAAAAACTCTCTTAATTGAATGCAATATAGCCTCAATAATTTGCTTTAGCTCTGGTATTACTGATATTAATCTTAACACTCTAAAAACTCTAAGTAATCTTAAAACTAAGAAACTTGAGTTGTTTGGTATCGGTATTAATGAAATGGTGACAATTATAGTATCAAATATATTCCACCCACTTTTAAAAAAATTAGACTTTTTGTGTTCACCAATAAATCTAATCAAAATTTCAATAACAAAAAAAATAGTGATCCCGTAGTCTAAAAAATGAATAATTTCTAAAAATAATGGATCCAATTCATAAGTTGTCGCACCAATAAGGACTGCATTTAGTATAATAATAATAACAACACTAAACTGGAAAATTCTATTATCTTTTACTTTAGAAAAATATGGTGTCATCAAATCTTTATAAATGTATTTATGTCATATTAAAAGTTACATATCATAAAAAAGGTATAGTTAAATTTAAAAAAAATGTATTTTTTGGTATTAATAATTTATGAAATATTTAAATATAGCATTAGTAATATTCTTTATATCTCCCGCACTTTCTAACGAAGTATTTAGATTAAAAAAAATTACAGATTTAAATAATCCATGGAGTTTAACCTTTATTAATAAAAAGGAAGTTTTAGTAAGTGATAAAGAGGGAAAAATTCAGCTTATTGATATTAAAAGTGGATTTAAACAAACAGTTCAACATAATTTAAATTATAAAGTTGACGGTCAAGGTGGCTTGCTGGAAATTTTAAAAAATAAAGATGATATTTTTATTTGTTATACAGAGGAGAGGAATTCAAGAAAAACTAGTACATCGATTGCTAAAGCAAAATTTTCAAGAAAAAAATTAAATTTTAAAAACATTTTTCAAGCAAATCCTCCTATTAGTTCAGGATATCATTTTGGGTGTAGAATGGTAATTCAAGATAATAAATATTTATTTGCAAGTGCTGGCGAGAGAGGAGGTGGAAATATTGCTCAAGATGTAACTAAACATCCAGGTAGTATTATCAGAATAAATTTAGATGGATCAAGTCCTGAAGATAATCCAAAATATAAAGGGAAAAGTGAATGGTTATCAGAGATTTATCAAATTGGTATAAGAAACCCTCAAGGCATGACATTGTCACCATTAAATAACAAGGTTTATATTTCAAATCATGGCGCAAGAGGGGGTGATTTTTTTGGAGAGGTAAAATTTGGTGAGAATTATGGTTGGAAGATATGGTGCTGGGGAGGACAAAATTACAATCTTACAAAGTGTGGAGAGACTCAGAAATGGGATAGACGATTTACGAAAACTCTTTTTACATGGACACCATCTATTGCTATAAGCGCAGTTCAAATTTATAAAGGTCTTGAATTTCCTGAATGGAATAACCACATCTTAGTTACGTCTTTAAAAGACCAAACGCTAAGAAAACTTAAATTTTTAAGCAACAGCAAAATCGGAGATGAAAAAATATTATTTAAAAATAAAATTGGTAGGATACGAGATATTAAAATTGGTCCAAAAGGTAAAATTTATCTATTATCCAATGGCAACTCAGCTTTATGGGAGTTGAGTAAAAAATGATAGAATTATTAAATTTTAAAATAATTTTAGTTGGCGCAGTACTTTTAATTTTTGTTTTATTTGAAAATATTTTTCCTAAAGAGATTATAAAATTCAAAATTAGAATAAAAAGAACAATTAAAAACATATTTTTTTGGTTACTTAATATTGGGTTAACACCAATACTCATATTGCCTATAACTGTTGCAGCTACATCTTTAAATCTTCATAATTTTTTTATTATCGAAAACATATTTGTTCAATTTTTATTTCACTTAATCATCTATGATGTTTTTTTATATTTTTGGCATCGCGCAAATCATGAGATACCCTTTTTATGGAGATTTCATCATGTTCACCACCTTGATGAAACATTAGATGTATCCTCTGGAATAAGATTTCATTTTGGAGAGGTAATACTAAGTACTATTGTGAGATGTATAATTATAATTATGTTCAACATTTCTTTATTAAACCTAATTTTAATTGAGACCATCGTATTAGCTTCATCTGCTTTTCATCATTCAAACATAAAACTGCCGCAAAAATTTGAAAAAATATTATCATTTATTATTGTTACACCCTCAATTCATTGGGTCCATCATCATAAAAGACAAAAGGAAACTGATGCAAACTATTGTGCAATTTTTAGTTTTTGGGATTTGATATTTGGAACTAAGTCTAATTTTAAAAGATACAAAGGAATGCCGATAGGTGTAGAAGGTGATAGTGAGCAATCTTTGATAAAATTGATTTCAAGACCTTTAAAATAATGGAAGCTACTCAAAATAAATTTAATTGGCAATGTAAACACACATGGCAAACAAGCGCAAAAAATACTCTTTGGTGTCTTTTAGGATGTTCAATTGGTGATTTTGGAACTATATTATTTTTTCAAATTACTCAAATTCCATGGCCAGTTTTAGCAATTATGTCATTGGCAATTATCAATGGACTAATCACAAGTATCATACTTGAAACAATTATTCTTATGAAACAAAATTTTAATTTTAAAGAAGCGTTTAAAGTTGCTATTGGTATGAGTTTTATATCTATGATTTCTATGGAGGTTGCTATGAATTTAACTGACTATTATTTAACCGGCGGAGCTATATTAAAATGGTGGGTAATTCCTTTTATGCTTACAGCAGGCTTTTTAACACCTTGGCCTTATAATTATTGGAGACTAAAAAAATTTGGTATTGCTTGTCATTAATTCTAAATTATACGTAATTTAAAGGAAGCATTGTTGTTTCTTTCAATTCTTCTAGTGATGGGAAACCGCTGATACTAGCAAAATCTATTTTATTAATAAGATTAAAATAAAATTCGTTATAACTTTCAGAATTTTTTAATCTCACTTTTAGGAGATAATCAACTTCGCCCATTAGGCGGTGACATTCTACTATTTGAGGTGTATCTCGGATAATTTTTTTAAATTGATCAGTCCACTCTTTATTATGATTAGTTGTTTTTACATGAACAAAATAAGGGCGTTCAAGGTTAAGTTTGTGTTTATTTAGAACTGCAACATTTCTTTCAATAAACCCCGCATCTTTAAGATTTTTCACTCTTCTATAGCAAGGTGAAGGAGAAAGGTTAACTTTTGATCCTAAATCTTCCATAGATATCTCTCCATTTTCTTGGAGTATTTGTAGAATTTTTTTGTCAATATCTTTCATAAAATAAAAAAAGTTACTAATAAATACTATCAAATTAGAATATTACTATTAAAATTTTCGTTTTTTCTAATGTAATTAACTCATTTTATTACTATCTATTGAATTATTAGGACTTTATTCTAAATATATGTAACTCGGTAAGCTATATGAAAGTGTTTATAAGGCTCTCCTTTTTTCGTTTTCAGATAGTTGAAAAAAAAAATCAAATATTTACAGGTAGGAAAAAAATGACATTAAAAATTAACGATGAGGCACCAAATTTTAGTGCGGAAACAACGCAGGGAAAAATAGATTTTCATGACTGGGCAGATAAAAGTTGGGTGGTTTTATTTTCTCATCCTAAAAACTTTACTCCAGTTTGCACAACTGAATTGGGAGCGCTTGAGGGTATTAAAAGTGAATTTGATAAAAGAGGTGTAAAGATTTTAGGTTTAAGCGTTGATCCAGTTGAAGATCACGAGAACTGGTCAAATGATATTCAAGAAGTTACTGGTCATAAACCAAGTTATCCTTTAATTGGTGATAAGGATTTAGGAGTGTCAAAACTATATGGGATGTTACCAACAGATAGTGGAAGTGATTCTACTGGACGAACAGCAGTTGACAATCAAACTGTAAGAAATGTATATATTGTTGGACCAGATAAAAAGATAAAACTTATACTAACTTATCCAATGGCTACAGGAAGAAATTTTGATGAAATTCTAAGAGTAATAGACTCTTTAAAGCTTACTGTAGATCACAAAGTTGCAACACCAGCAAACTGGAAGCAGGGCGATGATGTGATTATCGTGCCAGCAGTTAAAGACGAGGAGGCGAAAAATTTATTTCCAGAGGGTTGGAAATCTCCAAAACCTTATATAAGATTTGTAAAACAATCAAAAGTTAACTAGAGGAAAACAATGAAAAAATTTGAAGAAGTAATGAAGGTATCTAACGAGATAGAAAATATTAGCGTTGATGATGCAAAAAAAAAATTAAATGATCCAAATGTTCAATTTATTGATGTAAGAGATAAGGAGTCATTTGAAAAAGGAACTATTGGTAATGCCATGCACCTTGAGCGTGGTCTATTGGAGTTTTACTTAGCCGATGGTAGTCCTTTGGAGAACGATTTTTTCAAAAAAAACACAGACAAAGAATATGTTCTATTTTGTGGCGCTGGTGGACAGAGCACGCTTTCAACAAAAACGATGAAAGAAATGGGCGTTAAAAATGTTAAAAATATGTCTGGCGGATACAAAGAGTGGTTAGAAAAAAAATAATCAATTAATAAAGCTATATTGTTTTTTTAATTAATAACAGTTTTTTTTTAATGTGATTTAATTACTTTTTAGTATCCTTGTTTAAGCTATAAATAATTAATGAAAAAAATTGATGTTTCATCAAATATTAAACCAAAGAAAAATAATGATTTAAATATCCTCACTTCTGGTGCGTTTGCGGCTCCACTATTTGAAATATTGAAAAGTTATAAAAAAAATAAAAATATCAAACTTTATTTTGGCTCTTCTTTTGGAGATGCTAAAAACTCTGTACATTCCCGTTTAAAGCAAAAGCAAGTTTTTGATATTATTTTTTTATCTGCAGATGCTTATAACTGGTTTAATAGAAAAAAGTTAATTCGATATTATACCAAAGTTGACATTGTTATTTCTGAAATTGGTTTTGCTGTAAAAAAACATCGTAAAGTTACATATAATTATAATCTATCTCAATTTGTAAAACTTATTAAACAAAGCAATAAAATAGCTATTGCAGCAAGTGCAAGCGGTATTTTTTTAAAACAAAAAATTTTTCCAAAATTAAAAGTAAAAAATTATCATGTAGTAAAAGGAAAAAGGATTGGTTTAGTTATTACTGAAGATAAAACTTTTGATCTTGGTTTTCAACAATACAGTGAATTATTGCCTTATGAAAAAAAAATAAATCTCGTTGGTACATTACCCAATCAAATGAAAAAAAAATTTATATTTTCTCTTGCTTATCAAAGACAAAATAAAAAAATTGAGAGGATAGATCAATTTTTAGGTTTTTTAAAAACCAAAAGTGTTTTTAGAATTATCAAGAAAAAAGGTTTAACACCTTTAATTTAAAATGTTCAAATGTTAAAATCAAATTTATCTCTATTTTTTGGTGCTTTGTTTTTTTGGTCTGCTACTTGGAGTATAATTGGCTTAACTCAAGTAAACATTAATCTTGATCCTGCAATTTCAGTATTTATTCGTTTTATTGTAGCAGGTTTTATCATTTTAATTTTCATAGCTCTAACAAAAAGAAAGTTAATTTTTTCTATCAAAGACCATGTATACTTTTTTGTTTTGGGTCTTTTTCTATACAGCGGTAATTATATTTTTTTTTATAAATCAAATGTTTACTTATCATCCAACATCCCTGCAACAGTATTTTGTTTATTAACTATTTTTAATATTTTAGGTGAAAAGTTCATATTTAAAAAATCAATTACAATCTTAACATTATTAGGTGCTATACTTGGTATTACAGGTATAGCAATTATATTTTTTAATGATCTTATAAGTTTTAATTTGAATTCAGGAACCACTTTAGGTTTAATGTTTGCTTTATTTGCAACTTTGTCTGCATCGATTGGTAATCTACTTGCAATATATAATAAAAGAAATTTTAATATCCCTTTATTACAGAATGTTGCATTTGCTATGATTTATGGAGCCATAATTGCTTTGCTTATTGCGATTATAAAAGGGTCAGAATTTTATATTCCAATAACTAACTTTAGTTACATGATTGGTCTTTCATATTTAGTTATTTTTGGGTCAATTATCTCATTTTTATGCTACATCCGGTTTATTGAAAATACTTCAGCCTCTGCTGGAGGATATATAGGAGTTGCAATGCCAATATTAGCATTAATTATTTCGATGATTTTTGAAGATTTAAAACCAGATATTTATTTTTTGTCTGGATTGCCAATAACACTTTTAGGTTTATTATTAATTTTAAAACAAGAATCAGATAAAAGGTAAATTATGAAAGATATAATTATTTATTTCGGACTAATAATTTTGTTTCTTGTACCAATAGTATGGTTAGTACTAACATTACAAGGGTAAGAATTTTATTTATTTCTATTTTTTGACCATTCTTTAGCCTTGAGCCATTTTTCTTCTGTGGTTTCTTTAGATTTTTCAATAGTAGCTTTTCTAGATACAGGTGAGTCTCCTGTAACCTTTAAACCTAGCATAAAGATTCCAAAAGCTATTATCAACATTATTATCGTTAATTTCACTCGTGCTCTCCACCAGGATCTTTTTTATCAAGCTGAACTTTTTTACCATCTACCCATAGGTTTTGTCTTGAGCGTGTTGTATTGTGATAACCATCGTTTCTTAAATTAAATTGTCTTGCATTTTGGAAGGATTTCATCGTGAAGTATACTCCAAGAATCACTAGGACATGACCAATAACTGAGGTGGTCAGTACTATTCCCCATTTGTTATACGACCAAAACATAACTGTAAAAATTACAGACCACATCAAGCTTAATACAACTAAAATTTGCAATCGTACCGTTTTAGGCAAAGCTCTGAGATCATTTTTTTTATCGTCAAATAATAATAATCCAGCTTGATATAGAAATTCTCGCATTACTAATCATTACCATTTATTCACAAAAATAAAATTAAATTTTTATAAATTCTTAGTTTAAAATTAATGAAAAAAGGATAATTATAAATTATGTCTAAAGCCTTTGTAGTTTATAGTCATTATGATGATAAGTCTTTTAATTGCTCAATAAAAGATACATTCAAAGAAGAGGCTGAAAAACATGGTCATGATGTTGATATAGTTGATCTGTATAAAGAAAACTTTAATCCAATTTTTCGGGGAGAATCACCTGATGATGTAGTTTTAGATCATAGAAAGCGAATTGAAGAGGCGGATGTCATTGTGTTGATTGCCCCAATTTGGAATTTTAGGATGCCAGCAATAATGGAAGGATGGATCGATAAGGTTTTGGCACCACCATGGGCATTCACATTTAAAAAATTAGTCGGGAATTATGGCTATCCCGAGGGTAAATTAAATAGTAAAAAAGCAAAAATCTTTTGTACTTATGGTGCCCCGCGACTTGCTATAACAACTTTCTTTTTAAATTTACCAATAAGAAGATTAAAAAGAGGGGTACTGCATATGTGTGGTATTAGAAAAATTAATTATAGGCGTTATTTTGCAGTTCCGTTTGTAAGTGATGAAAAGCGTAAAGAATATTTAGAAGATGTTCGTATAACTGCTAGAAACATGTAACTATTTTTCGAAAATTTCTTTTTTAATCAAAGGATATATACGGTTTGCAATTTCTTGTACGCCTAAGATATTTGGATGTTTGCCATCAGGCAGATTCATTTTAGGTTTTAAAGCAACACCTTCAAGTAAAAAAGGATATAGAGTAATCTTATATTTTTTAGATAGTTTTGGATAAATTGAATTAAATTGTTTTGTGTAGCTCACCCCATAACTTTCTTGAGCCATCATACCAGCAAGAATGATTTTTATATTTTTGTGTTTTATCTTTTGAATTATCGTTTCTAAATTATTATGTGTTACACTTGGACTAATTCCTCTTAACATATCATTTGCACCAAGACATAAAAAAATAAGATCTGGTTTGTCACTAAAAGACCAATCTAATCGATCCAATCCTCCTTTAGAGGTATCGCCACTTACACTAGCATTAACAAAAATGATATTTTGTCCCTCAAATTTTTTTTGTAAAACTTTATCAAGATGATGATTTTGAGTTAAACCATAGCCTGCCATTAAACTATCCCCAAAAAGCATAACTTTGATTTTAGCTTTTGCTGAAACTTGTATTATGCTGATCAAACACCATATATAAAATATTAATTTTCTCATGAGCACACTTTTAGAATTAAAAAAAATTACATTAAATTATAAGATTTATAGTACTTCAGTTGAAGTAATAAAAGGGATAGATTTAAAAATTAATTCTAGTGAAAAAGTTGCAGTCGTTGGAAAAAGTGGTTCTGGAAAAACTAGCTTAATTATGTTGATGGCTGGACTTGAACAGCCGACATCAGGAGATATTATTTTTGATCAGCAATTAATTTCAACTATGAACGAGGATCAATTAGCCGATATTCGAAAGAAAAAAATCGGTATAGTTTTTCAATCTTTTTATTTAATCCCAAATTATACCGCACTTGAAAACGTATCTTTAATTTTAGAAATTAATAGTATCGATAATCCAAAGCAAAAAGCTGAAGATCTTTTAGTTCAATTTGGCCTTAAAGATCGTCTACATCATTTTCCAACACAACTTTCAGGTGGTGAACAACAGCGCGTTGCGATTGCAAGATCAATGGCAGTTAACCCAAAACTGATACTTGCAGATGAACCGACCGGAAATTTAGATAGCGAAAATTCTCAAATGATTTCAAATTTATTATTTGAGTACGCAAATAAAAATCAATCAAGTTTCGTATTGGTTACTCATGATCTAAAATTCGCAGAAAAGTGTGACCGTATTATTAAAATTGAGGACGGTACCATGGTGAGTTCATGATGAACCAATTTTCCTATGCGTTAAGGGATTTATCGAGAAGTTATAAAAAACTTTTTTCTATAATTATTACATTATTTATAAGTTTATTTATTTTAAGCTTAATTATTAATTTAGAAACTGGTTTAAAAAAGGAACTTCAAAATAATGCAAAAGTTTTGTTGGGTGGCGATTTTGAAGTTGACACTAGAACCAAGAAAATTGATCCAAATTTTTTAAATGAATTAACAAAAAATAGTATTGTTTCTTCAACTATAGAATTTTCGACCATGTTAACAGGATCATTAACAGATGAGACCAATGCCTTTTTTATTAGACTTAAAGCAGTTGATGATCAATATCCATTATATGGGAAAGTATTTTCAAAACCGCAAAACGCAATGCAAAGATTACAATCTGAAGTCAATACCATTGTTGTTAATCGAAAAATTTATGAAACATTAAACTTAAAATTAAATGATACAGTTTATGTCAAACAAGCTCCATTTAAGGTTGTGGGTTACGTTGAGACTGTTCCTGATCTAGGTCGAGCCCTATTATTTGGGGATTTCGCAATTGTAAGTAATCGTGCATTTGAAAAGTTAAATGTGACTTCAATTGGAAGCTTTGTAAATTATGAATACAAAGTTAAGGCATCAAATAAAGATGTATTAGAATTTGTTTATGAAAAGCTAAAAGAATTTCCAACTTATAAAATCAGGTTACCAGAAAATGCAGCTAATAATTTAAAGCGTTTAATATCAAATTTTTCTGAGTTTTTATCTTTAGTTTCAATTAGTGCTATGTTGATTGCGGGTATTGGGATTTCAAATACTTTGATTTCTTTTATTAATCAAAAAAACATAAGTATTGCCATTATGAAAGCTATTGGTTTTAAATCACAAAATATCAAAAAAATTTTTTACATTGAAATTTTATTGCTTTTATTTTTAATTACTACACTTGCCTATGTCATATCACTATTAGTAATTCCTCAAGCTAACCACTTTGTCACTAATCTTGGTTTATCTTTAGAAAGCCAATTTAGCTTTTTCAATTATGGTCTGATATTGATGACAGGTTTTTTGGTTGTAATAATATTTTGTATTCCAACAGTATCATCAATCGAACAAATCAAAGCTACAAGTTTGTTTAGAAATATTTTTCAACTCACTCGTTTTCAACTTGGGATAAAAAATATTTTTTTTATTTTGATGAGTCTCATTATCCTACTGGGTATATTTTTACTTCGTGCAGATAAGTTATATTACACAACAATTTACTTTATTTTTTTCTTTGTTTTTTGCGGGATTTTTTATTTTTTATCAAGGACTATAATTTATGTCTTAAAAAAATTTAAAAAATTTCATTTTTTACCTTTAAGATTTGCAGTTAGAAATATTATCCAAGACAGGTCTGTTTTTCCAATTACTGTTTTATCCCTTGGAATTGGAGCAACTTTATTATTAACTCTAACTTTGGTTGGAACTAATTTTAAAAGAGAATTAGAAAAATCTATCCCTGAAATTGCACCAGATTTCTTTTACGTAAGTATTCAAAAAGATGTAAAAGATAATTTTATTGACTATCTTAACAAACAAGACCCTGATCTAAAATACGAAACAGTTCCTATTGCACCTGCCTCTGTCTCTAAAATTAATGGTATTGATCCATTGACTTATATTAAACCATCTAATGATTCTTTTTGGGTTTTAGAGCGTGATAGAAGAATTTCATGGAGTAACATACCGCCTGAGGATAATCCAATTGTTGCAGGAGAGTGGTTTGATTTAGAGAATGATCAGTTACAAATTTCGCTTGATGCAAAGGTTGCAAGTAACTTTGGGGTAAATTTAAACGACCAATTGACACTTAAGATTTACGGGAGAGAAATGACTGGTGTAGTCACTAGTTTAAGAAAAGTAGATTACAGAGATTTATCAATTAACTTTGCAATGATTATCAATCCTAAATTTGCAAATAAATTACCTTATGAATATATCGCAACAGCAAAGTTTTCAGATAAAAAATATATCAATGAAGCAAAACTAGTCCAAAATTTTCCAAACGTTTCAGGGATAAAGGTTTCAACTTATCTAGGAAAAATAACAGATCTAGTAGACAAGATTTTTATGGCTGTAGTAATTATTTCTTCTGTTGTAGTCATGGTAGGTTTAATGGTCATTGCATCAGCTGTGGTTGTTCAAGCAAGAATCGGAATTTATCAAAATTTAATTTTTAAAATTTTAGGCTTAAAATCAGGTAAATTAATTCAAGCGAATCTAATTGAGTTTTTAATTACTTACGTTTCAATATTTATGATTGCAAGTTTATTTGGAATTTTTACGTCAGAATTTGTTATAGAAACTATTTTTAGGTTAGGTTGGAAACTTGAGTTTATACCATTATTAAATGTTCTTATAATTATTGGAGCGTTAACTCTAGTTTTAATATTAATTAATACTTACCGTTTTTTAAAGCCAAGCGTTTATCCAATGGTAAGAAATGAGTAGTTATCTTCGGCTTTTTGCACTTGCATGTTTTTGTAAGATTTTTTGTGCATTAAATTTGGCTTCGTCTGTTTTTTTAATTTTCCATATTTTATCACGCGCAATTTTTGATGATGAATGATGATCAACAATGGGATGAGGATAATGTTTTCCAATTTCTAAATCTAAATCTTTTTGTTCTAAGTAAGTCAATTTCCAAGGCTGATGAACAAGTTTACCAGGAACTTTATTTAACTCAGGAACCCATTTTTTTATAAATGATCCATCAGGATCTTGATCTGTAGATTGTTTAATCGGGTTATAAATTCTGATTGTATTGATGCCTGTAGTGCCTGACTGCATTTGAAATTGAGAGTAATGAATACCAGGCTCATAATCAGTAAATAATTTTGCCATATGTTTACTAGTTTTCTTCCAATCCAACCATAGCTGGTAAGATGCGAAAGATACAAGCATCGCTCTCATTCTAAAATTTATCCAACCATTTGCTTTTAAATATCTCATACACGCATCAATAAATGGATATCCTGTTAAACCTATTTTCCATGCTTGATGATATTCCAAATTAAATGAATTTTCTCGGATACCATCATAAGCACGGTTCATATTTTGCCATTCAATTTCAGGTTCATCATAAATTTTTTGAATAAAATGACAGTGCCAAGCTAATCGACTTTTGAATGAGCGTAATGATTTAATTTTATTAAATGACATATTTTCTTTTTTGGTATTTTTGATTGCAAAATTAATTTCATTTAAAGAGATAGTTCCATAAGTGATATGGGGTGATAATCTTGAACATGCTATTTCACCTGTTATTGGTGATGACATCTCTTTTTGATAATTTTCAGATCTTTGCTTTAAAAAACTTTGTAATAAAGATAACGCTTCTCTCCGTCCACCTTTTTGTATGTTTGATCCATCGATTTCTTTTGTTTTTATTTTTTCAAGTGAAGGTATATCGATTTTTATAAATTTACAATTTGCATCAGCTTTGAGAGGTTTAAGTTCTATATAATTATTCCAATGAGTAGACCAGAAGTTACGTTTTCTATTTTCAAGTTGAATTCCAAATTGTTGTTCTTGTTTCCAGATAATGTTTTTTTCTTTAAACAAAATTTTACACTTTTCATCTAAATTTAAAGTATATTGATTACGAAATATTTGATTGGAATAAATATTTGCAAATTGATTTTTACTAATTAACTCTTTAAATATTTCTAATGTATCTCCGTAAAATATATATAATTGTGAATTAAATTTTTCTTTAAAATCTTGATTTAAAACCTTGAGAGAGTCTTGAATAAATTTAAGATGAAAAGAGCTCGAAGTTTCTAATTCCCAATAGTTTTTATCAAAGATGTATATTGGTAATACCTCTCCATTTTCACAAGCTTTATTTAAAGCATGATTATCCTCTAATCGAAGATCATGCCTAAACCATAAAATTTTTTTCATATTAATTATTTGTTTATATTCTCATAAAGTACACGAAATAAGCCAAAACTTGCAATATTAAAAGGCAAAAATAATAATTTTGTTTTTTATTTTTTAGTGAATGCAAAGATTGTGGAACTCTTGTTAATATAATGTACAGAATAATTTATTCTTTTTTGAAAATTTAAATAAAATCTTTATAAATAACTTATGATTCAAATCCATCCCTCACGAGTAAAAGCTTTAGAGCAACTTAATTCTTTTGTAGAAAATAACCTCGCCTTATATGCAAGAGATCGCAA
Source organism: Pelagibacteraceae bacterium AG-470-E16 (assembly GCA_003209195.1). GTDB lineage: Bacteria > Pseudomonadota > Alphaproteobacteria > Pelagibacterales > Pelagibacteraceae > HIMB114. The sequence continues at coordinate 46,076 of QCSF01000001.1, read as the reverse complement.
TTTTGATTTTGGACCTGATAAAAGAACAAACACTTCCTGTTTATCACCATATGTGACACATGGAGTTTTAAGTGAAAAAGAAATTATTAAAGAGGCTATAAAAAAATTTCCTTTTTCTAAAATAGAAAAGTTTATTCAGGAAGTTCTTTGGAGAACTTATTGGAAAGGCTGGTTGGAAAGAAGACCTAGTTTATGGACAGATTTTTTAAATGATATAGAGAGGTTAAAAAAAGAATTTCATAATAATAAAATTTTCAAAAATGCAATAAATGGAAATACTGACATTGAATGTTTTAATGACTGGGTGAGTGAGTTAAAAAAAACAGGATACCTTCATAATCACTCTAGAATGTGGCTTTCATCTATTTGGATTTTTACACTGGATTTACCCTGGCAATTAGGAGCCGAATTTTTTATGAAATACCTGAAAGATGGTGACACCGCCTCAAATACACTTTCTTGGCGTTGGACGGCTGGTTTACAGACAAAAGGAAAAAACTACGTTGCTCAGGAGTGGAATATTAAAAAATTTACAAACCAAAGGTATGAAAAGATTAAACTAAACGAAAACGCTACACCCATAGTATCAGATAAAGAGTATGTTCAAATTAATCCTGATTTTAATAACGCTGAAATTAAAGATGATCAAATTCTACTCATTTTTGATAATCAATTATGTTTTGAAGAATCTGATTTTGAAAATTGCAAATTTAAAAAAATTAAGCTTATAAAAAATACTAATTCAACTAGATCAATCGAATTAGACGAACATTTGATTGAATTTAAATCTGATTTAATTACTGATCAGCAATATAGATTACAAGATAAATTTGAAGTAGAAATTAAGGATATTTCATATCTTAAGAATTTTGATTTATCTAATGTAATAGCTTTATATCCAGGCATAGGAGAAAATTTAGATTTCTTAAATGAGAACAAAATTAATCTCAAATTTCTTTATAGAAAGTTTGATCAAATGACCAATCAATACTGTAATAAAGGATTTTTTAATTTTAAGAAATTTATACCAAAAATATTAAGTAAATTAGACCAATTGTAATTATCTTAAATTAATATTCAATTATAAATTGTATAAAGCCTGCCCAAAATACTAAGTTTGGGACAGAGTAATTTTGAGTAGAATTTTCAAATAATTAGTGAATATTAAAGATATATTACATTTGTATTAAAGGTTTATTTCAGTTAGTTTGATGTAAAAAAAGGGGGACAGAGTGAAAAAAATACTTTCATTAATCGTTGCACTTTTATTTGCTACTCAAACTTTTGCACAAAATGTTGTGGTTGTAACATCATTTCCAAAAGACTTGTCAGGCAAATTTAAAGCTGCATTTGAAAAAAAACATCCAAATATTAAAGTTGAAATAGTTGGAAAAAAAACGACTGCTGGGATTAAGTATATTCAGGAGACCAAATCTAATAATACAACAGATCTATTCTGGGCTTCAGCGCCAGATGCGTTTGAAGTTTTAAAAGGTGATGGACTGCTTCAAAAATATACTTCTAAAGCAAAAGGGATTCCTTCTAAAGTAGGATCTTACCCTGTAAATGACCCTGCGGGTTTTTACACAGGCTTTGCTGCAGCTGGTTATGGTATGATGTGGAATAAAAGGTACTTAAAAGCAAACAAGCTTCCAGTTCCAAGTCAATGGTCAGACTTAACTAAGCCAGTGTACTTTGGTCACGTTGGAATGAGTGCTCCATCCAGATCTGGTACAACACACTTAACCGTGGAGACATGGTTGCAAGGAGTTGGTTTTAACAAAGGTTGGGCATTATCTAAAGAGATGGCAGCAAACTTTAAAACAGTTACCGCTAGAAGCTTTGGTGTTCCAGATGGAGTTAATAGTGGTGATTTCGGAGTAGGGATCGTAATTGATTTCTTCGGCTTATCATCAATTGGAAGTGGGTTCCCAGTTGGATTTGTATATCCAGAGGTATCCACCCTTGTTCCAGCTAACATTGGAATTATAACTAATGCGCCAAATAAAAAAAATGCGCAAAAGTTTATAGATTTCCTTTTATCAACTAAAGGACAAGAAACTCTTCTTGATCCAAAAATAAGAAGACTTCCTGTAAATCCAGAAACTTACTCTAAGGCACCAAAAGACTTCCCTAATCCATTTAAGGACAAGTCAATTGGAGCTAAAGTGAAGTTTGATGTAAATCTATCAAAGAGCAGATATAATTTAGTTAACTCTCTTTTTGATGTAATGATTACATACAGATTAGATGAGCTAAGAAGTGCAATGGCTGCTGTTTACAAAGCAGAAGCTAAATTGAAAAAGAAAGACAACAACAAAGCTAGAGCTTTAATTCAAGAAGCAAGAGCTTTAATTGCTGCGCTTCCTATTTCTGAAGCTAAAGCGAACGATGCTGAATATAACAAAATCTTTAAGAAAAAAAGAAAAAAAGCTAAAGATATCGAAAAATATAAAGGTACTCGTCAAGCTGAAGTCGAAGCTGAGTGGGATAAAATTGTAACTAAAAATTATTCTACTGCGAAGAAAAAAGCTGAACAGGCTTTAAAGCTTTTATAATTAATTAACTTACAAGCCCCTTAATTTTTTAAGGGGCTTACGTTATTTATGTTCAGAAATCTTTTTTTAAATTCTACATCACTAATAATAGGTATATTTCTATTATTATTTTTGGTTATTCCTATAGTACAAGTTTTTTACGTATCCTTTTTAGATGTCAATGGAGACTTTACTTTAGTAAATTTTTCGGATTTTTTTAAAAATCAATTATTTATAGAGTCTTTATACAATTCCTTTTATGTTGCATTTTTTTCTGTAGTTTTAGCATCTGTTTTTGCATTACCATTAGCTTATTTTACATCGAGATTTAATTTTAGAGGTTCAGTTATAATACAAAGTTTAGGCTTCATACCTCTTATAATGCCACCTTTTGTGGGTGCAGTAGCAATGAAACTTTTCTTCGGAACGAATGGTTCTGTAAATTTGTTACTAGATCAATATTTCGGTTTTAAAATTCCATTTATGGAAGGATTAAATGGTGTTATTTTTGTTGAAGCAGTCCACTATTTTCCATTTATTTTAATTAATTTGATAACAAGTTTAAATAATATAGATAAATCGATGGAAGAGTCTGCTCAAAGTTTAGGTTCTAAAGGTTTTGGCTTATTTAAAAGAATTGTCTTACCTCTTTCAATGCCTGGCTACATAGCTGGGGCAAGTTTAGTGTTTCTTAAGGTTTTTGATGATCTAGGAACACCTTTGCTTTTAGATATAAATAACATGTTAGCACCACAAGCATATCTTAGAATCTCATCAATTGGAATTAATGACCCTATGGGATACGTGATTGCAGTGATTTTAGTTGTAACTTCAATTCTTGCTGTTTGGGTTGCCAAAATAGCTTTAGGTGGAAAAGATTATTCAATGCTTCAAAAAGGTGGCGGGGGAATGATTAAAAGAGAGATGAAACCAAGACAAAAAATTACTGCATACTCAGTTGTAGGTTTAATTTTATTTTTAGTTTTATCACCTCACATAGCTTTAACCCTTTTATCATTTGGAACAATTTGGTCATTCAGTGTGGTGCCAGATGCTTATACGCTTAGTCATTATAAAAGTATTATTTTTGATAATAGTATCTTTATCAAAAATACAATGTTGTATTGTACGATAGCCGCATTCATTGATATTGTTTTAGCATTTTTTATTTCTTACATAGTGCTTAGAACAAAAATAAAAGGTCGACATTTGCTAGATTATATTGCGATGAGTGCAATTGCCATTCCTGGACTTGTACTTGGTATTGGGTATTTAAGAACATTTAATGCATTCACTAATCCACTAGATGATAAACCACTCGCAAGCTGGTGGTTTATGATTGTATTAATATTAGCTGTAAGGAGATTACCTTATGCGTTAAGAGCAGCAAATGCTGCATTGATGCAAATTAGTAAATTTTTAGAGGAGTCCGCAGAGTCATTGGGTGCAAGAAAAGTTACAATATTTAGAAAAATTTTAGTGCCATTAATGACTGGGGGGCTGTTAGCAGGATTTATTACCAGTTTTTCAACTGCAACAGTTGAATTATCTGCTACTATAATGTTGGTTTCAACTGAAACAGATGCACCATTAGCATATGGAATTTATTCATATATGCAAACTGCCGCGGGAAGAGGACCGGGGGCGGCTTTAGGTATGATAGGCGTTTTAATTGTTGCTGTAGGTACTTATTTTTCACAAACAATTATAGATAAAAGATATAAAAAGACAGGAGAAACAGAAAATGGGTAATATAATTAATATAAAAAATATCAATGTGTCTTATGGCAAAAACCATGTTTTAAAAAATGTAAATATCGATATTAAAAAGAAAGATTTTTTTACGTTCCTTGGACCATCCGGATGTGGAAAAACAACATTATTAAGACTCATTGCAGGATTCGAACAATCTCAATCTGGAGAACTATTTATTGATGGAAAAGAAGTTTCCAAACTTAACCCATGGGAGAGAGATGTTGGATTGGTATTTCAGAATTACGCACTATGGCCCCATCTTTCTGTCGCCAAAAATATTAGTTTTGGTTTAGAAGAAAAAAAAATACCAAAAAATGAAATTAATGACCGAGTTGATGAAGTCCTAGAGCTTGTTGGTATGCAAGATTTAAAACAACGTTATCCTTATCAGTTATCTGGTGGACAACAACAAAGAGTTGCTTTAGCACGAACTATTGTAGTGAGACCCAAAGTTTTGCTTTTAGATGAGCCATTATCTAACTTAGATGCAAAGCTTCGAAATCAAATGAGAATAGAATTATTAGAATTGCATAACAAACTGCAAATTACAACTATATTTGTTACTCATGATCAAGAAGAAGCAAATTCAATATCTGATAATATTGCAATTTTTAACGAAGGTATTATTCAACAGGTGGGTGCTCCAATAGATTTGTATAATAACCCCGAAAATCTTTTTGTAGCAAATTTTTTAGGAACTATAAATGTCTTAAATGGTGAAATACAAAATGGATCTTTCAAAAGTGCGAAAAATTTTGAATTAAAAAATATAAAAAGTGAAAATAAAATGAAATGCTCTTTACTGATAAGACCTCAAAATATTTCATTTATCAGACGTAGTGACTCAGATCAGGCATTCAAAGGAAAAATCGAAGGTAAAGAATTTTTGGGTAATCTAATCAGATATCAAGTGTTATTGAATGATCATTTGATAACAATAGACAATGTCCATCAAGGTAAAGAAAAAATTTATTCTAAAAATGATAATATAGAATTTTTTATAAATTCTGAAATTTCTAAAATAATTTAGTGAAATTATTCAATTACAAATTAATAATTTTTGACTTGGATGGAACCTTAGTAGACTCAAAAATAGATATTTTGAATGCTAATAATAAAACTTTAAAGTATTTTGGCTTTAAACCTATTTCTCGTTCTCAGCTTAAAGGTATCGTTGGCCAGGGAATTATGGGGAATATCAATTTTTCACTTCAAATAAATAAAGAGCATGCAAGTGAAAAACTTAAGAAAACTATGTTCAAATATTTCTACAATTTTTATAAAAAAAACCTTTTTGTAAAATCAAATGTTTATCCAGGTGTTAGACATTTTCTGAAAGAATTAAAAAAAAGAAAAATTAAAACAGCGGTTGCATCAAATAAACTAGAAAATTTGACAAAAATAGTTATTAAAAAAGCGCAATTAAATGATTATTTTAAATTTATTTGTGGAGGAAATACTTTTAAACACAAAAAACCTCATGCGGGAATGTTAAATGCATTATTAAAGAAAATGAAAATAAATAAAAAAGATTGTTTATTTATTGGAGATAGTGAGCACGATTATGAGGCAGCCAATAATTCAAAAGTTGATTTTTTGTTAAAGCAAAACGGGTTTACTCAAAAGTCAAAATCTTATTTCAAGTGTGAACAATTTAAAAATTACAGATCTCTTACCAATCAAATCTAATTTTATAAATATCCATTAAAAAAACAAATGATAACCTGACCATATCATTAATAAAATAAAGATCATCCAAAGCAAAACTTCTTTAAACTTTTCCATAATTTAAAAATTAATTATTCTTCGGTTTCTAATTTATCTGCAGATCTTTTTTCTATTTCTGAGTTTAGAAAATCTATAGCTTCATCTGGAACCATTTCTTCTGATTCTTCCCAACTTTTGATTTCATCATCTGTTAAACCAAGTGCTTCTTGGACTTCAGATAAATCAATATAATATTCTTCTAGTTTAGCTAAAAATTCTTCATAATTCATGTAAATTAGAATATTTGGAAAGATATTATTTGACAATATTTATGAGAATGAAAAATATAAGAAAAAAATGAATTTTTTCAATCATTTTTGGTATCAGTGGCCTAATTTCAGGCCACTTAGTTATACCAAGGGAGATATGCTTATTGTTAAAACAATACGATTATTTTCAGGAAAATATATGAAATTAATCAAATTATCTTATAGAATTACTTAAACAAAAATAAATGAAACAACAAACATTGAATATGTATATCTAGTATAGTTATATTAGATATCTTAATAAAACATAACTAATGGTTGTGGTTATTATTTAAAATTATAATTATATAATTATTATGAGTTCATTTGATAATAGAGAAAAAGGTTTCGAAAAAAAATTTGCCACCGAGGAAGAATTAAAATTTAAAATAAATAGTAGAAGGAATCGATATTTGGGTGAATGGGCGTCAGCTATACTTCAATTCAAAGGTGAGGATCAAAAAAAGTATATTCAGTCTGTAGTTAAGGCAGATTTGGAGGAAGCAGGTGATGAAGACGTAATACGTAAATTAAAAAAAGATCTTGAAAATTTTAATGTGACTGAGGGAGAGATAAGAAATAAGATATCTGAATTTAATCAAAAAGCACAATCTGATTATCAATGAAATCATTATGAATAATTAGTAATTTTATATTAGTAATAATTTCATTATTTTTGTTACAAACTTTATCATTTGCTAATCACCATCATCAAAAAATCGTAGTTGAAAGAACAGCTAAAGGTTTTGATACATTTGAACTTGGAAAAGAACTTTATCTAGCTAATTGTGCAAGTTGTCATCAAAATAATCTATCAGGTCAAGTAGGATGGAAGGATAAAGTAGATGCTGATGGTCACCGATTAGCTCCGCCGTTAAATGGTACTGGCCACACTTGGCATCATAGTGATAAAACTCTCTTTTATATTATTAAAATTGGCTTAGCTAACATGGTTCCTAATTATGAGGGTGAAATGATGGGCTTTTCAGATAAACTTAATGACGCAGAGATTAAATCAGTTATTGCATATTTTAAATCTTTTTGGTCTAAAAGTGATTATAATTAATAAATGAAATTAAACTAATATGAAATTATTCTTCTTTTATATATTAACCTTCAGTCTAGGTTTGCAACTACACCTTTTCTCAGCCCCTATGAAGATGATTGGTATGAAAGGAAAGGCATCTGAGGTGTCTAAAACAATCAAAGTGGATATGTATGATAATTATTATGAGCCTAAAATAATTAATATCAAAAAGAATGAGACCGTGAGGTTCGTTGTTGAGAATAAAGGTGTATTGGTACATGAGTTTAATATTGCAACAATGATGATGCACAAAAAACACGGTCCTGAAATGTTAGAACTGATGAAAAATGGAATCTTAACTCCAACTAAAATAGATAAGGATCTAATGAAAAAGATGAAAAAAACTAATCCAAAAATGGCACACTCACATTCAAATTCAATTTTATTAGAACCAAAGAAAAAAGGTGAGCTAATCTGGAAATTTACTTCAACAGCAAGTTTACTTGCAGCATGCAATGTACCAGGTCATTTAGAGGCAGGCATGATATCAAAAATAAATTTGAATTAGATTCATTAAATTTTTTAAGTTAATGCTAAGGGCATTTTTTGTTATTTTATTATTTCAATTATTCGGAGAAATAATTCAAAAATATTTTTTATTAATAATACCGGGGCCGGTAATTGGACTTATCTTATTATTATTTACTTTAATTTTTTTAAAAAAAATAAAATCAAAAAAAATATTAAATTTAAAAAAAAGTGTAGTTAATTTAAGTAATGCTATCACCAGCTATCTTTCCCTGTTATTTGTACCAATCGGCGTCGGTGTTGTAATGCACGTTTCATATTTAGAGCAAAATCTTTTTCAGGTATTAGGTGTTATTATAATTGGAACGATAATTACAATAGCACTCTCTGCAAAGTTGATGGAAATACTAAACAAAATAATTCAGAAAAAAAATGACTAACCTTGAAAATTTATATGAAATATGGGTTTATTTACAAACGGAACCTTTATTTTGGCTAACAATAACGATCGGCGCATATCTTATAGGGGATTTTTTATATAAAAAATCAAATATTAATCCTTTAGTTAATCCAGTGGCAATATCAATCTTAATTATTTCTGGTATTTTAATTTTTTTTAACATTGATTATGAGAGGTATTTTAATGGAGCAAAATTTATTCATTTCCTTTTAGGTCCTGCAACTGTAGCGTTAGCGATACCAATATATAATCAAATAAAACTTGTTAAAAAAGAAGCTTTGAGTATTACCATTACGCTTATTATTGGTTCTTTGTTTGCGATTTTTATAACTTACTATCTCGCGAAAATATTTAAATTAGACGATCAACTAATTTTAAGTATGTTACCAAGATCTGTCACAGCACCAATTTCTATGGGAATAAGTGAATTGATCAATGGCATTCCATCCATAACTGCAATTATTACTATTACGACTGGGATTGTTGGAGCTTCGCTCGCAACTTTTGTTTTGGATTTTATTAAAGTTAGAGATATGACTGCAAGAGGTTTTGCAATTGGTCTTTCTTCTCATGGTATAGGGACGGCACGTGCTATGAGCAGGAATAAAACAGCTGGTATATTTTCTGCACTTGCCTTGGCTTTAAGTGGTGTTGTAGTTAGCATAATCATTCCTATAATTATCAAATTCATATTATGAAAAAATTGGAAAGATTTTTATATATTTTTGGTGTCTCAAACGTTGTGCTTCAAATTATGTTTTTTTTTGGAAATTTACCAAGTCCATTTATTTGGTGGAGTAATCAAGGACAAACGGTAATATTCACTATGAGCATTATTTTTGCATTTTTATTTGTAAACTCAAGATGAAGATTAATGCTTTATTTACTTATGGGACCTTAATGCAAGGTGAAAAAGCTAATCATTATTTAAGAGGTATAAAAGGGTCCTGGCAAGGTGCTTATGTTTTTGGGCGATGGATAAATAATGATTTTGTTAAGTATCCCATTATTAAACTGGACATTTTTGGTGAAAAAATTATGGGTGAATTATTTTGTTCAGATCAATTAGCAAATATTATCAAAATATTAGATGAATATGAAGGACCTAAATATAAAAGATCAATCTCCAGAGTTTATTTGAAGGATAATTCTGTAAAACTAGCTTATATTTATGAGCTTGCATGATTTTTAAAAATTTTTTATAAAAACATATGGTATATTTTTTTATTGCTCTTTGGATTGTAGGCTCCATCACTTAGACGAACAGATACAATGGTAAAACAAATTACATCTTTTAATCTTCAAAATTTAAAAGATCTAAAGGGAGATTATTTAATTGATGTAAGAACACCTGAAGAATGGAATATTTTTGGGAAACCTGATGGTGAGGCCTTTGGTATGAAAACATACTTTGTATCTTATCAATTTTATAAAAATAATTCTGTAATTTTAAATCCTAATTTTGAAAAGGAAATTAATAATTTGAATTTAGAAAAATCAAAAAAAATTTTTTTTATCTGCAGATCTGGTCTTAGAAGTGAAATAACAGCAAATATTTTTGAAAGAAAAGGTTTTAACACTTATAACGTTTTAGATGGTTTTTATGTAGATAATTTAACACCATCTTGGAAGTTTAATAAATTACCAATCAAAAAATGTTAAAACTAAATTTGGCTAAAGATTTTGTATTTTTCAATAGTTTAAACTATTTTGTTTTTTTTTGAGATTTTTCCGATACGTTTTGTACGTCATTTGATGAAATTTTGGAATTTTTATTACAATATTTAAGAAGTATGTACGCAGTTGTAAAACCGCTTATAAAAGTAAGTTTTAAAATTTTAAGATTTAAGAATGTTTTAAGAATCATATTTATATTATTTATAACTGTTTGTTTTCAAATACAATTTTTTTAAAAAAAAATATATAATAAGATTATAAAAAAATACAAAATTAAAAATATAAAATAAAAAAATAACTCCTTTTGAATGATATAAATATCCTGTTGATGTTAGAATTAACCCAAAAAAACTTATAGAAAGTGCCAATTTTGATTGAGCTTTCTTTTTTAAATGAGAGTTTGAAATATTTTTTTCTATCATTGTTAAACTTTATATTGATAAGGTATTACACTAACAGTGTACCAAAATGAATTTTTATCATTATCGACATAAGTAATTAGTGTCCACAAAAAAGTTCTACTTTTTTGATTTTTTATTATTTTCACAAAATATACTTCATGATATTCATCTTTGTGAACAATCCCAACTTCACTTTTACTATGATCTAAAAAAATAGAATATGCCTCGGACTTAATTATTTTCTTAAAGTTTTTAATTGGACCAGTTACTTTTTTATTATCAGGATGAGCAAAAATAAATACCTGTTCAATGCCACGGTCATTTCTAAGTTTCGTATTATTTTTCAAAGATTGAAGCTGCAAAGCTAAAACTTGATACCCTGTGAGCTTTGAGCTTGGAAGAATTAAATCTTTATGATTTAAATATAAACCTATTAATCCTGTTACAAATGTAAAAGTAATTAGAAAACATAAAGATTTTAGATTTTTCATTTTTTTAATTTAACACGAAAAGTATAAAGGCATACAAAAAAATTATTTACAACCTAAGATTTAATTTATTATTATCGAAAAAAACTTTTCATTTTTTCAATTGGTTTTTTTAATGGAGCATAAGTATCTTCAATAAAATTTATATGATTTAGCAATGTATATCTTAAATTTTCGATTTCACTTGTTAATTTTTCAATTTTTGCCTCTAAGTTTTTTATCTTATCTGCCTCATCTGATTTAACATTCTGCTTCATTACATGTGATTTAAATATTTATTAATGAAAAACAAGGGGGTGAGACAAGATTGACTTTTTTAACTTCTATGTTTTGGATTTTGTCATCATTACATGATAAATGATATAGTCATCATTACATGATAAATGCTATGATAGTGTCTTCTATGATAATAAAAAAAATACCACTCTGGTTATCAAAAGTATCTAAAAATATTATAGATCATATGAACCGTGATCATAAAAAATCTATAATATCTACATTATATGCTCAACACGGTGTGAAAGATCAAAATGTCAAAATGTTTAAACTCGATGTTAATGGGTATTATGCCGTATCTGAAAATAAATATTATTTTCTTGTTTTTGAAAAAAATTGTCAATCATTGTCTCAATATAAAGCTGAATTAATTAAGCACGCAAAAAAAAACAAAAATTATGAATTTGCAAAATGAGATATTTTTTTTTTTTTATATTTATTATCGGCTGTGATAATCCAGATGACAAAATAGATAATGCACTTAATAAATGCGCAACCAATTCTTACACAATTAGCACATCACGTCTTTTAGATAATGAAAGTGAGAAAATAGCACAAACGAGTATTATTTATAAGGAAAAAATAAATAAATTTTTTAAAATTTACCCTAAAGCAAAAATTAATAGAGGTAATGATTTTGAAAAAGCTTATGCTTATACAATTTCTTTTAAGGACGCTAAAGTATTATTTGATGAAATAGAAAGATTTAGAAGAGCATATATATTTGAGAAGATTAGTGAAATGAAAATAAAAGAAAAGAAAAAATTACCTAATTATGTATTACATTTTGAGTCTTGTGAAAATTTTATGATAAACAATCCAAGAACTTTTAATTTAAAATTTAAATGATAAATTTTAATTAGTATGAAATTGATAAATAACATAGTTGTCGTCGGAGCTGGAACAATGGGATCAGGTATTGCTGCTCATCTAGCAAATGCTGATTGTAAGGTTCATTTATTAGATTTACCTAGTAAGATTTCGAGAAATGATATTACTGCAAAAGCGTTAGAAAATATAAAAAAATCTGACCCTCCACTACTTTACCATAAAGAAAAAATTAAAAATATTACTATTGGAAATTTAGAAGATGATTTCGACATAATTTCTGAGGCTGATTGGATCATAGAAGCCATTGTTGAAAGGGTTGATGTTAAACACAATTTGTATGAAAAATTTTCAGTCAAAAGAAAGAAAAATTCCATCATTTCATCAAATACATCAACAATTCCTCTTAAAATTTTGACTGAAAAATTACCAATTGAAACTAAAAAAGATTTTTGCATTACACACTTTTTTAATCCTGTAAGATATATGCGTTTATTGGAAATTGTTGAAGATTGTAAATTTAAAAACCCAAAAATTGAAAAATTAAAAATATTTTGCCAAGAGATACTCGGTAAAGGTATCGTTAATTGCAAAGATACTCTTGGGTTTATCGGTAATAGGGTGGGTGTTTACTCAATTCAATGTGCAATGTATGAGGCTATAAACAAAAAGATACCCATTGAAAAAGCTGATGCAATTTTTGGTCGTCCTTTAGGAATTCCAAAGACAGGAGTATTTGGATTATATGACTTAATTGGAATTGACCTTATGAAAGACGTTTTAAAAAGCTTTGAAAAAGGTCTCAAAAAAAATGACTCATTTTACGAATACGTTAAGCTACACGATGTTGCAGAGAATTTGTTAAAAAAAGGCTTTAAAGGAAATAAAACTGGCTGTGGTTTCTATAAAACAAATTTCTCTAAAATTGCCAACCCAACTAAAGTTTTAAATTACTCAAAAGGTATCTATTATGATTATTCGAAAGTAGATATTAAAATTTTGACAGATGCAGAGAAATTGGGTTCAAAAGCTTTATTAGATGATGATTCAATTTATGGAGAATATGCGTTCAAAGTATTTTCAAAAACGATTTTATATTGTTGCGAAATTCTCAATGAGATTTCTAATAATATTGTTGAAATTGATAATGCACTCAAGTGGGGTTTCAATTGGTATAAAGGTCCTTTTGAGATGTTACATGATTATGGGGTTGAGAGATTTTATCAGCGTTGTTTTGATCGAAATGAAAAAATTCCAATTTATTTAGAAGAACTTAAAAATAAAAAAATTTCTTGTTACGATAATAATACTAAGAGTTTTATTAATACAAAATTTAAAAAAATTTTTATAAAAACACCAAAAAATACATATAGACTCTGTGATATCAAAAGAACATCACATCCAGTATTTTCAAATGAGTCGGCTTCAACCTGGCTCATTAATCATAATAAAAGTGATGTGCTTTGTGTTGAATTTCATACCAAGGCAAATGCTTTAGATGGAAAAGCAATAGATTTGTTAAATGAAACACTTTCGCAAGTTAAATCAAAAGGAGCAGTTGGCGTTTCAGTTTATAACGAAGCAATGAATTTTTCTGCAGGAGCAGATTTAAAAACTTTTTTAAATTTTGCTGAACAAAAGTCATGGACAGAGATTGATAAATACTTAAAAAGTTTTCAGGAAACTTGCTTATTAATGAAATATTCCAATTTTCCAGTTGTAAGTGCAGTTTCAGGTTTAGCAATTGGCGGAGGTTTTGAAGTTGCTTGCCAAGCAGATAAAATGATTGCACATATGAATTCAACTTTAGGATTAGTAGAAACAAGCGTTGGGTTAATACCTGCTGGCGGGGGTTGCAAGGAGTTGTTATGGAGATGGGTTCAAGACAAAAATTTTGACGATAAAGATGAAGCTGCGGTAAAAGCTTTCAATATCGTTGGTTATGGATTAACCTCAAGTAGCCCGATACAAGCATGTGACCACAAGTTTTTTTTAAAAAATTGTGATATTACTGCGAATAACAAGGATGAATTATTGTTTAATAGTTGCTCAATAATTGATGAAATGAGTAAAAATTATCAATCAAAGATTGAGCCAAAGTTTTGTTTAGGTGGATATAAAATAAAAAACAAAATGGGAGAAATTTTAGAGGAATTAAAAGATAAAAAAATTATAACTGAATATGAAGTACAAGTTGGTTTACATCTTGCTCATGTTATGAGTGGCGGAAATACAGATAAATCAAAGGTTTTAAGCGAAAGGGATATTTTAAAATTAGAAAGAGAGTCGTTTATTAATTTAATCTCAAATGTTAAAACAAAAGATAGGATAAGATCAATGTTAATAGAGGGAAAGAGACTTAAAAATTAATGTTACGTTACAATGCACCTATTGATGATATGATGTTTCTTTACGAGAAATTTAATAAAGATCCTCATCACGATGCACTAGGTTATCTAAATTTTTATACCCCTAAATATGTAAGAAGTTTATTGGAGAAAAGCTCGTCATTTGCATCACAAACATTATTACCATTAGCTCCAGTCGGTGATGAAAAACCTAGTTATTTAGAAAATGGAGAAGTGAGAACACCACCAGGCTTTAAAGATGCTTATAATCAATACGTAAAGGATGGCTGGACAAGATTAACATGTAAAAAGGACCACGGAGGAAACGCGGCACCAAAGACAGTTAGTGGATTTATTGACGAAATATGGTCTTCATCAAATTTATCTTTTAAACTTTTTAGCGAGTTAGCAATAGGAGCTTATAATTGTATTTTATGTAACGCTACAGATGAAATAAAAAATTTGTATTTACCACCGATTGCTGAAGGAAGATGGGGTGGTACAATGTGTTTGACAGAAGAGCAATGCGGAACAGATTTAGCTTTAGTTAAAACTTTGGCTGAACCAAATGATGATGGTTCTTTTAACCTAACCGGACAAAAAATTTATATAACTTCTGGAGAGCAAGATATTACAGAAAATATAATTCATTTAGTACTTGCTCGAACTCCTGACGCTCCAAAAGGTACAAAAGGTTTATCTCTATTTTTAGTTCCTAAAGTACTTGTAAATTCAGATGGTTCACTTGGAGTAAGAAATAAAGTAAGAGCATCTCATGTCTATGACAAAATGGGCATTAAAGGTGTACCAACTTGTGCTATTGAATTTGAAAGTGCAAAAGCAATCCAAATTGGCAAAAAATTTGAAGGATTAAAAAATATGTTTGTAATGATGAACTTAGAGAGAACTAAAGTTGGGCTTCACGGTCTTGGACTTTCTGAAACCGCATTACAAAATGCACTTCATTTTGCAAAAACTCGTAAGCAAGGTTCTGGTAGTGATGGAAAAACAATACCGATCATTAAACATGCGGACATAAAAAAACAATTACTTAAAATGAAATCATTGGTAGAAGGGGAAAGAGCTCTAGGCTTTTGGTTATCTCAGCAAACTGATATTAGCCTTGATCATGATGATAATGTTATTAGAAAACAAGCCTCAGATTTTGTTGCGCTCTTAACACCTGTTGTAAAATCATTTTTTACAGATTTGGGAATGGAAATAACATCAGATGCTGTTCAAATTTATGGTGGTCGAGGATATTTGAAAGATCAAGGAATTGAACTACTTTATAGAGATAACAGAATTACTTCAATTTATGAAGGAACTAACGCAATTCAAGCTCTTGATTTAATTTACAGAAAAATTGGAACTAAAGAAAATGATATAGTTGGAAAGTTTTTAAACTTAATTAATCAAAACGTCAGAGTGTTTAAAAATAACAAGATAAATGAAATGAAAAAACAATTTCATGAATATTTAAAATTAATGATAGATTATACTAATTGGTTACGCGATCATTTAAGTAAAAATGTAAATGATGCCAAGTCATCGGCTACAGATTATCAAAGGTCACTCGGTTATATTTCAATTGCTTATATGTGGATTTTGATGTGCGAAAAATCAAAAACTGTTAATGAGAATTTTGAAAAAGATAAATTGATGACGGCTAAGTTTTATTTCCAGAGAATATTACCTCAAATAAAACTTTATTATGAAAACGCTTTAAAAGGATCTTCTGACATTATGGAGTTCAATTTTAGTGCAGGAAAATAACTTCAATAATCATTTAGAAAAAACTGACGCTAATTACGTTCCCTTAACACCACTTGCTTTTTTAGATCGTATAAAGGATATTTATCCTGACCGTGAGGCTTTAGTATATCATGATATAACTTACACGTGGTCACAGGTTTATAAACGAGCTATTAAATTTGCGAGTGCACTTTCAAAATTTGGTATAAAGAAAGGAGATACGGTGTCCGTTATGGCAGCAAATACACCAGAATTACTTGAATTACATTATGCCATTCCAATGTCTGGCGCAATAATCAATACGATCAATACAAGACTAGATGTTAATACAGTTGCTTATATTCTAGATCACAGTGATGCTAAAATTATAATTCTAGATAAGCAATTCTTAAAAGTGGCAACAGAAGCTTTAATAAAGGTTAAAAGAAAAATTTATGTTATAGAAATTGAGGATAAGTATTTTGAATATTCAGAAAAACAAACAACAAAAAATATTTTATATGACGAATTCTTAGATAAAGGTGATCATGATTTCCAATGGATTAGACCTCAGAGTGAATGGGATGCAATTTCTTTAAATTACACATCGGGGACAACAGGACTTCCAAAAGGCGTTGTCTATCATCATCGTGGTTCATATTTGATGTCTATGGGTAGTATTCCTGCTTGGAATATCCCAAATCACCTAACATATTTATATACCGTCCCAATGTTTCATTGTAATGGATGGGGTTATCCTTGGACATTAGCTTTGCTTGGTGCAAAAATCATATTTTTAAGAAATATAGTTGTTAAAGAAATATACGCTCTTATTAATAAACATAAAGTTACTCATTTTGGAGGAGCACCAATTGTTTTAAATATGGTCGCAAATGCGCCAAAAGATGAACAGCAAAAAATTCATTCTAAAGTATTTGTTATGACGGCTGGAGCTCCCCCGCCAAGTTCAATTTTAAATAAAATGGAAAATCTAGGGTTTGATGTAATGCATGTTTATGGCTTAACAGAAACTTATGGTCATGTTGTACATTGCGCTTGGAATAAAGATTGGGATTCATTTGATAGTGAAAAGCGAGCTGAAATTAAAAGTTATCAAGGAGTAAGGTACCCTCATACTGATATAGTCGCAGTTATGAGCAAAAATTATGAACATGTTCCCAAAGATGGAAAAACATTAGGAGAAATTATGATTAAGGGTAACACAGTTATGAAGGGGTATTATAAAAATCAAAAAGCTACAGAGGAGTCGATGAGAAATGGATGGTTCCATTCTGGTGATTTAGCAGTTATGCACCCTAACGGATACATCCAAGTAAAAGATAGAATTAAAGATATCATTATTTCTGGAGGAGAAAATATATCTTCAGTTGAAATTGAGAACGTTTTAAATAAGCATGATAAAATTTCTTTAGTTGCAGTTGTAGCCAAAACAGATGATAAATGGGGTGAAGTTCCATGTGCCTTTATTGAGACATTAGATGGAAAAGAAATAGATGTTGATGAACTGAAAAGTTTTTGTAGAGAAAGGTTAGCAGGTTTTAAAATGCCAAAACATTTTGTATTTCAAGACCTTCCAAAAACATCAACTGGCAAAATTCAAAAGTATGAACTCAGAAATCTCGCCAAAAAAGTTTAACAGTCTTTTCAGATTCTATAAAACAATGGTGGTAACAGTTGAAGGGAAAGATACTCTTGTTGCAAATGGAAATAGTTTTTTTGACATATCTAAACCAAGCATTATTTGTCTGCATGGAAGTGGTTTAGATCACACTTGTTGGTTGGCACTTGTGAATAAACTGAAATTAAAAGAATATAATTTCGTAATACCTGATTTTCCAGGTCATGGATATTCAGAAGGAAGTTCTTTAAAGACGATTGAAGAACAAGTCAATTGGTTAGAAAAACTTATTAAAAAACTTAAGTGCATATCACCTATTATTATTGGCCACTCCCAAGGTGGCCTAGTAGCTTTAAGTTATTGTATGAATTCTAATAATATTGAAAAACTTGTATTAGTGAATTCAGCTAATAAAATTAAAGTTCATCCAGACTTGATTAAATTAGCAATGGACAACAATCCAAAAGCGGTTGATTTAATGTTAAAATGGGCCTATTCAGGTCACAATAAAAGTTATACAACAGAAAAAGTTGCAAAGAAAATTTTAAACTTCAGAGAGTTGTCAAAAACACTAGCAGTAGATTTTATAGCCTGTGATAATGGAGAGATTGATGAAGCAAAATTAAATAATATACGCGTACCAACATTAATTATTACATCTAGCAATGATAAAATGGTACCTGCAACTCTAAGTATGAAACTTTCAAAGTTCATATCAAAATCGTCTGTTGAGCAAATCGAGGAAACAGGACATATGACATTACTTGAAGACTTTAATGAAGTTGGTGATATTATAAAAAAGTTTATTTAACTTAAAAATTTTTAATAAATCCTAATTTTGTTAAAATCGCAAATAAAGTGATGACTAGCATAGGTACATGGTACAACAGTGTTTTGATAGTCTTCTCTATACTTAGATTTTAATTATATTTAGTTGTAATTCGTTTTTGTCATTAAGATTTGTCTAATTATATGTAACAAATTATAAGTAATCAGTTATATGTAAATCATGCAACAGAGAAAATACATTAAGACTTTTCAGTTATTATTACCTTTTTTATGGCCAAGTAATCGAAAGGATCTTAGGATACGAGTTAGCTTTGCAGTGATTGCCCTGATACTAGCAAAAATTGCAAGTGTCAGTACACCTTTAGTGCTTGGAGTATCGGTCAATTCTCTAACCGAGTTAAGTTCGGGAATTAATTTATTTATGTTAGTGCCAATTGCGTTGATTATTGGTTATGGTTTCGCAAAGATAATTGCTTTAGCGTTTGTTGAAATTCGTGATGCCTTATTTTCGAAAGTATCTCAACATTCTACACGGCAAATATCATTAACGATATTTAAACATCTTCATAATTTATCACTACAATTTCATTTGAATCGTCAAACTGGAGCCCTTGCAAAATTTATAGACAGAGGAACCAAGGGAATAGATTTTCTTTTACGATATGTGTTATTTAATATTGTTCCTACTTTCTTTGAAATTTTTTTAGTTTCAGGAATTTTATTTTTCATTTATGGACCATGGTATGCGCTAATTACACTTACAACCTTTAGTCTTTATACATATTTAACTTTTACTATTACAGAATGGAGAAATATATTTAGAAAAAGAATGAACCAGGCAGACAATGATGTCAGCACCAAAATGATTGATAGTTTATTAAACTATGAGACAGTTAAATATTTTAATAACGAAACTTATGAATTTGATAGATTAGACAAATCTTTAGAGGACTATGAAATTGCTGCAAATAAAACCCAGCATGCGCTTTCTTTATTAAATGTAGCACAGACGTTTATCATAATGACGGGTATTACGATCATGTTAGTTATGTCCGCTTACGGAATTAAAAATGGTGATATTGATGTTGGAGGTTTTGTTGTGATTAATGCCTATATGTTACAGTTATACCAACCACTTAATTGGCTTGGTTCTGTATATCGTGAAATACGCCAATCCTTAACCGATATGGAAAACATGTTTAGCTTATTAGAAGTAAAATCAACAATTCAAAATGTAAATGAAAAGATACCAGAAAGTCAGATTGCAGAAATTAAATTTGATCAGGTGAGTTTTGATTATGACGTGAGACGCACTATTATTAAAAACATTTCCTTTGTGGTACCTAACGGAAAAAAAGTTGCAATCGTTGGCCCAACGGGTGCTGGAAAATCCACTATTAGTAGATTGCTTTTTAAGTTTTATGAGCCTAAATCTGGAGGGATTTTTATTAATAATTCAAACATTAATAATATCTCGCAAGAATCGTTACGTGAAATGATTGGAGTTGTACCACAAGATACTGTTTTATTTAATGATACCATTCACTATAACATTTCATACGGCAATCCTTTAGCGAATGAAGAAGAAGTCATTCATGCAGCAAAAAATGCAGATATTCATGATTTTATTTCAAGCCTACCAGAAGGATATCAAACAATTGTTGGTGAGCGAGGTTTGAAATTATCTGGTGGAGAAAAACAAAGAGTAGCTATTGCTAGAACTATATTAAAAAATCCAAAAATTTTCTTCTTTGATGAAGCAACCTCTGCACTTGATACAAGTACAGAAAAAGAGATTCAAAATAATTTGGAAAATGTTTCTAAAAACAAAACTACACTTATTATTGCGCACCGTTTGTCCACAGCAGCCAATGCAGATCAAATCATTGTCCTTGATAAGGGTATTATTATTGAGCAAGGAACACATGAAAGCTTGCTTGCGCAAAAAGGTAAATATTTTGAAATGTGGGGAAAGCAAAAGCCATTATCCTCGTTTTAGTTATAATTATAAAAAGAAAAAAAAGTATTTCAAATGGATAGATTATTTAATTTTTGAAAACTTTTTATCTCTTGAAGATTGTAACCAAACGAATTGCAAATACATGAAATATACTAATCCGTTTATAGAGATAAATCATAGAAACTTGACTTATCGACAGCCTGTATAAGAAAGAAAAATAAAACTTACTACTGAAAAGAATCATGTTAATTTTATTTTTATTATTGGTTAACATTGTATTGGGAAACTAATTATTAAAGTTCTTAGATTATATTTCCTAAAATGTACTAATTTATTATGATGGAAATAGTTGTTTATATTACTTGTGGTTTAGTGTTTGCGTTTGTCTTTTATTCTTTTCTCCGTATTAAAAAAGAAAGAAGCAGTGAGGATTCCTCAGTATTAAGTTCACAGCTTAGTGAACTAACGCGTCGTTTCATAGTACTTGAAGAAGCGGCAAAAAATATGGGTACAATGCAAACTTCAATTGACACAACCTTTAAAAACTTTCAGAATATGCTTGATGATAAGCAAGAACGTGGTGCATTTTCTGAAGTAGAGCTTGAGAAATTGTTACGTGATCGTTTACCTTCAAATTATCTTAAGTTTCAAGAAACGTTGAGTAATGGAAAACGAGTTGATTGTTTAATTGATTTTGGAGAACCAAATTCCAGAATTGGAATTGATAGTAAGTTTGTTTTGGACAATTTTAAATTGTTTAAATCATCGGAAAATGAAGATGAAATAAAGAAATATAAAAAACTCTTTGAAGAGGATGTGATGAAGAATGTTAAGAAGATTTCTGGCGATTACATTATTTCTGGAGAAACCGCGCCGCATGCGATTATGTTTGTAAGATCTGAAAGCGTGTATCGTTCAATTCAAGATAGTGAAAACGATTTAATGGGAAAAGCTCGTGAGAAAAATGTTTTAATCGTATCCCCATCTTATCTTTGGGGTTTACTTAATACTTTAAGAGTATTTTTAAAAGATACTGAAATGAACAAAAAAGCCCAAATGATTATTAAAGAAATTGGGCTGATTGGAAAAGATGTTGGACGACTTGCCGAAAGAACGGCGGATATTGAAAAGCGTTTTAACCTAGTTGTTGAGCAATTTAGAAATGTAAAAGTTTCAGCTGATAAAATTAAAAGCAGATCAGATAAGATACAAAAACTTGACGGCGATGATCCTGAGGATGATGTAAAAATACCAACGTTAAAAGATGACCATGATCCCGATCCAGATGATGATCCTCCAGCTGCAGCTAGGATTGCGGGTAGATTATGAATTACGTATTTTATGATTTTGAAACTACAGGAAGATCATCAACTTGGGATCAGATTATTCAAGTCGGTGCAATTCTTGTTAATGATACTTTTGATATCTTAGATCGTTTTGAAGCAAGGTGTTCATTAAAACCTGGAACGGTTCCTGAACCTAAGGCATTGCTCGTGAACAAAACAACACCTGATATGCTTAAGAAAACAAATCTATCTCATTTTGGAATGGTGCAGATGATGAAAGAGACTTTCGAGAAATGGTCTCCTGCAATGTTTATTGGTTATAACAGTCTAAGTTTTGATGAAGAGTTTTTAAGAAAAACTTTTTTTAAATCTTTAACGGATGTGTATTTAACTAATACGAATGGAAATAAGAGGGGAGACATTTTAGGTTTAGTTCGTAGTGCTCATCTTTATTACCCAGAATGTTTAAAGACACCAATTTCAGAAAAAGGAAATGCCGTATTTAAACTTGATCAGATTGCATCGATGAATGGAATTTCACATGATAATGCGCACGATGCCATGGGAGATGTTTTAGCAACTATGGGCATGGCAAAAATTATTGCGGATAAAGCACCAAGCGTTTGGAAAGCAAGCTTAATGACTATGAGTAAACAAGATGTTGGAAATATTGTTAAAAAAGAAAAATTGTTTTGCGTAAATGAATATTTCTATGGTAAAGCAAGACCTTTTGTGGTGTCTTATATATGTAACCATCCTATTTATAATTGGCCGCAATGCTTTGACTTAAAAAATGATCCAGAGGATTATTTTAATATGGATCCTTCCGTTTTAAAGGAAGCCTTGAAAAAAAGTCCTAAAATCATCAGGAGTGTAAAAGATAATAAACACCCTATTTTTATGAATCCAAATTATGGAATGAATTTTGAAGGATATAAACAACTAGGTTTAAAAAAACTAAATGAACGAGCTGAAAAAATAAAAAGCAATAAAGTATTCGCCGAAAAAGTAGCTAAAATTCTCCAAGATCAAGCACAAGAAAAAGAAGATCTCGATTCACAGTTAGATGTTCAGGCAGAAGAGACGATTTATTCTGGAGGTTTTCCGGATGAAAAAACAACAAAGGCATTAAAAGAGTTTCAAAAAGCGGAATGGAAAGACAGATTGGTCATTGCAGATAAAATGCAGGATCCACGTTATAATTATTTTGCAAAAAAGCTGATGTATGAGGAGGTACCAGAAATATTACCTAAAGATTTATACAAGGAAATTCATCGTGGGATTGCAAAAAGAATTTTAAGCATGAATAATGAAAAATGGAATACGATTCCTAAAGCACGCGTTGAAATTGATAACCTAAGAGCAGAGTATGAAGATAATGGTGACGAAGAACGATTAGCGATTACTAATGATATCAACAGCTTTCTTCAAGAAATTAAGAATAAATATCAAGATGCTTAGTTGACACTTTCAAGTTAATGTTTAATTTTAACGTTATATTATAGGAGATTAATTATGCCGGCATTAAAAGTAACAGATGAAAATTTTGAGGAAACAATTGGCAATCAAGACAAACCAGTTTTAGTCAAATTTGGGGCTGAATGGTGTGGACCTTGTAAGATGGTAACACCAGTATTAAATGAACTTGCAGATGAAATGTCTGATCAGATTGTAATTGGAGATCATGATATCGATAACTCGCCAAATGCACCCACTAAGTTTGGTGTAAGAGGCGTTCCAACGATGTTACTTTTTAAAGGTGGTGAGGTTATAGACTCAAAAGTTGGAGCTGCTTCAAAAGAAGATATTAAAACGTGGATTAATTCAAAAGTAGGGTAATTAAAAATAAATTTTTTTAATATTTACTTTTTGAGATTATATTTAGCGATTATATTCAAATTTTTATCTGTTAAAATCATTTCTCCTTCTCTAGATCCATAGCTTAAGTGCTCAGATACAATTACATAATGCGTACAAAGTAATAAGTTTCCATTTCCATTCCAACTTTTAATATATTGTCGTAACTGTTTTTTTTGTTTTTGAGCATTGCCAGCAAATTCAGAGCTAAATGTAGAATTTAAAGCAGAAAAGGTTTTAAATTCACCGAAGAATTGACATGTCTCCATCGCTCTAAACCATTGAGAACTCAGTGCATTTTTTATTTTGATTTTATTTTTTTTAAATAATTTAGAGTATAGCTTACCTTGTACAAGACCATAAGATCCAAGATTTCTTTGTGTGCCTCTTATGAGTATATTAAAATTTTCAGGATCTCCACCTCCTGGAGACGAAAAATGCCTAAGCCATAAAATTTTATCATTTTGTTTTAATAAATCAAAAAATTTTTTCTCCTCGTCAGCAACTGAACTTGTACATAAAATAAGTAAAAGAAATAAAATTTTTTTCATATATTCTGTTCTAATACCTTACCCACTGAGTAAAATGAACCGCATACAACTATAATTCCATTAGGATCCTGAATTGCAAGCTGAGCAATTGCTTCTGTTGCAGAGTTATTTGGATTTGCATGAATTCCAAGTTCTTTAGCCTGTTTAACAATATCTTTAGTTTCGTAAAAATTTTCCCTTAACTTAAAGCATTTAAGTTCTGTAATTAAAGAGCTAAAATTTGATAGATAGGCTTTTAAGTCTTTTGAGGTTAACATCGAAAATACAAGATATATATATCTTTTACCCTTTATTTTTTCCAAATATTCAGCCAGTGCTTTACCTGCTTGCTCATTATGACCACCATCAACTATTAATGTGTTAGATTCATGTATATATGTAGTAAGTTTCCCTTTTTTAATATGCTGTATTCTTCCCTCAATGTGAGTATTTTTAATGCCTTTGGATATATTGTTATTATTAAGGTCCAAATCTAAGGTTCTAAGCGTTTTAACAGCAACAGCTGCATTTTGTATTTGAAATGAACCGTTCATAGTAGGCATATTGAGATCAAGAAGGCCATCATTATCCTGATAGATCATTCTATTATTTTGTTCTTGAACATTAAAATCCTCTTCAAAAATGTATTTTTTAATTGTTAGATTTTTTAATTCATTATCAATAAAACCTAAAACCTCATTACACTGTTTCGATATTATAACATTAGTATTATTTTTAATAATTCCGCATTTATTATGTGTTATCTCCTTTAAAGTTTGACCTAAATAATCTTTATGATCTAAACTTATTGGAGTTAGAATTTGAGCTTTTAAATTTTGATAATCAACATTTGTACTGTCAAACTTACCTCCTAGCCCCGTTTCCAAAATATTAAAGTCACAGTTTGCTTTTGCAAATGCTTTAAATGCTATGCAGGTAATGAATTCAAAGAAGGTAATATCTTGATGATTATTGGCTTTATCTACCTCAACAACATACTTAATAAATTTATCTTCATTTAAGGGGATGCCATTGATTAAAAACCTCGTTAAAAAATTATAAAGAAAAGGTGATTGGAAAAGGGATACACTATAACCATTTGCACTTAAAATTTCTTTTAAATAAAAAGCTGTCCCACCTTTGCCATTTGTTCCGGTTACAGTAATTATATTTTTAAGTTTTTTTTGTGGATTATCAAGATCATTCAATAATCTCGTGACTCTTGCAAGACTTAATACAATTTTATTTGGATTAAGTTCATATAGTTTATTTAAAATAAATTGTAGCTTTTTGGAGTGTTGCACTTAACTACTGATTTACAATTTGTGACACTTTTATATCATCATAATCGCTATACAGCTGTTGAGATTTTTCTTTTTTCAGAAGTATGGAAACTAAATTTGAAATAACTTTTTTTTGGTCTTTGCGATGAGTAACCATGTCAATTGCTCCAGTTGTTAAAACGTGTGAAGCTGATTGAAAATCTTCAGGCAGTTGTTCTGAGATTGTACCTTGTATAATTTTTTTTCCAGCGAATCCCCATATTGTTTTTTTCCCAGGTTCCATAATATGAAAATCACCCAATGATCCAAAGCTTGCACTTACCCCGCCAATATTCACGTTTGCAACTACAAAGTAAGGTATTTTATTTTTTTTTAACATCTGCACGCCAAGAATAGTTTTTGGCATTTGATAAAGCGCAAACAAATTTTCTTGGAGCGCCGCACCACCGGTGGTTATAAAAACTGTTAAAGCTGATACTTTGTTTTTTACGGCATATTCGCATGCTTCATAAAAGTTTTGACCAGATTGTAAGCTTAGTGTTCCACCATTAAAATTGAAATCAAAAGATGAGCAAACCATATCTAGTCCATTCACTTTTCCGTTCGCTGAAACTAAAGATGCGTTTTGATTTGTTTTTTTCTTTGCAGATTTTAGCTGATCTTTGTAAACTTTTAATTCAGTTTTAAATTGATTCGGATCATCAATTAATTTTTTGGTCGGTATCATGTTATATTGTGAATTATCAAAGAAAATTTTAAATCTATTTTCAGCACTTATTCTGAAATGATAATCACACTGTGTACAGACGTATAAATTTGTTTCTAAATCCTTACCTAAAAACATTTTTTTACAATCAGGGCATGAACTCCAAAGACTTGCATTTTTGATGGTAGTCTTTTTAAAAGAGTTAGATAACTTAGCACCTGCCTCTTTTGCTTTTGATAAAATTTTTTCTAACCAGTTAGTCATAATTGAATTACAATATCACAAACTATAAAAATTTGGCTATAATCTGATACTTAATTCTCACTGATTTTGCTGAATTATTTGAGATTTTAGCTTTTTAACAACATTTTGAACCGCCACAGAGGGATCATTTCCTCTATTTAACGAATCTGTGATTGATCGACACACCAAACTTCCAACTACAAGACCACAAGCTTTTTTGAGTGATGATATAGTTTTATCTGTAATACCAAAACCTATTACAACATTTTTATTTTTGCTTAATTTTTTAATTTTTTGGTAATTCTTAATTATTTTTTCTGGCGATACCTTTAGCTCTCCACCGGTTGTAGACAACATACTTATATAATAAATCATATCATGTGAATCATTCACAATTTTTCTTAATCTATAATTAGAAGTCGTCGGAGCAACTAATTGAATAAAGTTAATTGATTTCTTTTTACATCTTTTTGCTAAATCTCTATTTTCCGGCCAAGGTAAATCTACTATAATAACTCCGTCGACTTTATTTTTTTTACATTCATTAATAAAATTATTTTCACCAAATTGTTTAACTGTATTAAAATAACCCATTAATATAACAGGTCGAGAGCATTTAAATTTTTTATATTGTTTTACAATTTTAAAAATATCTTTTGTTCTAATGCCATTTTTTAAAGCTCGGTGTGAACAATTTTGAATTTGGCCTCCGTCAGCAACAGGTGTATTATGTGGCATACCGAGTTCACATATATCAACATATGGAGAAATAGATTTTAGAATTTTTAATGAATTTTTATGAGTATTATCCCCAGCAACTGTAAAAGTTAAAAGAGCAGGTCTTTTTTCTTTTTTACACTTTATAAAAACTTTTTTAATTAAATTCATTTCAAATTTTTTTTCCTAATCTTTTTTTTAATATATCCCTATCTTTTTTTGCATCACCGCAACTATTGACTACAATTATTGTTTCTTTGTTTAATTTTGGTGCAATTTTAATTGCCTCTGCAAATGCATGAGATGGTTCAAGAGATGGCGAAATTTTTTCAAAATTAGTTACTAATTGATGAGCCTCTAAAGCCTCTTCATCAGTGGCGCTGGTGTACTTTGCTCTTTTTATATCTTTTAAAAAACAATGTATTGGGGATATACCAGGATAATCAAGTCCAGCACTTATACTCTCAGTATTACTTATTTGACCTTCTTTATCTTGTATCACATATTGTGCGGCACCATGTAAAATTCCAACCTTTGCATTAGTACTTAGTGGAGCGGCATGTAGTTTACTATTTTTTGGTCCACCAGCCTCAACCCCGATTAGCTCAACTTGATTTTTATCGTAGTCTATAAAAGAATTCCAGAATCCTAGGGCTGAACTACCACCTCCAACACAATTAATTAGCTTAATTTTTTTTGGAATCTCTCCAAATTTTTTTTTTATTTGAATAATTAGCTCTCTTGAAATTTGAGCTGTGCTCCAAGCACAAATTTTTATAAATATGTTTGGCCCAACCGTTGAACCTACACACATATGAGTAGTATCGCAATTTGATACCCAATACCTCATACATTCACTTACCGCATCAACTAGAGTTTTGCTACCAGTGTAGACAGGTACGATTTCCGCTCCATTATTTTTGATAGCTTCACAGTTAGGTCTTTGTCTCTCTATATCTTTTGCGCCCATAAAAATTTTACATTTTAAACCAAATTTTTTGGCTGCCATTGATAACATTTTACCAGCATAACCTGCACCAGTATCCCCAACAATAAACTTTTTTCCTGCTTTTTTACATATTAAGGCATGGACTGTAGCATTATAAATTTTGTGGGCTCCACCATTTGCTTCTGAAACTACTTTTGCCCAAATTTGAGCTCCACCCAAATAATTAGTAAGATTTTTCAATTTTACAAAAGAAGTTGGAGTACCGACGTAATTTTTGAAATAATGATCTCTTTGTTTTAAAAATTGTTTGTCTTTTCTAAGTTTTTCAAAAAGTATTGTTAGATCCTCTACAGGTTTTTTTAAGGTTTCAGGAATAAAATTGCCACCAAATTTTCCATTATACATATAGTTTTTATCATGTTGATCTATTAGAGGAGTACCTTTTTTAACTTTTATCATTTTTTAACCTGTTGAAAAATTCTTTAATTTTGTCGCTGTCTTTTATACCCTTTTCAGTTTCCAAACCAGAATTTACGTCGATTTTATCAGTGTATTTAAGCGCTGTTTTGACATTATTAATATCAATTTTCCCAGCAAGAAAAAATTTTTTATTTTTGATCTCATTTAAAAGATTAAAATTAAATGCTTTACCTGACTGTCCCATTGAAGGTGTATCAAGTAAAATTTCATCAGAAGCAGGAAAACAATCAATACCTTCGAGATCTTCTTTTATTTTTACTTTTATAACCTTTATTATCAATAGATTAGTTTCTTTTTTAATTAGTTTAATAAACTTATTACTTTCGTTTCCATGTAATTGAATTACATTACAGTAGTTCGATATTTCTTTTACTTCCTCAATTGTTGGATTTACCATCACTGCAACCTTTTTTATATGTTTTGGAATATTTTTTACTAATATTTTAAGTTTATACGTTGAAATTGACCTAGGACTTTTAGGGTAATTTATAACGAAACCAATTAAAGTGGCACCGAGATTG
This sequence comes from Pelagibacteraceae bacterium AG-470-E16, assembly GCA_003209195.1. GTDB lineage: Bacteria > Pseudomonadota > Alphaproteobacteria > Pelagibacterales > Pelagibacteraceae > HIMB114. The sequence goes on along the minus strand of QCSF01000001.1, from coordinate 17,042 downwards.
ATACAAAGTTGAATAATGCTAGCGTTCTTATTTCCACAAACTTTAATTGTTGGAAGACTCATAACTCTAAATGTTGAATAAGTTTTTTAAAATTATTTTTTATATTTCCTGACGTTAAACTTCTACCAATTACTATTCCAGACGCTTTTTGTTTGGTCAAAGCATTTCTAGGTGTAGATATTCTTTTTTGGTCATTAATCTTATCACCTAAAAGCCTTATACCTGGTGTGATAGTTTTTATTTTTACTAAATTATTTATTTTTAAAGATTCTCTAGCACTGCATATCACCGCATAGCATCCACATTGTTTAGCGAGGTTAGCCTGATGCAAAATAAGATTATCAATCTTTTTGTTATATCCAATTTCTTTAATATCTTTTTGATCTAAAGTAGTTAGAGTAGTTACACAAAGTAATTTTGCATTTGTAAAGTTTCTTGCACTTTTTATTGTTTTTTTACCAGTATTTACATGGATAGTAATATATTTTATATTTTTTAAATCTTTGAGGGATATTAATGCATTTTTAGTAGTAGTTTCTATATCATTTAATTTTAAATCTAAAAAAATTGGAAAATTTTTAATTGATTTAACAAATTCTCTACCACCACGAGAAAAAAAAATTTGATAACCTATTTTTAAACCAAACGTGTAATTTTTTGACTCATATTTCGGTATAGATCTAATTATCAAATTTGCTTTTGATATCGAGCAATCAAGTGCAATAAATATAATTTTTTTATTCAACACTTTTATCCTTATTTATACGAGAATTAAGTAATTTTGAGCTTTTCCACTTTATTTTATTTTTCTCTTCAATTTTTATATTCTGACCTGTTCTAGGATTTCTGGCATTACGGGGAGGCATTTTTTTTACTTTAAAAGTTCCAAGCCCTCTTATTTCAATATTTTTTTTAAAAGTCAGAGAATTAGATAAGTATTTAAAAATTATATCAACAATTCGCTCAATATCATTGTTTGGAATTTCTTGAAAATGATACTGAAGATCTCTTATTAAATTTGATTTAACATAACTTTTTTTAGACATTTCAATAAAGTATTGAAAATATTATAATTTTAGATCGCAATAAAAGAAAGAGTTAATCTTTTTTTTGGTCTTTTTTTTCTAAAGCTTCACCTAAAATTCCCGCTAATGACTGACCAGAGCTTGTAGAACCATATTTTTCAATAGCTAAATCTTTTTCTTTTTGTTCTAAGTATTTAACAGATAATTTTACTTTTCTTTTTACTGGATCTATCTCAAGAATAGCAGCGTCAATCGAGTCACCAGAAGAAAATCGGTTTGGTCTTTGATCTGATTTCTCTAAAGCTAACTCTGATTTTCTTATAATAACCTGATATCGCTCAGGACCCACGTCTACTTTTAAACCATTATCTAGCACCTCTACAACTCTTGTTGAAACAATATCTCCAATTTTTTTTCCATCAAAAAATGAATAGGGGTCTCTCTTTAATGCTCTGATAGACCCATTTACTTTTTCATCTTTAATGTCAATAATTTTTATTTTTACCTTGTCGCCTTTTTTGAAACTATCTAATGCTTTCGAACTTTCATTATAATCTAGTTGTTTATAATGAACAAAAATATCAATTTTCTCTAAATCACTGTCACCTGTATTACAAAAAATACCAAAGTGTTGTTTTGTTATAACTTTAGCTTCAACAGTAGATCCAGATGGATACCTAGATATAAATTCATCTATCGGATTTGGTAAACAATCTTTATAACTTAATCCAATTTTCCTTTTTTCAATGTCTACTTCTTTTAATTTTACTTTAATTACGTCATTTATTTTAAAAACAGATTTTGGATTTACATTCTTTTGCATATGTTTGATTTCACTTGAATGTATTAAGCCTACCACACCTTCTGACATTTCTGCAAATGCACCAAAGTCGGTTAACTTTGTAATTTTTACATCATATTCATTCCCAATTATAAATTTATCCTTCATTGTTTCGAAAGGATCAGGTAACATAGCTTTTACAGACAAACTCATTCTCATATTTTCTTTATCAATTTCTAAAATTTTTACTTTTACTTTTTCACCGACATTAAACATGTCATTCAGATTTGAAATTTTTAGATGCGATACCTCAGATGAGTGTAGTAAACAATCCAAACTCTCAATACTTACAAAACAGCCATAAGATTGAACAGCCTTAATAGTTCCCTCTACAATATCTCCAACTTTATAATTTTTAATGACTTTTTCCTTATTTTTATTTTTTTCTTCTTCGATTATTTCTCTTCTACTAGCTATTACATTAAATCTTATTTCGTCTATTTTAATTATTCTAAATTCTAATGGCTTATCTAAATACTCCTTAATATTTTTTACAGGTTTTGTATCAAGTTGTGAATTTGGAACAAAAGCCATCACGCCCATGATTTCGCATACCAAACCTCCTTTAACTGTATTTCTAAGCATACCAGATACATTCTCTTTCTTTTCGAAGGCTTCTTTGATTTTTTCCCATGACTTGGATCTTCTTGCTTTTTCAATACTTAAAACAATATTTCCGTTTTTATCCTCTGTACGCTCTAAAAAAACTTCAATATCATTACCTTCTTTTAGTTCATTTCTTTCAGCATGTGGAATTTCGTTTTTATCTACTAAACCACTGGATTTTGCACCTTTTATAAAAACATGTACAAATTTATCGTCAATTTTTTCTATTGTGCCTGTTACTATAGAGTTTTCTTTAAGCGTGATAGTTTCAAGATTTTTTGTAATTAATTTAGAAAATTCTGATTCTGAATTTTCATTGTAAACTTTTAAATTATTTGATCCCACTAATATTTTTTAATCTCTCTTTCTATTAAAAAAAGTATTTTTTTAAGTGCGCGCGATATACCATTAGAGTCATTACGTATCAATATAGAATCCTTAGTTTTTTTTAGTGGGCTTACTTTTCTTGTTTTATCCGCTAAATCTCTAGCTTTTATGGCATTCAAAATTTGTTTGTAACTGATATTTTTTTCATTTTTCATTAATTTTAGCTCTTGATATCTTCTTTTAGCTCTTAATTTAACTTTTGCTTCAATGAATATTTTTAAATCGCTAAAGCCTAGGGGTAGAATTTTTGAACAAATATCACGACCGCCCACAAGTATAATAGATTCAGTGCAACTAAAAATTAATTTTCTTTGAATCGGTAGTAGTTTTTTTCTGATTATTGGTATTTTTGCAATTTCGGAAACTTTATTTGATACATTATTAGAATGTAATTTTAAATTTTGTAATTTTTTTAAATTTACATTTTCTAAAATTTTTATTAAATATTTTAAATCAATATTCTTTTTTCTAGTTTCGATGTGTTTAAATGTTAAATAACGATAAAGTAAACCTGAGTCTATAAAAGCAGCCTTTGAAGAGTAATATTTTACAATTTTTTTTAGTATAGTTGTTTTACCGCTTGCTACTCCCCCATCACAAGCGATTATAATTTTTTTTTGATCATTATTTTTTAAATTGTCGATAGTGCTTAAAAATTTTGGAAATGACACATTTGTACAATCAAAATCATTAATCTGTAATTTTTTTCTAGATACTGCTGATAGAACATAAAATGCCATAGCAATTCTATGATCTTTATTAAAATTTTTTATGATTTTGATATCATTTGAATAAAAATTTTCTGTAAGACCGTCAATAATTAAATTATCTTTTTTTCTTACAATATTAGCTCCAATCAATTTTAAATTTTCATACATTACTTTTAATCTATTGGTTTCTTTAAATTTAAGTTCAGTTAAATTGTTAAAAACACTTTTTGACTCACAAAATAAAGACACTATTAACAATACTGGAACTTCATCTATAATACTGGCTATTTCTTGTGGTTTAATTATTATGCCTTTTAAATTTGGTGAGTAGCTAGCAATAATGTCACCTACTATTTCTCCAAAATACTTTCTTTTGTTTTGAAATTTAATATTGGCCCCCATTTTTTTTAAAACTCTAATATATCCAATCCTAAACTCATTGAGACAAACATTTTGTATTTTTATTTGGCTTCCAATTGTTAAAACAGAAATCGAAATTAAAAATGCACTTGAAGATGGATCAGAAGGTATATCAAAATTCACCAAAGGTGCCAAAAATTGCTTTCCAAGTAATATAATTTTTTGATTATACTTTTTATTTTTAACTTTAATTGGGTATCCTAAATATTTTAACAATCTAGTTGTGTGATCTCTTAAATTATTTTGACACTCTATCGTCGTTTCACCAAAACTTGAAATACCTGCTAAAGTTGCTGCACTTACCATTTGTGCAGAGGGTTTTGAAATTTTAATATTCGCTTGTATACAATTAGAGTGGCCTTTAATTTCTAAGGGCAAATATTGTTTATTTGTAGGTTTAACATTCATTAAAAAACTTCTTAGAAATTGAAGTCTATAAGGTCTGCTCGATAAACTTTGGTCACCAATTATTTTTGCATTAATTTTAGAGCCTGCGATAAGTGGCGTAATCAATCTTAGGGTTGTTCCGCTATTTCTACAATCTATAGTTAGCTTTTTTTTATTGATGGGATACCCAATCCCTAGGCCATATATTAAGTAATAATCACCTTTTTTTTCAACTTTAATTCCAAGTTTTTTGATCGCAATAATTGATGAAATAACATCCTCACCAGGATTGTTAATTTTAATTTTTGATATTCCATATGATATACTTGAAAATAAAATGGCTCTTATGGAAAGACTCTTATCTGATGGTAATTTACAACACCCTTTTACTGAAATATCATTATTTGGGATTAATTTTTTAATTGCCATTAGATTAGTAGATCAATATATACCCACTAAATTAATATACAAAAAGAGATTTTAATGGCTGACAAAAAATTTGGACAAAAAAGGGTGTGCCCACACTGTGAAAAGAAATTCTATGATTTCAATAAAAAGTCGCCCTTTAAATGTCCTTGTGGAGAAAAAGATATTGTAATTGAAGAGGATGTATTTGCTAACTTTAACACTCAACCTGTTCAAGAAGCGCCAAAACCTCAGACTAAAGATGAATTTGCTGACATAGATAATGCAGATGACGCTGTAGATGATGATGATGGGGTAATATCACTTGATGATGCAGCAAGTGAAGAAGAACAAAATTCAAAAAATTAAATCTTAAAACCAGTTCCGAGATAATACTTTATTGCCTGTTCATTCTTCATTATAGTTTTTGGAGAACCCTCTACCATTACATTGCCATCTCTAATGATAATACAATTATCTAATATATCTTGAATTGCAAAAAAATTATGATCTGTAATTATTACAGATAATCCTATATCTCTTAATTCTAATATAAATTTTTTAATTGATGATATACTCAGAGGATCTAGGGCAGCCATAGGTTCATCTAACAAAAGTACTTTAATGTCCTTGTTACAAATTCTTTGTAGTGTTGAAATTTTTTTATACTCACCGCCAGACATATTATTTGCTTTAACATCTGATAAATATTGTAATCCGAAATATGACAGTAGTTGAGAAATCTTTGCTTCAATTTTATTTTTATCTTCTATGTAAAGCTCAAGAATAGCATATAAATTTTCATAAGCAGTCATATTTCCAAACAGCCCTTTGTGTTGTTCTAGTAGACTTATTCCTTTTAAAGCTCTTCTATGAATTGGTAGATGAATTATACTTTCATTATTCAATTTTATTTGTCCAAGATCAGGAAAAATTTTGCCAACTATTAAATTAAATAAAGTTGATTTACCTGCTCCATTCGGCCCTAGCAACCCTAATATCTGACCATGTTTTAAAGAAAAGGATATATTTTTGAGTATTGGTTTGCCACCAAGAGACTTAGATATTTTCGAAACTGACAAAATGTTATTGGTAATTCCTTTTTTACTTTCTTTGTTAAGGTTAATTACATTTGAACTAGCGATCTTAACATTTGGAGATAATATTTTTTTTGTTTTAATATTTTTTTTATTAACTATTTTTTTTAGTATAAGGATATCAGGTTCTGAAACTTTATCTTTGTAAATAAACTCTTTTTTTAAAATAAGCCTTTGCTTTATTTGAGTGTTAGCTTTTATTTTAATTTTTTTTTTTTTAATATTATTGTCTTTTTCCATAAACTTTATCCTGTTTTTTATTCATAAAAATTTCTAAGTTATTTGATATAGTATTAAGTTCAGCTATATCTCCTTTAATGGTGTTTTTTGTATCTTTAAATATAACATTTTTTTTTAGTCTTATTAAATTTTTTTCTGAAAAAAAATTTGCTTCTTCAGCAGTGATAATTCCATTTTTGTTTAAAATTTTCACATTTTGAAAATATTTTATATTTTTAGTATTTTTAAAATACTGCGCTTTATCTGATTTTATATTGAGTATCGTTCCATCACTTAACGTTGTATAACTATGAACAGTATTTAATTGAATTAAATCGGGTTTGTCTTTATTAAGAAAAGCCTCTCTACCTTTGGTAATGAATATCTTATTTTTAACATTAGAAGTTTTATATTCAACATCAGTGAATTTAGTAATTCCTTTTTCAACTTCATTACTTTTGTTTATTACAGGGGCTTTTTCCTTTTCAATTTTTATAGATCCTTTATTCTGAGATATATAATAGGTATAGAAAAAAATTGCACCTATGCAAACCGTTAATAAAAATAAATTAGATTTGGTTTTTTTTGATATCATTTCTCAAGAAACTCAATAATTGAATGTATACTTACAAGACCTTTAAACACTCCCTTAGACTTTACTAAAAGAATCGTAATCCTCTTATCATTCATAATTGACAATGCGTCTGGGGCTAGAGTCATTTCATCAATGTATTTTGGATTTTTTGTCATAAAGTCTCTTGCTTTAAATTTTGAGAAATATAGATTCTTTGTTGAAGCTCTTGCGGTATCTCCATCTGTGATAATAGATAGTTTTTTAGAATTTTTATCTTTTATTAAAACGCAACCCAGCCTATTTGAAGCTATAGCAGACAATACTTCTGAAAAAGAAGCATTGGAATTTATATATGGAATTTTTTTTCCAGTAATTAAAAGTTCTTTGATCGGTGTTAAAGATTTTCCAATAGAGCCACTTGGATGTGTTTCACCAAACTCTCTAATTTTAAAATTTCTTAATTTTGCAACAGAAATCGCTAGTGCGTCCCCAATTGCAGCTAAAGCAATTGTAGAACTTGTGGGAACTAATTTAAAATTTTTATCACCCGCTTCTTTTACTTTTGAATAAATAATGTTTACATCGGAATTTTTAAAAAGCTGAGATTTAGAATTCGAAGATATACCAATTATTTTAATTTTATATTTTTTTGCAAATTTAAATATTGATAATAGTTCATTTGTATTACCACTGTTAGAGGCAATAATTAAAGTATCATTTTTTTGTAAATTACCCAAGCTTCCGTGGCTTGCTTGATTAGGGTCTAAAATATAACTTGAAATACCAAGAGAGGAAAAAGTACCACACGTTTTTTCGAGAATAAGTTTCGATTTACCGACACCAGAAAAAACTATGTTTCCTTTGCTATTATTTATTAAATTTACTGCTTTAGAAAAATTTTTATTTAAGTGTTTATTAATTTTGGATAAAGCTATAATTTCTTCATTTATAATTTTTTTAGCAAAATTTAAAATTTGTTTTTCAGATTTCATTTCAATGCTCAAATATATCGTCTAAACCATTTAAATCTAAATCAGTTCGAGTATCTAAGAATTCAAAACATTTTTCTGCAAGTAGATGTTTGTTTTCTCGTTTTAAGATTATCTCTAATTTATTTTTAATTTTATGTAAGTGCAAAACATCATTAGCTGCATATTTAATTTGTTGTTCAGTATATTTGTCAACACCCCAGTCTGATGTTTGCATTTCTTTATCAAGTGTAATACCCAGCAAATCTTTTGTTAAATTTTTTAAACCATGATGCATAGTAAATTTTCTACATATCTTTGACGCAATTTTAGTATCAAATATATTTTTAACATTAATGTTTAGATGTTTTTTAAAAAAACTAAGGTCTGACCTACCAAAGTGAAAAATTTTTAAAATGTTTTCATTCTCAAGAATTTCTTTTAAGTTCGGGGCATTATAACTATCTTTAAATCTTATAAAATGTACGAATTCTGTACCATCGCATATTTGAATCAAATGAAGTTTATCCGTTAGCGGATTTAATCCAGAAAATTCGGCATCTATAGCAATAGTTGTGGCGTTTTTTAAACTTGTTTCATTTAGCAGATCGTTTAAGTCTAAGTTATATTTGAAATTCATTTTTCAATTGCTGATTGTATAACATGTCTTTAGTTAATTCAAAAAAAATCTGTCTTTTTGGTGGTACGGGATTTGTAGGAAGCTCTATAGTAAGGCTTTTGGCCAAGAAAGGGCACCAAATTAAAATTGCGACTAGAGAGCCATTTAGGGAGAATGTAATCGAAATTAAATCAACTGTAAGTGATCCCGGTCAAATTAAAATTGAAAAAATCAATATTAATTCACTCGAACAAATAAAAAGTTTTATAAGGGGTTCTGATATCTGTCTAAATTTAATTGGAATACTTTATGAAAAAGGTAATGCAAAATTTAAAAAGCTACATTTCGATTTTGTAAAAAATTTAATATTAGCAATTAAAGAAGAATCATCAATAGATCATTTTATTCATTTTTCTAGCTTAGGAGTGAAAGAAAATACAGAATCTCAATATCTTGAAAGTAAATTTCAGGCTGAAGAACAAATTAAAAAAGATTTAAAAAATTTTACAATAATTAAACCATCATTGGTTTTCGGAGGTGTGACGGATTTTACAAATATGTTTGCTAAGTTAATAAAATTATTTCCAATTATACCTCTTGCAGGTTCAACAGTTAAGTTCGCTCCTGTATATGTTGGAGATATTGCACTTGGAGTTGAAAAAATAATAAATCAAGAAATTAAAAATGAAACTATTGAGTTTGTAGGAAATGAAATCTTTACACTACAAGAAATTTTAAGAATTATTTCAAATGAAATTCGTGTAAAAAATTTAATTATCCCAATACCAAATTGGGTTGGTAGGATACAGGGAACTATACTAGGTCTAGCTCCTAAGCCAATGTTAACTTTAGATCAAATAAAAACCCTGGAAGCTGGTGACAATATAGCAACTATGAAAAATAAAACTCTTAAAGATTTAGGTATTGATCCTCAAGGTCTAAGAAAAATTATTCCAAACTATTTGTGGAGATTTAGAAAAGAAGGTCAATTTGCTAAATAAAAAATTAATAATAATCCTAAAATTATTCTAATTATTACAAATAAAGTTAAAGTATTATTTTTAATAAATTTTAAAAAAAAATTTATACATACAAGTGATATTATCAGAGAGGTAACAAACCCAATAGTTAACAACAAAATTATTTCAGCATCAAAATTTAAAACTGCGTCGCTTATTCCTAAAACGCCAGCTGCAAATAATGTTGGAATAGAAATAATAAAACTAAATTTTGATGAGTCTATTCTAGAAAAACCTAAGTATCTCGCACAAGTAATTGTGATTCCGGATCTGCTGGTCCCGGGTATGAAAGCTAAAGCTTGTGCTAATCCAATGTAAAGAGAATGTTTATTTGATATATGTTTATCGAAAGTTCTGCAGACTTTTGTCCTATCAGATAGATATAAAATTACTGAAAAAAATAAAGTTGTAGCAGTCACAATTTTAATATCTTGTAAAAATATATTTATATTTAAAATTTTTATTAAAAATCCGAAAACAATTGCAGGTATAGTTGCGATAATAATGTTATTTAGCAAATTAATATTTTTAAATAAACCAAGAATATCTCTTTTAAAAAATATGATAACCGCAGTTAAAGATCCTGTGTGTACTGAAATGTTAAATAAAAGATTAAAATTTTTATCTTCAAATTTTATAATTTCCTCCAGAACAACTAAAATCCCGCTTGAAGATATTGGCAACCATTCAGTAATTCCTTGAATGATAGATAATAATATTAAGCTTAGTATTATTGTGAAATTCATACATTGATTGAATTATTATTATTTAGAATTAAAGGCTATTTAAAGTTTATTTAAATATTTGTAGATTTTACAATATTTTCCAAATTATTAGCAAAATATGAAAAAAAAGTATCATTTGATAATATTTGTTGTATTTATTGGTTTTTAAAGTAATTAAATGTTTACTAAAATTAGTATACTTAATTAAATTATTCTGTATGAAATCTTTTTTATGACAAAAATGTTAAAATTTGTAAATTTAAAAAGGGAAACTCCTGAAAAGGTTAGTACTGACACAAGAAAAGACAATTTTTTGGAGATTTATAAAGAATTTATTAATTCTAAAGCAAAAGAGCAAGCTAGCAGGTGTTCACAATGCGGCACACCATTTTGCCAAGTTCACTGCCCGTTACAAAATAATATTCCTGATTGGTTGAAGCTAACTGCTGAAGGACGTTTGAAAGATGCTTATGAAATTTCATCTGCAACTAACTCAATGCCTGAGGTGTGCGGTAGTATCTGTCCTCAAGATCGATTATGCGAGGGTAACTGTGTTATTGAACAGTCTGGGCATGGCACAGTTACTATTGGAGCGGTTGAAAAATTTATTACTAATACAGCATGGGAGAATGGTTGGGTCAAGCCTATTAAACCTTTGAAAGAGTTAAAACAGTCAGTTGGTATAATAGGTGCAGGTCCAGCAGGAATAGCTGCAGCAACAGAATTAAGAAAACAAGGTTATCAAGTTACAATTTATGACAGGCATGATAGGACTGGCGGTTTACTAATATATGGAATTCCAAATTTCAAATTAGATAAATCAGTAGTACTTAGAAGAACTAAATTACTTTTAGATAGTAATATAAAAATAATAAATAATTTTGAAGTTGGAAAAAGTTCAACCTTAAAAGAATTAAAGGATAAACATGATGCAATTTTAATTGCAACAGGAGTTTATAAAGCAAGGAAGATTGATAAACCAGGTTCAGAATTAAAAAATATTTTTCCAGCAATGAAATTTTTGACAGCATCAAATAAAAAAGGTTTGGGTGACAAAGTTAGAGACTTTGACAATGGAATATTAAATGCTGAAGGTAAAAATGTAATTGTAGTAGGTGGTGGAGATACTGCAATGGATTGTGTCAGAACTGCAGTAAGGCAAAAAGCAAAATCTGTTTCTTGTTTGTACAGAAGAGATAAAGCTAATATGCCAGGCTCTGCTAGAGAAGTTTTAAATGCAGAGGAGGAGGGAGTTAAATTTATTTGGTTATCAAGTCCAAAAGTTTTTAAAGGTCAGAGTGAAGTAAAAGAGGTAGTAATTAACAAAATGAGATTAGGTGAGCCTGACGCATCAGGTAGACAATCACCAAAAATTATTGAGGGTCATGAAGAAACTTTAAAAGCAGATCTAGTTATCGAGGCTTTAGGATTTGAACCTGAAGATGTTCCTAAATTATTTAATGAACCAGGACTTGATGTAACAAAATGGGGAACAATAAAAGTAGATTTAAAAACTTTGAAGACTAACATCAAAGGTGTTTTTGCTGCTGGGGATATTGTTCGAGGCGCGTCATTAGTTGTTTGGGCAATTCGTGATGGAAAAGATGCTGCTAATGGTATAAGTGAGTATCTAAATCAACTTTCTCAAAAAAAAATCCGAGCAGCATAATGATTAACAATCAATATTTGTATAATAGAAAAAAACTAGAGAATGCAAAATTAAGAATTGTAGACCATGATGCATGCGGTGTTGGTTTTGTTGCTTCTATGACTGGAAAACCTAAAAGAGAAGTTGTTGAAAATGGAATAGATGCTTTAAAGGCGGTTTGGCACAGAGGTGCTGTAGATGCGGATGGCAAGACTGGTGATGGAGCAGGTATACATATTGAATTTAGCAGAGATTTTTTTGCAGAAGAGGTTGAAAAAACAGGACATAAATTAAAGGAGAACCAAGAAATTTGTCTAGGCATGGTCTTTTTACCAAGAACAAATTACTCTGCTCAAGAAAGATGTAGAACTCTTGTTGAGCAAGAGCTCTTAAATGGATCATTTGAGATCCACGGATGGCGTCAGGTGCCTGTAAATCCAAAGGTTTTAGGGCAAAAAGCTAATGACACAAGACCTGAAATTGAACAAATTATTTTTGCATGTGAAAAAAATATAATTTTCAAGAATTAGAAAGGAAACTTTTTGTAATTAGAAAGAAAATTGAAAAAAACGCTGCAAAAGAGCAACTTAATGATTTTTATATTTCATCACTTAGTTCTAAGTCAGTAATATATAAAGGCATGTTTCTAGCTGAAAACATTGCAGATTTTTATCCTGATTTAATTGATGAAAGATTTTCATCTAGATTTGCAATTTTTCATCAAAGATTTTCAACAAATACTTTTCCCTCATGGGAATTAGCACAGCCTTTTAGAGTAATCGCTCATAATGGTGAAATAAACACCTTAAACGGTAATGTAAATTGGATGAAAACACATGAAGCAGGAATGGAAAGTGACCTCTTTGAAAATATAGATGATATTAAACCTATTATAAAAGCTAATAACTCAGATACTGCATCTCTCGATGCTGCATTTGAATTACTTGTTAGAGGTGGAAGAGAGCTACCAATTGCAAAGATGATGTTAATTCCGGAGGCATGGTCAAAAAAGAGTAAAATAATATCAAAGGCTCATAGAGATATGTATAATTACTTGAACTCAGTGATTGAGCCTTGGGATGGACCTGCCGCTGTTGCTGCATTCGATGGTCGATGGATCGTAGCGGCGTCTGACCGAAATGGTTTGAGACCATTAAGATACACGATAACAAAAGATAAAATGTTATTCGCAGGCTCTGAAACAGGAATGGTGCATGTGTCTGAGCAAAATATTCAGTACAGAGGTAGAGTTGGACCAGGACAAATGATTTCATTAGACTTAGATAAAGGTAAATATTTTAATGATAAAAAAACTAAAGATCATTTAGCATCAAACCCTATTTATAAGGAGTTTGCATCTAATCATATAGACTTATCAAAAAATTTTAAAAATTTAAAAGAAAAAAATTTTTATCGAGGAAATGAATTAAGACAACGTCAGTTATTAGCTGGTCTTAGCATAGAAGATCTAGAAATTATTCTTCATCCCATGATAGAGGATGCCAAAGAAGCTGTGGGATCAATGGGTGATGATACCCCAATAGCAGTTTTGTCAAGCAAGTATAGACCATTGTCTCACTTTTTTAGACAAAATTTCAGTCAAGTCACTAACCCTCCTATAGACTCGTTAAGAGAAAACAGAGTTATGTCATTGAATACAAGATTGGGGAATCTTGAAAATATATTAGATGATAAATTAACTAAACAAAAAAGTTACTTACTTGACAGTCCAGTTCTTACAAATTCTCAATTTAAAAAAATACGCGATATCTTTAAAGATGAATTAAAGACAATTGATTTATCCTATGAAATTAATGAAAAAAACAATTTAAAAAGTCAATTAGACAGAATTAGGTCTGAAGCCGAAGAATTTGTACGTGGTGGAGCAAAAAATCTAGTAATAACCGATGAAAATATTTCAGAAAAAAGAGTTCCAATTCCAGTTATCTTAGCTTTAGGAGCCTTGCAGTCACACTTAACAAATTTAGGAATAAGAAAATTTGTTTCTATTCATGTAAAATCTGCCGAATGTTTAGATACGCATTATTTTGCAGTTTTAATTGGAGCAGGCGCAACAACTGTCAATCCTTACCTAACAATTGATTCAATCTACCAAAGATTTGAAAAAGGTCTATTTGGAAAATTGAGTTTTGATGAATGCGTTCAAAAATATGTAAAAGCTATAAATGATGGATTATTAAAAATTATGTCAAAAATGGGTATTTCAGTTATAAGTTCTTACAGAGGTGGTTTAAACTTTCAATCATTAGGATTAAGCCGCTCATTAGTTTCGGAGTATTTTCCAGGTTTAGAATCAAGAATCTCAGGTATCGGTATTACAGGAATCGAAGAGATGATTAAAAATCAACACAGCAAAACATTCAGAGAGAATATTATATCTTTACCAATCGGAGGTATCTATAAATATCGCCACGGTGGAGAGACACACGGTTATCAAGCTAAAACAATGCATTTATTACAAACTGCTGTTTCAAACGACTCGTTCAGCACTTACAAAAAATACTCTAAACTTGTTCATGAAATGCCACCCATTCATTTGAGAGATTTATTAGGTTTTAAACCAAAAAAAAAACCAATACCATTAGATGAAGTGGAGTCGGTTACTGAAATTAGAAAAAGATTTGGAACTGGAAGCATGTCAATGGGAGCTTTGTCAAAAGAAGCTCATGAAACATTAGCAATTGCAATGAATAGAATTGGTGGCGCATCCTGTAGCGGTGAGGGAGGGGAAGATGAAGATAGATTTACCCCAAGGTCTAATGGTGATAATGCTAATTCCAGAGTAAAACAAGTAGCATCTGGAAGGTTTGGTGTTACTGCAAAATATTTAAACAATTGTAATGAAATAGAGATTAAAATTGCACAAGGAGCAAAGCCAGGTGAAGGTGGTCAATTGCCTGGATTTAAAGTATCTAAATATATATCAAAGTTAAGACATTCAACTCCTGGAGTAACATTAGTTTCTCCACCGCCACATCATGATATTTATTCGATCGAAGATTTAGCTCAACTAATTTATGATTTAAAACAAATTAATCCAATTGCACGTGTTGGGGTTAAATTAGTTGCTTCAACTGGTGTTGGAACAATTGCAGCTGGCGTTGCTAAAGCAAAAGCAGATATAATTTTAATTAGTGGACATAATGGAGGATCTGGAGCCACACCTCAAACAAGTGTAAAATATGTCGGTCTTCCATGGGAGATGGGTTTAACTGAATCAAACCAAATTTTAACAATGAATAATTTGAGACATAAGGTTGTTTTAAGAACAGATGGTAGTATTAAAACAGGAAGAGACGTTGTAATGGCCGCGATGATGGGAGCTGATGAGTTTGGAATTGCAACTACAAGTTTGATAGCTATGGGTTGTATTATGGTAAGACAATGTCATTCAGATACTTGTCCAGTTGGCATTTGCACTCAAAGAGATGATTTAAGAGCAAAGTTTATTGGAACACCAGAAAAAGTTGTAAGTCTATTCACATTCGTTGCTGAAGAAGTGAGGGAAATTTTAGCAGGATTAGGTTGTAAATCATTAAATGATGTAATTGGTAGAACTGACTTATTAATGCAAATATCTAAAGGCTCACCTAATTTAGACGATTTAGATTTTAATCCACTTTTGGTTCAAGCAGATCCAGGAGATAATCCAAGGTATTGTGATGAGAAAATTAGGAATGAAGTTCCTCACACTTTAGACAAAAAAATTATAAAAGATGTAATGCCTTTAATTAAAAGTGGTCAAAATGTAGAATTAAATTATAATATAAAAAATACTGATAGATCAGTAGGTGCGATGTTAGCTTCAAGTTTAGTAACGACTTTTAAAGATAGATCGTTTAACGAAAATCAGATTAATATAAAACTTAGAGGATCTGCAGGACAATCCTTAGGAGCATTTACTGTCAAAGGAATTAATCTTGAGGTTATTGGTGATTGCAATGATTATGTAGGAAAAGGATTATCTGGCGGAACAATTGTTGTTAGACCAGCAAGAGCAACTGAAATAGAAACTCAAAAAAATACAATTATTGGTAATACAGTTTTATATGGAGCTACTAGTGGAAAATTATTTGCTGCCGGACAAGCTGGTGAAAGGTTTGCAGTAAGGAATTCTGGAGCAATTTCAGTTGTAGAGGGATGCGGAACTAATGGCTGTGAATATATGACCGGAGGAGCCACTGTATTTTTAGGTGACGTTGGAGATAATTTTGCTGCAGGTATGACAGGTGGGATGGCATTTGTATTTGATTTAGAAAATAAATTACATAATTTAATTAACCCAAATAGTGTAATTTGGAATAAAGTTGAAACTGATTACTGGAAAGGTTTTTTAAAAAAACTTGTTGAAGAGCATGCAAAATATACCAAGTCAAAGTATTCAAAAAAAATTCTTTATGAATGGGATATAAATCTAAATTATTTTTTTCAAATATGTCCATTAGAAATGCTAGACAAATTAGCTCAACCAGTGACGAATAAGGGAATTAAAAAACAAGCTGGTTAATTTTTTAAATTAGCTATAGAAATTATTTCTCCAACTATTCTTTTCAAGTCTTTTTTTGAGGACAAACTATGGTCCCCATCATTTTGAATTAATATTAAAGTGTCTTTTGATACAATAGTTTTTGATAAAAAATATGAATATTTAGCAGGTACAATTTTATCTTTTAACCCATGAATTAAACGAATTGGGAAATTACATAATATTTTTTTATGTAAAATTAAATTATCATTACCACTTTTTATTAAAGTTTTTCCAATGGGATAAAATCCATCATAGTCACTTTTAAGTTTGTATATTTTACCAGAGTTAATGATTTTTTTTGTCTTATTTGAAAACGTATTCCACATTAAATATTTTGTGAAGTCAGGTGCAGATGAAATACCCACAAAACCTAAAATATTCTTTAATTTCCAAATCAGAATTGCAGCAATCCATCCTCCACAAGAAGAACCTACTAAAATAATTTTTTTATTTTTCAACATACTTTGACATATTTCATATGCTTCTTTTACCCAGTCATCAATTCCTTGATTTTCAAAATTGCCAGATGATTTTCCATGGCCCGAATAATCAAAAGCTAAAAAATTAATTTTTTTTTTTTTACAAAAAGATTTTAAAAATCTTACTTTTTTTCCTGTAATATCCGACATTAATCCATGAAGATAAAAAATAGCTATATTGCTTTTAGAACTCACTTTAGTGTAATGAATTGACTGATGATTTGAGGAAATGTAATATTTTTTTTTGTTTTTCATTTGAAATAATATATAATTATTAGATCTTTTAAATGAGTGCAAATATTAGGTTACTTCAAATAATTCCAAATATGGACATAGGCGGAGCTGAAACTGGTTGTCTGCATAT